>DASXJN010000081.1:0-46787 GCA_036497365.1 Jatrophihabitantaceae bacterium | reverse complement strand
GTGATCGCCACCAGACCTGCCACCACGCCAGACGCAGCGCCGAGCGACGTCGCCTTGCCGTGCAGCAGGCGCTCGACGAGCAGCCACCCGAGCATCGCCGCCATCGTGGCCAGTGTGGTGTTCATGAAGGTCACGCCGGTCTCGGCGTAGAACTGGGTGGAGAACTTCGACGGGTCCTTCAGCGAGTCAGAGGTGAACACGATCGAACCCACGTTGAAGCCGTACCAGCCGAACCACAGCAGGCCGGCGCCGATCATGGTCAGCGTCAGGTTGTGCGGCTTCATCGGGTCACGCGGCCAGCCGACCCGGCGACCGATCACGAACGCGAGAACCGCGCCGGCGACACCGGCGTTGATGTGCACGACCGTGCCACCGGCGTAGTCGAGGTTGGGGAAGTGCTTGTAGAACCAGCCGCCCGCCCAGACGTTGTGGGCGATCGGGAAGTAGACCACCGTGACCCAGATGCCCACGAACAGCATCCAGGAGCCGATCTTGACCCGGTCGGCGATGGACCCCGAGATGAGGGCCGCGGTGATGACCGCGAAGGTGAGCTGGAAGAGCACGTAGATGTAGCTGGCGGTGCTGACGTTGTGCAGGCCGAACATCTTGAACGGGCTGGCGATCAGATCGCCGTTGCCGTTGCCGACGCCGTCGCCGCCCCACCCTTCGGACCAGCCCCAGAGGACGAACACGATGCCCACGACCGCGAACGCGACGAAGGACAGCATCATCATGTTCAGCACGGACTTCGACCGGGTCATGCCTCCGTAGAAAAGCGCGAGCGCCGGCACGGTCATCATCAAGACCAGGGCCGTCGCCACGATCATCCACGCGTAGTACCCGTCCATTCAGCCTCCACGGTCGGCGTTGAGTTCCCCCCGACTCTCTGGCGCACAGGTTTCGGGAAGGCACACCGACTTGTTTCAGGCGGGTTAACGCGGCGGGGCGGTCAGGCCGGTCGGCACATCACCCAGACGCCGGTGATCACTTTGTCGGGCATGTCGTATCCGATCCGCTCGACCACGTAGGGCGTCTTGCCGAGCCGGATGTTCTCACCGACCCGTGGCAGGAGGTCCGCGTAGTCGGTCACCGCCAACTGATTGTTGTCGGCATCCACGTAGGTGACCGGGATCGGGTCACGGAAGATCGACGGCATGCGCCTATCGTCCCACCCCGGCGCGATAGCGTTCGGGAAATGCCGGCCCTCAAACGCACCGAAGCCGAGGCACGCGCCCAAGTCGTCCGTGCCGTCAGCTACGACATCCGCCTCGATCTGACCAGCGACGGCCTGGAATTCGGTTCGGTCTCGACCGTGCGCTTCGAGGCCGAGGCGGGCGCCACGACGTTCCTCGACCTCGCGCCGGTGCGGGTGGCGAGCGCCGTCCTGAACGGGCGAGACGTCACGGCTGGCTACTCCGAAGGGCGCCTGCAGCTGTCCGGACTGCAGGAGTCGAACGAGCTCGTCGTCGACACGGTGATGGCCTACTCGCACGACGGCGAGGGCCTCGTGCGCTACGTCGATCCGGCCGACGGGCTGGTCTACCTGTACGCGATGTCGTTCCTCGATGCCGCGCCGCGGTGGTTCGCCTGCTTCGACCAGCCCGATCTCAAGGCGCCGCTGACGCTGACGGTGTCGTGCCCGGACGACTGGACGGTCGCGGGCAACGGGCCGCCGTCGCGAACCGCGGCCGGCGAGTGGACGGTGCGCCAGGATCGTCCACTCGCGACCTACATGGCCACGCTGGTCGCCGGGCCGTACCACTCGGTGCGCGGCGAGCACGACGGCATCCCGCTCGTGCTGCACGGCCGCGCATCCCTGGCCCCCGAGCTCGACCGCGACGCGCCTGCGCTGCTCGCGCACACCGCGCAGTGTTTCGACGAGCTGCACCGGCTCTTCGGCCTGCGCTACCCGTGGGGCGAGTACCACCAGGCCTTCGTCCCGAACTTCAACGCCGGCGCGATGGAGAACCCGGGCTGCGTGACGTTCCGCGACCAGTACCTGTTCCGGTCGCGGGCGACCCACGGTCAGCTGGTCTCGCGCAACAACACCATCGCGCACGAGATGGCGCACATGTGGTTCGGCGACCTGGTCACGATGCGCTGGTGGGACGACCTTTGGCTCAACGAGTCGTTCGCCGAGTACCTGGGTCACGGGGTGTGCGCCACGCTCGGCGAGGCGTCGGCGTGGATCGAGTTCGCGGTGAACCGCAAGAGCTGGGGGTACCCCGCGGACCGTCGGCCGTCCACGCACCCGGTGGCCGGTAACGGCGCCGCGGACTCGGCGAGCGCACTCGACGACTTCGACGGCATCTCGTACGCCAAGGGCGCCTCGGTGCTGCGCCAGCTCGCGGCGCGGCTCGGCGACGACGTGTTCCTCGGCGGGCTGCGCGACTACATCGCATCGCACGCGTTCGGCAATGCCGAGTTCGCCGACCTGCTCGCGGCCTGGACGGCGGCGGGCGCGGAAGGGCTGCCGGAGTGGGCTGACCAGTGGTTGCGCACGGCCGGCCTCGACACACTGCGGGTGGACGGCGCGGTGCTGCGGCGCGAGTCGCCGCCCGACCGTCCGGCGCAACGGGAGCACGCGATCACGGTGCGCTCCTATCCGTCGGGGCAGACGGCGCCAATTCTGGTCCGTGCGGACGAGACCGCGTTGCCGCTGTCGGGCGGCTCGCTGCTGCTGCCGGGCGCGGGCGACGAGACGTGGGCGAAGATCGGGCTGGCCGACGCCGAGTGGAACGCGATGCCGGCCCGGTTCAGTGAACTCGACCCATTGGCGCGGGCCATCGTCTGGAACGCGCTGCAACTCGCCGTCAACGACGCCGAGGTGAACCCCGAGCTCGCGCTGCGCATTCTGTGCACCGCGATGGCGACCGAGACCGACGACATCCTCCTGTCGCACATGGTCCAGTCGGCCACGGACCGTTTGCTCGGCATCTACCTGCCCGATGCGGCAGCGGCCTCTGAGCGGCTGGCGGCGGCGTGCGAGCAGGGGTTGGCCGAGTCGGAAGCCGACAGCGGTCGGCAACTGGCCACGCTGCGCGGCCTGATCGCGTTCAGCACCGACCCGGAGCGGCTCGAACGGCTGCGCGCGGGCGAGGTGCCGGACGGCGTCGTCCTCGATCCGGACCTGCGCTGGCGGCTGACGGCGCGGCTGTGCGCGCTCGGGTCACTCGGGCCGTCGGACATCGAGGCCGAACTGGCAGCGGACACGAGTGCGGAGGGAGCCGAGCGGGCCGCGCTGTGCTCGGCGCTCGTCCCGACCGAGCAGGCCAAGCAGGACGCCTGGCGGCTGGTCATGACCGACGCGGATCGCCCCGCGGTGCTGCTGTACGCGACGGCGCGCGGGTTCTGGGATCCGTTGCAGACGCAGGCGACCGAGCCGTACGCGCAGCGGTACTTCGCCGAGATCGCCGAGACCGCGCGGCTGCGCTCGGGTTGGGTCGTCGGTCGGCTGGCAGCGTTGACGTACCCCAGCACGGCTGTGACGGAGTCGACGCTCACTTCGGCATCCAGGCTGCTCGACCGTCCGGACCTGCACTCGGGGCTGAGGCGCGCGGTCGTCGACGCGACCGACGATCTGCGCCGCGCGGTGATTTCGCGCAGCCGATTCGCTTGACCCTCACGCGGCGGGAGGCTGCAGGGTTACCCACATGAGCGAGTCCGAGTACACCGTCGGCGAAGTGGCGAGACTGTCGCACACGTCCGTGCGCACGCTGCATCACTACGACGACATCGGCCTGCTCACGCCGGAGCGACGCAGTCCCGCGGGCTATCGGCTCTACACCGATGACGACCTGCAACGCCTGCAGCAGATCCTGTTCTATCGAGCACTCGACTTCGGGCTCGACGACATCGCCGCGATGCTCGCCGATCCGGACCGCACGGCGGACGATCACCTGCGCCGCCAGCACCGACTCGTGCGAGAGCGGATCGAGGGTAGTCAGGCGTTGCTGGCCGCACTCGAGAAGGAGATGGAGGCCCGCAGGATGGGCATGAGACTCACCCCGGAGGAACAGTTCGAGGTGTTCGGCACCGACAAGGTCGGCGGCGAATGGGCCCGCGAGGCCGAGGACCGGTGGGGCGACACCGACGCGTACCGCGAGTCACAACGCCGCGCCGCCGAGTACACGAAGGACGACTGGGCGCGGCTGAAGGAGGAGTCCGACGCCGGCCTGCGGAACTTCGCCGACGCGATGCGCGCCGGCCTGCCGCCGACGTCCGAACCCGCTATGGCGCTCGCCGAGGCGCACCGGCTGTTCCTGACGACGTGGTTCTACGACTGCGGGTACGACATGCACCGCGGCCTGGCCGAGATGTACCTCGCCGACGACCGGTTCCGCGCAACCTTCGACGCGGTGGCACCCGGCCTCGCCGAGTACGTGCACGACGCGATAATCGCCAACGCCGACCTATCCGCCGGAGGCTGACACCGGCGCGGGCGGCGGCCCGACACCGGCCCACCCGGCGCAAGTGGTCAGTTCGGGCCTCTGGTGGTCAGCTACGCCCGACCACCAGAGCCACAAATGACCACTTGACCCGCCACGGTGGTCAGGCGACCGCGTCCCGAGCGGCTATGAAGGCAGCGACACATTTCTCGACGTCGTCCTCGGAATGCGCGGCGGAGAGCTGGACGCGGATGCGCGCCTTGCCCTGGGGCACCACCGGATAGCTGAACGCGATCACGTACACGTCGTGCTTGAGCATCTCCTCGGCCATCTTCCCGGCCAGCACTGCATCGCCGAACATGACCGGCGTGATCGGGTGCTCGCCGGGCAGCACGTCGAAGCCCTCGTCGCTCATCCGGTTCCGGAACTGCGCAGTGTTGGCGCGCAACTGCGCGCGGGCCGCATCGGAGGACGCGGCCAGATCGAGCGCGGCCAGCGACCCTGCCACGACGGACGGCGCAACGGCGTTCGAGAACAGGTACGGCCGCGACCGCTGCCGGAGCAGCTCGACGATCTCGCGGTGCCCCGAGATGTAACCGCCGGACGCGCCACCGAGCGCCTTGCCGAGCGTCCCCGACAACACGTCGACGCGGTCCTGCACGCCGGCCAGCTCGGGCGTACCCGCACCGGTGTCGCCGACGAAGCCGACCGCGTGCGAGTCGTCGACCATCACCATCGCGTCGTACCGCTCGGCCAGGTCGCAGATGTCGGCCAGCGGCGCGAGGTACCCGTCCATCGAGAACACCCCGTCGGTCACTACCAGCCGGCGCCGCGCCGACGCCGCATCGCGCAGCTGCTGTTCGAGATCGCCCATGTCGCGGTTGCGGTAGCGGAACCGCTTCGCCTTGCACAGCCGGATGCCGTCGATGATCGACGCGTGGTTCAGCTCGTCCGAGATGACCGCGTCGGAGTCGTCGAGCAGCACCTCGAACACGCCGCCGTTGGCGTCGAAGCAGGACGAGTACAGGATCGTCGCCTCGGTCGACAGGAACGTCGACAGCCGTGACTCGAGCGCAGCGTGCTGGGTCTGCGTCCCGCAGATGAACCGGACCGACGCCATCCCGAAGCCCCACGCGTCCAGCGCGGCCTTCGCCGCGGCGACCACGGCCGGATGATCGGCGAGCCCCAGGTAGTTGTTGGCGCAGAAGTTCAGGACGTCGCGTCCACCGGTCGCGACGTGCGATGACTGCGGCGAGACGAGCTGGCGCTCGTCCTTGTAGAGCCCGGCTGTCCGGATCTCGTCGATGGTGGTCTGCAGCTGGTCTCGCACCGCTCCGTACACGGCTATACCTCCGTCCAGTCGAGCACAACCTTGCCGCACTGTCCGCTCCGCGCGGTGGTGAACGCCTCGGCCCAATCGACGGCCGGGAAGCGGTGCGTGATCACCGACGAGATCTCCAGCCCGGAACGCAGCATCGCCGACATCGCGTACCACGTCTCGAACATCTCGCGACCATAAATGCCCTTGATGGTGATCATGTGCGTGACAACCTTGCCCCAGTCGATCTCGATCGGCTGGCTGGGCAGGCCGAGCATCGCGATGCGTCCACCGTGGTTCAGGTTCGCGATCACATCCGGCAGCGCGGACGGGTGACCGCTCATCTCGAGCGCCACGTCGAAGCCTTCGAGCATGCCGAGCCTGTCCTGCGCCGACGCGATCGAGTCGCGCGACACGTCCAGCGCGAGATCGACGCCCATCGCCCGGGCCAGCTCCAGTCGGTACGGCGAGACGTCGGTGATCACGACGAACCGCGCACCGACATGCCGTGCGACCGACGCGGCCATCAGCCCGATCGGCCCGGCTCCGGTGATCAGCACGTCCTCACCGACGAGCGGGAACGACAGGGTCGTGTGCACCGCGTTGCCGAACGGGTCGAAGATCGCGCCGAGATCGGGGTCGAGCTCGTCGCGATGCACCCACACGTTCGACTCGGGAAGCACGACGTATTCGGCGAACGCACCGTCGCGGTTGACGCCGACCGAGGACGTGCGGATGCACAGGTGCCGTCGGCCCGCGCGGCAGTTACGGCAGGTGCCACAGACGACGTGGCCCTCGCCCGAGACGAGTGCGCCGACATGAACGTCCTGCACGCCGGCACCGACGTCGACGACCTCACCGCAGAACTCGTGACCCGGGATCAGCGGTGCGTTGACCGCCGATGCCGCCCAGGCGTCCCACGACTCGATGTGCAGGTCGGTGCCGCAGATGCCGGTGCGCAGCACACGGATCTTCACCTCGCCCGGGCCCGCGGACGGCTCCGGACGATCGACCAACTCGAAACCCGGCGACGCTGCCGGCTTGTAGAGTGCACGCACCGGCTACTCCCCCACCAGCGCATCCACGAAGGCGGCCGGTTCGAACGGCGCAAGGTCGTCGGCGCCCTCGCCGAGCCCGACCAGCTTGACCGGCACACCCAACTCGCGCTGCACGCTGATCACAATGCCACCGCGGGCTGTGCCGTCGAGCTTCGTCAGGACGATGCCCGTGACGTCGACGACCTCGGTGAACACGCGTGCCTGGGTGAGCCCGTTCTGGCCGGTCGTCGCGTCGAGCACCAGCAACGTTTCGTCCACCGGGCCCTGCCGCTCGACGACGCGTTTGACCTTGCCGAGTTCGTCCATCAGGCCGACCTTGGTGTGCAGTCGCCCGGCGGTGTCGATGAGGACGGTGTCGACCTTGGCCTCGGTCCCCTTCTTGACGGCGTCGAACGCGACCGACGCCGGGTCGCCGCCTTCCGGGCCGCGCACCGTCTCGGCGCCGACCCGGGATCCCCAGGTCTGCAACTGGTCCGCTGCGGCGGCACGGAACGTGTCGGCCGCACCGAGAAGCACCGAATGCCCGTCCGCGATAAGCACGCGTGCGAGCTTGCCGCACGTCGTGGTCTTGCCGGTGCCGTTGACGCCGACGACGAGCACCACGGCGGGACGATCTGAGGACGGCGTCGCGTGCAGGGTGCGATCGAGATCGGGCTGCAGCGCGGTCACCAGTTCCTCGGTGAGCAGCGAGCGCAACTCGGCCGGCGTGCGCGTGCCGAGCACCTTCGTGCGGGTGCGCAGCCGCTCGACGATCTCGGTCGTCGGCCGGACTCCGACGTCGGCGGTGAGCAGTGCCTCTTCGATCTCCTCCCACGCTTGGTCGTCCAGGTTCTCGCGCGAGAGCACGCTGAGCAGCCCGCGTCCGAGCGCGTTCTGCGAGCGGGCCAGGCGAGCACGAAGTCGCTGCAGCCGGCCCTCGGTCGGTTCGGGCTGCTCGATCTCGGGTGCAGCCGGCGGTGCGGTCTCGACCGGTTCGGGTCGCGGCTCTACCTCCGGTGGCGGCGCTTCGACCGGACCCGGGCGCGGCTCGGGACGTGCCGGCGGTGCCGCCGGTCCGCGGCGCGACCGCGGCAGGACGACGAGCCCGACGACGATCGCGGCAACGACGACCACGGCGAGGGCGATCCAGAGGAATACCACGCGTCCATCTTGTCAGTGTCGTGTCGACCGACCCGACGGCGGCGGCGCTAGTTCGTGCGGTACAGCCCGCCGGTCTGCCACTGCGGCCACGGCACGTTCCAGTCGCCGTAACCGTCACCGAGACTCATCATCGGGCCGCTGGCGTTCGGGAACTGCACCACGTCGCCGATCTCGAGGAAGTCGTAGAGCTTCTTCGCATCGCCCGGCAGCAGGTTGGTGCAGCCGTTGGACGAATCGACGCCGTTCTCGATGTTCGCCACGTTCCACGGCGCCGAGTGCAGGTACTCACCGTCGTAGGTCAGCCGCTGCGTCATCTTGACGTGCGGGTCGTAGTACCCGGGACCGCGCATCGCGATGTCGCGGCCCTTCTCCATGATCACCTTGACGCCGCGCTTGGTCGGCGTCGCACTCGACCCGAGTGACACCGGGAAGGTGGTCGAGGCGTCGGGCCACTGCTTGCCGTCGCTCATCACGGTGAGCTGGTGGGTGGCGTCGTTCACGGTGAGAACGTTCGACGCGCCGGTGGTGAAGTCCAGCGACAGGTTGTCGTCGAAGGCCAACCCCTTGCCGGCCGACACGCCCTTGGTGTTGAGCTGCATGTGGATCTGGGCGTGGCCGGGCCAGTAGCTGCGCGTGCGGTAGTCCGCCTCGATCGGATGCGACTTGTCACCGTATTTGCGCTCGAAGTACCAGCCGCCCTGCACGGCGTGCCCGTTCACCGTGACCGTCGTTGCCGTGCTGAAGTCGTGGGCCTCTTTGATGGGACGCGACAGCAACAGGATGATCGGCATCCCGACGCCCACGTGCGAGCCGTCCGAGAGCACCGCGGACGACACGTGCACCGGTTTGGTGGGCACCGTCGCATGCGTGGTCTTCGACGACGAGCCGCCGCTGGCCGTCGCGGATCCGGTCGGCGGTGCCTTGCCGGAGTGCGTCGACGGCGTCGTCGATGGCCCGATGGCGACCTGGTGCGTGCCGGTGTCGCGGTTGCGCATCGCCACGACCGCGATGCCGACGACGAACAGCACGGCGACCGCGGCAGCCAGCGGCGCGAGCCATCGGGAATGGTTGGTCTGCGCGCGGTGCGAGACCGGGTGGTGCACGTCGCGCATCGGCGGCGGCACCCGCGATTCCGGAACGCTCGACTGCGCCTTCGCCTGGAAGGCGTCGCGCAGCCGTCGCTCGAGCTCGTCGTCAGTCATTTACTGGTAGTCGCGCAGGCGCCCGGCCAGGTTGCTCCGGGCGACCGAGGTCTGAATCAGGACACCGGGTAGAGGCCACCGGACTGCCACTGCGGCCACGGCACGTTCCAGTCGCCGTACCCGTCGCCGAGACCCATCAGCGGACCACTCGCGTTCGGGTACTGCACGACGTCACCGATCTCGAGGAAGTCGTAGAGCTTCTTCGCGTCGGCCGGCAGCAGGTTGGTGCAGCCGTTGGACGTGTCGATGCCGTGCTCGATGTTCGAGACGTTCCACGGTGCCGAATGCAGGTACTCGCCGTCGTAGGTGAGGCGCTGGGTGAGCTTCACGTGCGGGTCGTAGTAACCGGGGCCGCGCATCGCGATGTCGCGCCCCTTCTCCATGATCACCTTCACGCCGCGCTTGGTCGGCGTTGCGGTCGAGCCCAGCGACACCGGGAAGGTGGTCGAGGCATCGGGCCACTGCTTGCCGTCGCTCATCACCGTCAGCTTGTGGGTCGAGTCGTCCACGGTGAGGATGTTCGAAGCTCCGGTGGAGAAGTCCAGCGAGAGGTCGTTGTCGAACACGAGGCCGGTGCCGGCCGACACGCCCTTGGTGTTGAGCTGCATGTGGATGCGGGCGTGGCCGGGCCAGTAGCTGCGTGTGCGGTAGTCGGCCTCGATCGGGTGGCCGTTGTCGCCGTACTTGCGCTCGAAGTACCAGCCGCCGTCGACGACGTGCCCGTTCACGGTCACCTTGGTGGCCCTGGTGAAGTCGCGGGCCTCCCTGATGGGACGCGACAGCAACAGGATGATCGGCATGCCGACGCCCACCTGCGAACCGTCCGACAGCACGGCGGACGAGACGTGCACCGGCTTGCCCTTCGGCTTCGGCGGCTTGGTCTTCTTGGGCTTGGTCGACTTGCCCGACGACGGGGTACTCGTGCTGCCACCGGGCTGCGCCGTCTTGGTCTGGAACACGGTGTGGGCGGGCCCCGGCGCGGTGTTGGAACTGCATGCCGAAGCGACCAGGGCGACCGACACGGCGCCCGCCACAAGGATGGCCACGCGTCGAATCCGGGCAGCGCGAAGCGCCGAACGAGAACTACTCATCACACGGGCCACGATAGGTCACCCGGTGGCAGCCTCGGAATTACTCGCGACCTTCTCACAGCCAGACAACCTGGCGGCACACCAGCGCGACTAGTTTGCGTCGGAACGTGCCCCGGCGGGTACCGGTTCGGCGTCCGTGGTGTCACGGAGCCGTTGACTGATGACCTGGGTCACACCGTCCCCGCGCATGGTCACTCCGTAGAGCGCGTCGGCGATCTCCATCGTCCGCTTCTGGTGCGTGATGACGATGAGCTGACTGCTGTCGCGGAGGGCGGCGATGAGTTCGAGCAGGCGGCCGAGGTTGGTGTCGTCGAGTGCGGCTTCGACCTCGTCCAGCACGTAGAACGGGCTGGGCCGGGCCCGGAAGATCGCGACGAGGAGCGCCACCGCGGTGAGCGATCGCTCGCCACCCGAGAGCAGCGACAGCCGCTTCACCTTCTTGCCGGGCGGGCGCGCCTCGACGTCGATGCCGGTGAGCAGCATGTCGTCCGGGTCGGTGAGGACGAGACGTCCCTCGCCACCCGGGAACAGCGTGGCGAACACGATCTCGAACTCGCGCGCGACGTCGACGTAGGCGCTGGAGAACACCTCGAGGATGCGCTCGTCCACCTCCTTGACCACGGTCAGCAGGTCGATGCGGGTCTTCTTCAGGTCTTCGAGTTGCGTGGACAGGAACTGATGGCGCTCCTCGAGCGCGGCGAACTCCTCGAGGGCGAGCGGGTTGACCTTGCCGAGCAGGGCGAGGTCGCGCTCGGCGCGCGCGGCCCGCTTCTCCTGCGTCGGCCGGTGGTACGGGCCGGGTTGCGGTGCGACGACCTGGTCACCGCGCTCACGTGCCTGCTCGTACTCGGCGATCTCGAGCGAGGACGGCGGGGTGGGCTGGTCCGGCCCGTATTCGGCGATCAGCGCCTCGACCTCGACGCCGAACTCCTCGACGGCACGCACCTCGAACGATTCGATGCGCATGCGCTGCTCGGCCCGGATCATCTCGTCGCGATGCACCGCGTCGGTGAGCTGGGCGAGGGCCTCGGCCAGCCGGCGGGTCTCGCCGCGCAATTGCAGCAGCTCGCCCTCACGGATCACGCGGTCCTGCTGGGCGGCGTCGCGTTCGGTGACGGCGGCTGCGACGGAGCCCTCGATGTGCGCGAGCACGGCACGCGCGGCGTCGCGGACCTCGCCGGCAACGACCGCGCCACGGGCGCGGGCGGCCCGGGCGGCTTCTTGCCGGGCGCGGGCGGCGCGTTCGATCTCGGCCGCACGCAGCAGCTGTTCGGCCCGGCCGGACACGGCGCGGACGCGTTCCTCGCCGGTGCGCACAGCGAGCCGGGCTTCCATCTCGGCCTGGCGGGCGGCGGCCACCTCGGCCTGCAGTGAGTCGCGCTCACCGGTGTCGGGCTCGAACGGCTCGTCCGACTGGGTCTCGGCGAGGTAGAGCCGTTCTTCCAGGTCGGACAGGCCGGCCAGGTCGCGATCGCGGGCGTCCTCGGCTGCGGTGCAGGTTTCGTCGAGACGTCGCGCCTCGGCGGTCGCGGATCGAGCCGATTCGCCGAGCTGCGCCAGCTGTTCGGCGACCGCGGACAGCCGGGCGTCGGTCTCGTGCAGCGCGTCGAGGGCCTGCTCGACCTCGGCCTGCAACGCGGTGGCGCGCTCGCGCGACTCGGTCAGCTGCGCGTGCAGCCGTTCGTGCCGGGAACCGGCCTCGTCGGTCTTCTGGCGCGCTTCGTCCATGGCGGCCTGGACCTCGATGGCCGACGGTGCCGAGGACGAGCCGCCCTCGACCCAACCCGGCCCCAGGACGTCGCCGTCGCGGGTGACCACGCGGAGACCAGAGCCGGCCAGCCCTGTCGCGGCGTCGAGATCGGCCACGACCACGACATCGCGCAGCAGCACGGCCACCGCGCCGCGGAAGCGCTCCGGGACGGTGACGAGATCGAGCGCGGCACGAGTTGGCCCGACCGCGGGAGGTGGGCTCGTCCGGTCGGGAATGCCCCCGACGACCAGGCCGGCCCGGCCGGCGTCCTCGGTCTTGAGGTGTCGCAGCGCGGCGACGGCGTCGTCGACCGATTCGACCGCGATCGCGTCGGCGGCAGCACCGAGGGCGGCAGCGATGGCGGCTTCGTAGCCGGACTCGACGGTGAGCAGCGCGGCGAGCGAGCCCTGCACGCCGGGCAACCGGTCGCCCGCGGCGAGCAGCGCCCCACCGCCGTCCTTGCGGGCCAGGCTCAGACCGAGGGCGTCGGCGCGCGCGGCCCAGGTCGAGCGCTCGCGCTCGGCCTCGCGCTCCTGGACGGCGAGTTCGCGGACCCGCGCCTCGAGCATCTTGTGTGCCGAGACGGCGGCCTCGTGGCGCTCGTCCAGGCCGAGCTCGCCCTCGTCGAGGATGCCGACCTCGGCCTGCACGCGCTCGAGGTCGGCGGTGGCGACGCCGGCCCGCTCGCGGGCGGCGGCGGCAGCGGTGCTCAGCCGGGCGATCTCGTCGCCGGCTGCCGTGGCGCGCGTGCGCAGCGCGTTCACCTGACCGGCCAGCTTGGCCAGCCCTTCGCGGCGGTCGGCGACCGCGCGGGCGGCTGCGACCAGCGCGCGCTCGGCCTCGGCGAGGCGCTGCTCGAGCTGCTGCCGCTCGGCGACGACCTCGGTGAGCGTCGCCTTGGCGTCGGTGAGGCTGCCCTGCAGGCGTTCCTCCTCGACGCGGACCTCGGCGGCTTCGGCCTCCATCGCTTCGGGATCGCGCCCGGCGGGCCGGTCGGCCTCGTCGGGGACGGCGCTGAGGTGGCGGGCCCGCTCGGCCGCGAGCGAGGCGGTGCCGCGGAAGCGCTCCTCGAGGGCGGACAGGCGGTACCAGGTTTCCTGGGTGCGGGCCACGGTCGGTGCGTCGGCGGCGATCGCGGCCTCGAGCTCGGTCTCGCGGGCACGGGCCTGTTCCAGCGCCGCCTCGACCTCGGCGCGCCGCGCGCGGATGGCATCCTCGTCGGCGACCTCCTTGCGCAGCTCGTCCTGCAGGGTGACCAGGTCGTCGGCGAGCAGCCGGAGGCGGGAGTCACGCAGTTCGGCCTGCACGCCGGCCGCCCGGCGCGCGATCTCGGCCTGCTTGCCGAGCGGCTTGAGCTGGCGACGCAGCTCACCGGTGAGGTCGGTGAGCCGGGTCAGGTTGGCCTGCATCGCGTCGAGCTTGCGCAGCGCCTTTTCCTTGCGCTTGCGGTGCTTGAGCACGCCGGCGGCCTCTTCGATGAAGCCACGGCGCTCTTCGGGACGGGCGGTCAGCACGGCGTCGAGTTGGCCCTGGCCGACGATGACGTGCATCTCGCGGCCGATGCCGGAGTCGGACAGCAGTTCCTGGACGTCGAGCAGCCGGACCTGCTCGCCGTTGATCTCGTACTCGCTGGTGCCCTCGCGGAACATCCGCCGGGTGATCGAGACCTCGGTGAAGTCGATCGGCAGCGCGTTGTCGTTGTTGTCGATGGTGAGGGTGACCTCGGCCCGGCCCAGCGGCGGGCGGCCGGCGGTGCCGGCGAAGATGACGTCTTCCATCTTGCCGCCGCGCAGCGCCTTGGCGCCCTGCTCGCCGAGCACCCAGGCGATCGCGTCGACGACGTTGCTCTTGCCCGAGCCGTTCGGGCCGACGACGGTCGTGATGCCGGGCTCGAAGCGCAGCGTGGTCGCCGAGGCGAAGGACTTGAAGCCCCGCAGCGTCAGCGATTTCAGATGCACGCGACGAACCTACGCGACTGATTCGACGCATCCGGTCAGGGGCACGCGATTCCCCCACGTTTATAAGGGGAAACTCTCAACCGAAGGTCGAGGCACCAAATACAGCGGGAGGGCTCAAGTGGTCACTTGTGGCTCTAGTGGACAGGTAGGAATGACCACCAGAGGACACAAGTGACCACTCGAGAAACCGACCCCAGCGAGGGAGGATCAACCCCCGAGGAGCGCAGCGACGAGCGGGGGAGACCAGGTCCGCCTTCGGCGGATTAGGCCGGTAGGACTTCCACCATGCGGTGCAGCTCGAGGTCCAGCTCGGCGTGCTGCTCCGAGCGGGCCTCGGCCAGCTCGTTCTCCAGCTCCGTGACCCGGCGGCGCAGCCGCGTCACTTCGAATGCCAATACCTGCTCGTTGTTCGTGCCTACGTAGCCAACCAAGGCGCGTGCCATCCGGCAGACCCTTCATGTCACCCGGTTGTGCCGGGCCGGCGCGAGGAAACCTCGGCCGTGTTCGACGATTCATGTTCTCGACGAGTCGAGGAGCGCAATGCCGGCGGATCGCCGATTGTGAGGCAAGGTCGCACCGGCGCGAAGGCCCCCGTCAGGTCACTCCATGGTTGCACTGAGATAACGAACGGTCAACAAGAGCACGCTGCTAACCGGCTGTGGTTCGGCTCGCAATCCGCCCGGAGTAGCGCCGCGGCGGGCGCTGGCAGGACGGGCAGAAATAGCTCGACCGGTTCATGAACGCCACCCTCCGGATCGGCGTGCCGCACCGGCGGCACGGCTCCCCCTCGCGGCCGTAGACCGCCAGCGACCGGTCGAAGTAACCGCTTTCGCCGTTCACGTTCACATAGAGCGCGTCGAAAGAGGTCCCGCCGGCTTCCAGCGCCTCGCCGAGCACGTCACGCACGTGCCCCAGCAGCTCGTCCACCTGCGCGCGGGTCAGCGCGCGGCCCAGCCGCTCGCCGTGCAGTTTGGCCCGCCACAGCGACTCGTCGGCGTAGATGTTGCCCACGCCCGAGAGCAGCGTCTGGTCGAGCAGCGCGCGCTTGACCGCCGACTCACGGCGCCGCAGCCGGGCGCTGAACAGCGCCTGGTCGAAGCGCGGGTCGACCGGGTCGCGGGCGATGTGCGCGATCTGTTCCGGGAGCCGCTCGTCCGGGTGATCCGCAGCCGGGACGAGCGCGTCCAGCAGCACCCCGCCGAAGGTGCGCTGGTCGACGAAGCGCAGCTCCGGGCCGTCATCGGTGAACCGGATGCGCACGTGCAGGTGCTTCTCGTCCGCCGAATCGCCCGGCCGGACGAGGAACTGCCCGCTCATCCCGAGATGGGCGATCAGGCATTCGTCCCGCTCGGCCAGCGGCAGCCAGAGGTACTTGCCGCGCCGCGACGCCGCCTCGAACCGTGCTCGGCTCAGCCGGGCAGCCAGGTCGGCGGGGCCGGCGACGTGGCGCCGGACCGAGCGCGGGTGGCTGACCTCGACGGACGCGACGGTGCGACCGACGACCCAGCGCTGCAGTCCGGCACGGACGGTCTCGACCTCGGGAAGCTCGGGCACCGGGTCAGGATGCCGAGGATTCCGGGGCCGGGTCAGGGTCCGGGACCGGGCGCGCGGCGATCGCGCGCCACGCGGTCTCTGCGGCGGCCTGCTCGGCCTCCTTCTTGCTCCGTCCGGTGCTGGCCGGGAAGTGCTCGCCGGCCACGCTCGCCGCGGCCGTGAAGGTCTTCTCGTGGTCCGGGCCGCGCGAGCTCATCACGTACTCCGGCACGCCGAGGCCGCGCTCGGCGGTGAGCTCCTGCAGGCTGGTCTTCCAGTCCAGGCCCGCGCCGCTCTCGGCGACGTCCTTCATCAGCGCGTCGAACAGTTCGTGGACGACGCGGGCCGAGACGTCCAGGCCGTGCTCGAGGTAGATCGCGCCCAGCACTGCTTCGAGCCCGTCGGCCAGGATGCTGGACTTGTCGCGGCCGCCGGTGGATTCCTCGCCGCGACCGAGGTAGAGGTAGGCGCCCAGGCCCTGCGGCCCGATGCCGCGAGCGACGTCGGCCAGCGCGCGCATGTTCACGACCGAGGCGCGCAGCTTGGCCAGCCGGCCCTCGGGCAGGTCCGGGTGTTGCCGGTAGAGCGACTCGGTGACCGTGATGCCGAGCACCGAGTCACCGAGGAATTCCAGCCGCTCGTTGTGCGGCAGGCCGCCGTGCTCGTAGGCGTAGGACCGGTGGGTGAGCGCGCGCCGCATCAACTCGGCATCCACGTCGACGCCGAGTGCGTCGGTCAGCCCGGACTGGTCGGCCGGGCGCGGGCGCGGCGACATGGCGGTCGGAAAGGTCGTCAGACCTCGAGGACCTGCTTGCCGTCGTACTGGCCGCAGTTCGAGCACGCGGTGTGCGGCAGCTTCAGCTCGCCACACGCGCGGTTCGGGCAGGGCACCAGCGTCGGGGCGCTCGTCTTCCACTGCGACCGGCGGGACCGGGTGTTGCTACGCGAGGTCTTCCGCTTCGGAACGGCCACGTCGGTAACTCCTTCTCAAGATGGCTCTTCAGCTGTCCGGTTCGGCCGCGTCGTCGGCGAACTTCGCCAACCCCGCCCACCGAGGGTCGATCGTCTCGTGCGCGTGGCCGGCGGGCAGATCGTCCAGACGCTGCCCGCAGATCGGGCAGAGCCCGGCGCAGTCCGGGCGGCACAGCGGGGTCCAGGGCAGGCCCAGAACCACACCGTCACGCACCACCGGCTCGATGTCGAGGTAGTCGCCGACGATCCGGTGGACCTCGTCCGCGCTGGTCGTCTCGTCGGTGACGCTGTCCGGCCAGGCGAACAGCTCCACGACATCCACGACCAGCTCATCGGAGATCGGATCGAGGCACCGCGCGCACTCGCCGCGCAACGAAGCGGTGACCGTGCCCGTGACGAGCACACCTTCGGTCACCGACTCGAGCCGCACGTCGACTTCGAGCAGAGCACCTTCCGCGACCCCGATGAGATCAGTGCCGATCGCCGTAGGCGCGGGAACACTACGCCGGTCTTCGCGCATCGCTCCGGGGCGGCGACCCAGTGGCCGGACGTCGTGGACGAACGGGCTCTTGGGGTCGGCTCCGGAATGGCCGGTGTCGCGCCGCGAGCGCGGCGGACGGGACCGGTGCGAAGTCGGTGTCGAGTTCTCAGGCATACGAAGATCGGCCTTGATGAGGTTGAGGCCGTCGTTCAGTTTAGCCGAGCCGCCGCGCAGTCTCTAATCCGCCGGCCGGGAGGCTCAGGCGGAGACGCGCTCGTCGGCCGTCTCGGCGTCCTCGGTCGCCTCGGGGGACGGCTCCTCGCCGGGTTCATCGCCGTCTGCGGCAGCGGCCGCGTCGTACACGTCCCCGCCGGGGACACCGTCGCGGCGACGCTGGGCCAGCGCGATGCGCCCCTGCTCGGCGGTCGAGGCGGCTCGCGACAGCGTCACGGCCATCTCGTAGAGCGTGCGGTCTGCGTACTCCTCGCTGTCCGATATCAGCTTCGTCGCGTACCGCTCGGCGTCGACCCTCGTATCGGCGGCGTACCGGTCGGCCTCGGTGCGCAGCGCGTCGCTGTAGTCCTCGGCGGCCTGCTGGAGGTCGCGGACCTGCTGGTCGGTGTGCTCGCGCAGCTCGGCGGCGGACCTGGCGGCCGATTGGTGGATCGTCGTCGCCGAGACCAGCGTGGCGTGCTCGACCTTGCCCTGCTCGACGATCTGGTAGGCCTGCACCTCGGCGTCGTGGACCAGTTCGACCGCCCGGCCCTCTGCTTCGCCGATGATCGCCGCGGCCTGCTCGTTCGCCTTCTCGCGGGCCGTGCTCGCCTCGCCGTAGGCCTCGTGCAGCAGCGAGTCGCGACTGGCCAGGATGCGGCGCGCCTCGTCCATCTCGGGTGGCAGCACCTCGCGCAGCTCGTCCAGCATGTCGAGGATGCGCTCACGCGGCAGCACGCAGGACGACGACATCGGCATGGCGCGCGCGGTTTCGACCTGCTCGACGAGTTCGGTCAGCAGCTCGTCCACCCGGCGAAGCGATTGGTCGGTCATCCGGAACTCCCTCTAGCCGACGATCAGGCCGTCGGACGAGGGCAGCTTCCTCTGCTGAGCCCTGCTAAGCCCCGCTCGCCCGATCGATCAGACGTTTGAGAACGTTCGGCGGGACGAGGGACGAGACGTCCCCGCCCCACTTCGCGATCTCTTTCACAAGGCGAGATGCCAGGAAGCTGTATTCCGGGTTAGTCGGCATGAACAGCGTGTCGATCCCGGCCAGCCCGCGGTTCATCTGCGCCATCTGCAGCTCGTAGTCGAAGTCGCTGACCGCCCGGAGACCCTTGATGATCACCGAGATGCCGTTGTCGCGGCAGTAGTCGACGACCAGGCCGGCGAAACTGTCGATGCGGACGTTGCCGTACTGCGCGGTCACCTCTTCGAGCAGCTCGCGTCGTTCGTCCACGGTGAACAGGCTGGACTTGGACTGGTTGACGAACACCGCCACGACCAACTCGTCGTAGAGGTTCGCGGCCCGGCCGATGATGTCGAGGTGACCGTTGGTCACCGGGTCGAACGAGCCGGGGCACATGGCGCGACGAACGCGATTCTCGGCACTCATGACTGACGGCGACCGTACCAAAGCACACCCTCGCCGTACCGCCTTGATGTGACGAGCGCAATGCACCCCGGCCATTGCGGTTCGGCGCCGCGAGCCGATCGTTCGACCACGACGATCGCTTCCTCGGCCAGCCAGCCCGGCTCGCAGAGCGCGGCCAGGAAGGCGGCCACGTGATCGTCGGAGTAGGCGTAGGGCGGATCGGCGAAGACCAGTTCGAACGGGTCGTCCGTGCCGGCCGTGGTGAGGTAGGTCGCGGCCGGCCGGCGCTGGACGGACGCACCGGGCAGGCCTACCACGTCGATGTTGCGGCGCAGCACGTCCGAGGCGGCCCGGTCGGACTCGACGAAGGTCACGCTCGCCGCCCCGCGCGAGAGCGCCTCCAGCCCGACCGCCCCGGTGCCGGCGAACAGGTCGAGCACGTGCGCGCCGTCGACGTCGAGGTGCGCCCGCAGCGTGTTGAACAGGCCCTCCCGGGCGCGGTCCGAAGTGGGCCGCGTGCCCTTCGCGGGGACGGCGAGGTGGCGGCCCCTGGCCGCTCCCCCGACGATGCGGGTCACTGGTCGCCCACCGATCAGGCCTTGTCGAGGTAGCTGGCCTGCTCTTCCCCGACCAGATCCGCGACCTGGCGCGCGAGCAGCGGATGGGCGTCGAGCCGCGGGTCGGCCGCGACGAGGTCGGCCGCCTCGGCGCGCGCGGCCACGATGAGATCCTCGTCGCGCAACAGCGACAGCAGCTTGAGCTGCGAGCGCCGGCCGGACTGTGCCGACCCGAGCACGTCGCCCTCACGCCGTTGCTCGACGTCGAGCCGGGCGAGCACGAAGCCGTCGTTCGTCCCGGCCACCGCGTCGAGACGCTCGCGCGCGGACGCGGCCTCGGGCACGTCGGTCACCAGCAGGCACACGCCGGGATGCCCACCGCGTCCGACCCGGCCGCGCAACTGATGCAGTTGCGACACGCCGAACCGGTCGGCGTCGAGCACGATCATGGCCGTGGCGTTCGGGACGTCGACGCCGACCTCCACGACTGTCGTCGCGACGAGCACATCGATGCGGCCGGCGGCGAAGTCGGTCATGGTGAGGTCCTTCTCGTCCGGCGTCATGCGGCCGTGCAGCGCGGCCAGCCGAAGGCCGGCGAGCGGACCGTCGGCGAGCATCGGCAGCACGTCACTGACCGCCAGCGGCGGACGGTGACCCTCGACCTGCTCCTCCTGCAGCTCGAGTCCGTCGAACTCCATCTCGAAGTCGGACATGTCCGCGCCGATACGTGGGCACACGATGTAGGCCTGCCGACCGGCGGCGACCTCCTCGCGCACCCGTGTCCAGACGCGCTGCAGCCAGGCGGGTTTCTCGGCGAGCGGGACGACCGAGGTCGAGATCGGTGAGCGGCCGGCGGGCAGCTCGGTGAGCGTGGACGTCTCGAGATCGCCGAACACCGTCATGGCGACCGTGCGCGGGATCGGGGTCGCCGTCATCACGAGCAGGTGCGGCGGTGCCGCCGCCTTGCTGCGGAGCGCGTCACGTTGCTCGACGCCGAACCGGTGCTGCTCGTCGACCACGACCACACCGAGTTCGGCGAACTGCACGTGCTCCTGGATCAGCGCGTGCGTGCCGATCACGATGCCTGCCGCGCCGCTGGCGGCATCGAGCAGCGCCGCCTTGCGGGCGGCCGCAGGCAGCGACCCGGTGAGCAGGACGACCCGGGTGGCCTCTTCGGCGCCGCCGAGCTGCCCGGCCCGGGCGAGCGGGCCGAGCATCGACTCGACCGTGCGCGCGTGCTGCGCGGCCAGCACCTCGGTCGGCGCGAGAAGCGCGGCCTGTGCCCCGGCATCGACGGCTTGCAGCATCGCGCGCAGCGCCACGATGGTCTTGCCCGAGCCGACCTCGCCCTGCAGCAGCCGGTGCATCGGGTGCTCGCCGCCGAGCTCCGCCTCGAGGGTCGCGCCGACCTCGCGCTGGCCCGCGGTCAGCTCGAACGGCAGGCGCGCATCGAACGCGTCGAGCAAACCGCCCTTCTTGCGTGGCCGCGCGATCGCAGGATTGACCGCGGCAGCATGGCGGCGCTGCGCGAGCACGAGCTGCAGCGCGAACGCTTCGTCCCAGGTCAGGCGACGGCGGGCCGTCCACCAGTGCTCGCGGTCGTCCGGTTGATGGATGCCGTGCAGGGCAGCCTCGAAGCCGAGCAGCTTGTGCCGCGCGCGGATCTCGGCCGGCAACGGTTCGGGCAGGTTGTCGAGCACGTCGAACACCTGGTTGATGCAGCGCGTGATCACCCAGGTGCGGATGTCCTTCGTCGCCGGATACACGGGGATGAGCCGGCGGGCGAACATGTCGGCCTCCTGCTCGGCCATCGCTGTGTCGTCGAGCAGTTCGAAATCGGGGTGGACCAGTTGTCGACGCTTCTGGAATTTGCCGACCCGGCCGGCGAACATGCCCACGGAACCGACCTTGGTCGAGTCGGCACGCCACTTCATGCGCGGCCCGAAGAACACCAGGTCGAGTTCGCCCGTGCCGTCGCTGACGGTGATGATCGCGCGCACCGACTTGCCGTAACCGACGACCACCGATTTGATCACGCGCGCCAGCACCGTGACGTCCTCGTCGACCTGTAGTTCATTCAGGTTGGTCAGTTCGCCGCGCTCGGCCATGCGGCGCGGATAGTGGCGCAACAACTCGCCGACGGTGCGGATCGCGAATGCCTTGTCGAGCACCTTCGCGGCCTTGCCACCGACGACTTCACCGACCGGAGTGGAGAGCGTGACGTTCATTCCACCCCGATGATGAGCGGTGGGTCCGACGAACCGATGTCGTAGACGGTCACCTCGGTCAGCGGCGAGCGGTCCCGGACGTGCCGGCGCAGGACCTCGCCGAGGTTCGCCGGGCCGGACGAGCCGATGAGCACGGTCATCAGCTCGACGCCCACGCCGAGCAGCCGGTCGACGACGGCCAGCACGACGGCGAGCGCGCCGCGGCCGATGTCGACGACCTCGCCGTCGATCAGCCCGAGGACGTCACCCGCGTGGCACATCCCGGCTGAGGTCATCGAGTCGCCGTCAGCCACGGTGACTTCCGCGAACCGGGTCGCCGCCGCCGCCTCGGCCATGGCGACGACGTCGTCGTCGAATCGGCGGGTCGAGTCGTGCACGGCCACCGCCGCCATGGCCTGCACCGGCGAGCGGGTGGGGACGACCGCGGCGCGCACGCCGCGCTCCCGGACGGTCGCCGCGGCGACATCGGCGATCTCGGTGAGCGCCGCGCTGTTGGGCAGCAGGACGACCTCGCGGACGCCGGCCCCGGTCACGGCGGCGACCACGTCCTCGACGCTCGGACGGTCGGCGGCGACCACGCGCACGCCCTCGATCTCGAACAGCGCGCCGAGCGCCTCACCCGGGACGAGCGCGATCACCGCTCCGGCCTTCGGCGACTCGTCCTCGAGCGGCGCGACAGTGATCCGATACGGACGGCCTACCGAGATGCCCGCCTCGACCGCCGCGCCGGCGTCCGGGGTGTGGACGTGCACGCTCCACGTGCCGTCGCCGGTGCCCACGACCACGACGGAGTCGCCGAGCCGGTGCAGCGCCGTGCGCAGCTCGTCGGCGGCGGCGTCGCCGAACCCGGCCGGGGTCTCGAGCAGGTACTGCACCTCGAACCCGTCGGTGCCGGCGGGGCCGCCGTGGCCGGCGGACAGGTGCACCGGGTCGGGTGCGCCGTCCGGGACCACGATCTCGGGTGCGTGCCCGCCCACGGTGTGGACGAGGGCCTCCAGCAGCAGCACCAGGCCCTGTGCACCGGCGTCCACCACACCGGCCTGGGCGAGGACCGGCAGCTGCTCCGGGGTGTGGCTCAGGGCCTCGTCGGCCGCCGCGAGCGCCAGCCCGGCCAGCTCGGCCAGGCCCACCGGCCCGTCCGGTATGGCGTCGGCGGCAGCCGCCGCCACGGTCAGGATCGTGCCGTCCACCGGGTCGGCCACCGCCGAGCGCGCCTGCACGGCGCCCCGCCGCAGCCCTTCGCGGATCGCCGCCGCGTCGCAGTTCGGCGACTCGCTCGCGGCGTCGGCGATGGCCCGCAACAGCTGGGCCAGGATGTTGCCGGAGTTGCCGCTGGCGCCCAGCACGGCGCCGCGGGCCAGCGCCTGCAGGGCGGTGGCCGCATCGTCCGCGGTCGCCTCGCTCAGGGCCACGACGCCCGCGCGCAGCGTCGTCGCCATGTTCGTCCCGGTGTCGCTGTCGTGGACCGGGAACACGTTGAGCCGGTCGATCTCGTCGCGATGAGCCTCCAGCGAGGCGGTCGCAGTGCTGCTCCAGCGGGAGACGGCCGCTGCATCGAGCTCGTCGAGCACGTCCCCACCCCCCGAGCCAGTAGTTCGCCGACGAACGATACTTGTGAGAGCTCCGGGTGCCGCGCAGCAGGCCGAGGCGGGTTTGGAGCCGCCGTGCGCCACCGGTTAGACTTCTCCGGTTGCCCCGATTCCGGGGTTCGATGATTTGTACGCAATCGGCACGTCAAGGAGGCCATAGTGGCCAGCGTCTGCGATCTCTGCGGCAAGGGGCCCGGCTTCGGCATGTCCGTCTCGCACTCCCACCGCCGTACCCACCGTCGGTGGAACCCGAACGTGCAGCGCGTTCGCGCCCTCGTTGCGCCCGGCACGCGCCGCCGCATCACGGTCTGCACGTCCTGCCTCAAGGCCGGCAAGGTCGTCCGCGGCTGACCCGCACCGTCGCGCCTGTCGCGACACGACAACGGCCCGCCCTCACCTTGAGAGGCGGGCCGTAATCGTTCTTGCGATGATCACCAGGTGTTGATCGGCCGGGATCGCCAGGCGGCAGAGCTTGCCCGCCTGCTCGCCGACGACCGCGCCGTCGTCGTGGTCGGCGAGGCCGGCGTCGGGAAGACCGCCCTGCTGCGCTCCGCGGCCGAGGCGAGCGGCCGGCCGACCGCGGAGGGCGGGGCGCTGTCGACGCTGTCGTGGATGGACTACCTGCCGCTACGGCGCGCGCTCGGCCGCCCGGTGCGCCACGGCGACGCGATCGCGGTTTCGGTCGAGGTCGAGTCCGCGATCGGCGCCGGTGTGCTGATCCTCGACGACCTGCACTGGGCGGATGCGGCGACGCTCGAGGTCACTGTCCAGCTGGCCGGACGGATCGGGCTGCTGGCCGGCGTGCGCCGCGGTGATCCGGCCGCCGAAGCCGTGCTCGACCGGCTGCGCGACGCCGGCTTCGTCGAGGTGTGGATCGCGCCGCTGGCGATCGAGGACTCCGTCGACCTCCTCCGACGGCTGCGTCCCGATCTGATCAGCGGCACCGTCGAGAAGGTGGTGGCCCGTTCGGGCGGCAATCCGCTGCTGTTGCGCGAGCTGAGCGCGACCGGCGAGCCGACGGCGAGCCTGCGGCTGTCGATCGCCGCGCGGCTGCGCAACCTCGACGCGGTCGGGCGTGACACGTTCGCCTTGCTCGCCCTGGCGGGCCGTCCGCTGCCCGTCGACATCCTCGGCGAGGCGGGCGTGAAGAGCCTGCTCGACGCTGATCTCGTCGTCCCCGCCGCCGACACCGGCGTGCAGGTGCGCCACGCACTGCTCGCCGAGGTGCTCGTCGACCAACTCGACCCCGACGAGGCCCGGGCCCTGCACGCCCGGCTCGCCCGGGCGTTCCTCGACGACGGGCAGGCCGCGCGCCACTACCACCTGGCCGGCGAAACAGATCTGGCATTCGCCGCCGCGCTTCGGGCCGCCGAGGCGACCCAACGGCCCGGCGAGCAGGCGAGTCACCTCGCGATCGCCGCCGCGTGCGCGAGCGGACCGCAGGCCGACGAGTTGCGGCTGCGCGCCGCACGCGCACTCGAGCGGGCGAACAACTGGGACGCGATGGTGGCCGTCCTGGATCTGGTGGACCCGGACAACCGGCCGGCGCAGGCCGAGACGTGCCTGCTGCGGGCACGCAGCGCTTGGAGCGCCGGTGACAACCAGGGCCTGCGGTCGGCCCTCGAGGCCGGCATGGCGCTGGTCGACGACCCGAACAGCGAGATCGCCGTGCAGTTGCGGATCGAGCACGGGCGGGTGCCGATCTTCCTCGACGCCGATCTCGAGCGCGGGGTCACCGAGACCGCGGCGGCACTAGACCTGGCCCGGTCGGCAGGCGTGGACGTTCCCCGGGCCGAATACCTTTACGGCACCGCGCTCGCCATCGCCGACGAGCCCGGCGGAGCCGAGCATCTCGAGAAGGCGATCGAAGCGGCACACGCCGCCGGCGACGTGTCGACGGAGTTCCTCGCCGCGAACAATCTGGCCAGCTTCCACGAATCAAGCGACGACCAGCAGGCGGCGCGGGAGCTGTGTCGCCGGTTCATCGCCCGCGCGCACGACCTGGGCCTCGGTGACTGGGAGCAGGGGTTCCAGGCGGCGCTGCTCGGACTCGACTTCCACGCCGCGGACTACGACAGCGTGCTGCTGGGCGCCGAGGAACTGCTCGACCGGATCCGTGAGAAGCGGGCCCGCGACACGGTAATGGAAAGCCTGTGTCTCTCGCTGATCGATCTCGGGCGCATCGACGAGGCGCTGCGCCGGCTGGACACCCCGGAGAACCGATTCATCGACGACTACCGCGGCAAGATCCAGCACGACTGGATCCTGACCGAGGCGTCCTTGTGGGGCGGCCGTCCGGCCGAGGCCCTGAAATACGCCGAACGCGCGGCGACGATGTCGGAGGAGGACCCGAACCTGGTGTTCTTCCACTGCTCGCGCGGGTGGGCCCGCTTCGACCTCGGCGAGGACCCCGGACCGGCACCGCCGCCGCATCCGCGAGCGATGTTGTCCGCCGTGTCCCCCGAGGTTGCCGGCATCGGGCTGCTGCACCGCGGTGAGGACGCCGCCGCTGCCGAGTCGTTCCGCACCGCCGCCGCGCGCTGGGCTCCGTTCCACCAGCGCGGCGAGCTCCGCTGCCTGTGGGCGCAGGGCGAGGCGACCAGACGCACCGGCGACCGCGACGCCGCGATCGAGCTGCTGTCCGACGCCGAGGCCCGGCTCACCCGTCTCGGGATGTTGCCGCTGCTCAGCCGGGTACACCGGTCGCTGCGGGCTGCCGGGGTGCGCCGTTCGGCGCCACGCACCCGTTCCGCCGGCGACCTGCTCACCGGGCGGCAGCGTGAGTTGCTGCGGCTGGTCGGCGACGGGCTGACCAACGCCGAGATAGCCCAGCGACTCGGCATCTCGCGGCACACCGTCGTGTCGCAACTGGCGTCGTCGGTGGCCAAGCTCGGGGCGACCAGCCGGACGCACGCAGCAACTCTCGCCGCGAGCGGGACGGCCTGAGGTGGCGCGCTTCGTCGTCCTGGAGGGCGTCGACGTCGCGGCCGCCGCCCGGACCGCCGACCGGCTGAAGCTGGCCGTTCGGCCGGTGCGCGACCCGGCCACCGCCACCCAGGTCGTGCTCGCGGCCGTGGCCGGACACGACCTGCTCGTGCACGCCACCGCGCCGCGGGAGGTCATCGACCAGTTGTGCGACGACCTGTCCCGCCTCGGCGAGCTCGATCATCGGGTCGGCGTCGCCGAGTCCGGGCCGGAACTGTCGAGCGATGAACGCGAACTGCTCGCGCAACTGCTCGCCGGGCGGACGCTCGGTGAAGCCGCCAAGGCGTTGCACTTGTCCCGCCGCACTGCAGACCGGCGGCTGGCCGCTGCACGTCGTGCACTCGGCTCGGCGAGCACGTCCGAAGCGCTGGTGATTGCGCGCCGTAATGGGGTCAGTCCCGCCGAATAAGGACGAATCGTCTGTCGTGCAAGGGAAATCTGGCGCAACTATGCGTCGAATATCTCGGCGATCCGGGCCACTCTGTACCTAAGCGGCGGGCGGACGACGTGCGAGCAGGGTGGGACTCGCATGACGGGCACCCGCCGCAGAGTTCTGTTCAGCCGATCTGCTTGGTGAAGAACACCGCGTCGTCGAACTGTGCGTAGTGACCGAACCGCGCGTCACTGACGAGGTACCCGTTCGCGGTGTAGAACGCGATCGCGGCGCGCTGCGGTGCGCCGGTCGTCAACACGATCCGCCGGTGCCCGGCAAGCACGGCGGTGCGTTCCAGTTCGGCGAGCAACCGGCGGGCGACCCCATGGCGCCGCTCCTGCGGCGCGACCCACATCCGCTTCACCTCGACGGTGCGCTCGTCGTGGCGCCGCCATCCGCCGCACGCGATCGGAGCACCGTCGAGATAGCCCACGACGAACAGCCCATGCGGCGGGGTGAATTCGTCCGGGTCGGTCGAGTCGTCGTCCTCGTCGCCGTAGACCTCGACGTAGAACCGCTGGATCGCCTCGACGAAGGCGAGCGCCTCGGGCGAGTCGAGCGAGCGCGGTGCGAACTGCAGGGACGGGACGGCCGACATCAGCGGAAGTGCTCGTGCCCGCCTGACGGCCAGCGCCGGCCGTCCACCCGCACGCCCTCGCCGTCGCCGACGAGACCGATCACCCGCCAGGTGTCAGGCAGCAGCGTGCCGTTCGGGAACGTCGCCGCGAGCGCGTAGTCGTCACCGCCGGTGAGCACCCACACCAGCGGGTCGACGTTGAGCGCGGCGCCGACCTCGCGCAGCTTGGCCGGGACGTCCAGGGCGTCGCCGCGGATCTCGATCCGCACGCCGCTGGCCTCGGCCAGGTGGCCCAGGTCGGCAACCAGGCCGTCGCTGACGTCGGTCATCGCGGTCGCGCCGAGTTCGGCCGCGCGGGGACCCTCGGCGTAGGGCAGCTCAGGCCGCCGGTGCGCCGAGACCACCGACACCGGCGAGCGGAAGCCACGGCCCAGGACAGCGAAGCCTGCGGCAGCCCAGCCGAGCCGTCCGGTCACCGCGACGACGTCGCCGGGGCGCGCGGCGCCGAGGGTCACCGGGTCACGACCCTGCAGGTCCCCGAGTGCGGTGATGCCGAGCATCACGACATCGGCTGCCGTCACGTCCCCGCCGACCACGGCGGCGCCGACCTCGCCGCACTCCTCGCGCAGCCCGGCCACCAGACCGTCCACCCATTCGACATCGAGGCTGCCGGGCGCGCCGAATCCGACGAGCAACGCGGTCGGCACCGCACCCATCGCGACGATGTCGGCGAAGTTGCGGGCCGCGGCTTTGTGCCCGATGTCGTTCGCGGTCGACCAGTCACGGCGGAAATGCCGGTTCTCGATCAGCAGATCGGTCGAGGCGACCACCCGTCCGTCGGGCGTAGCGACGACGGCGGCGTCGTCCCCCGGCCCGATCAGCGTGCTGGGCGCGCCGGTCGCGCCGGTGGTCACCCGCTTGATCAGGCCGAACTCGCCCAGGTCCGAAACAGTGATGACGCTCGCCCTTCAGTCCGCTGCCCGACAGCGCCGCCGGACACCTGCGCTACGTTCTACCGGTCCCGACGACGCGACTTGGCGAAAGGACACGCTGCTAGCCATGAGTGTGAATGCGTACATCCTGATCCAGACCGAAGTGGGCAAGGCCGCGTCGGTCGCAGCCGAGATCCGAAACCTACCCGGCGTCGCAAACGCCGAGGATGTCACCGGCCCCTACGACGTCATCGTCCGGGCCGAGGCCGAGACGGTGGACGACCTGGGCAAGCTCGTCGTCGCCAACGTGCAGGCGGTGGCCGGCATCACCCGCACCCTGACCTGCCCGGTCGTGAACCTCTAGGCGGTAGGCGATCCAACCGGAGACCCGGCGCGCGGCGGTCATCGCGACCGTCGTGACAGTGCCGGTGGTGCTGGCTCTCGGGCTGCTGCTCGGCGGCGCCGGCTCCGACCACGGGGCACTTCATCCGACCGCCTCCGGACGCGTGCTGCCCGCGCTGTCGGTGTCACCACCGCCGTCCGCCGGCGCGACCACGGTCTCGAAGTGCGCCCAGGTGATCAGCGAGCTGCCGCTCACCCTGGACGGCCAGAACCTGCGCGAGACGGTGTCGCAGCCCGCCTCGGGTCAGGTGCAGGCGTGGGGCGATCCGGCGATCGTGTTCAGCTGCGGAGTCGCCCGTCCCAAGACGCTGGTGCCCGGCGACTCACGGAACCTGATCTCGGCCACCGGCTTGGCCGGGCCGTACTACGACGTCACCGCAGTCAACGGCGCGCAGGTCTACACGACGGTGGACCGCGCGATCTACATCTCGGTCACGGTGCCGGCGAAGTACCACGCGGCGCCGATGCCGACGATCTCGCGGGCGATCGCCAAGGTGCTCCCGGCCGTGTGCACCACCGACCCGAACACGACCGACCTCAGCAAGCTCTGCACCCGCCGCAAGTAACGGCAGGGCTTCAGGGCTTGTCGAGGCCGCGGCGCGCGGCCCGGTCGGCCGCCCGCCCGAACGCGCTCACCAGGCCCTGCACCGCCAGCGGGCGCAGTCGCGACAGCATGGCCACCACCTGGTCCGAGTCGATCTCGCCGTGCTGGTACGGACCCCAGATCGCCTTGATGAACACCTCGGTCAGCCCGTTCGCGACCGCGGTCGCGTGCTCGGAGATGATCTCGGCCGAGTCGTGCAGCACCGAGGCGGGCACCGGCAGTTGCATCAGCGCCACGGCGTGCCCGAGCACCGCCGACGCGGCCCGGAACTGGTCGTCCCCGTCGCGCTGGAGAGCGCCGACCTGCTCGAGATAGCCGATCTCCTCGTCACTGATCCGTCGCCCGACCCGCCGTTCGAGCCCGGCCCGGTCGTACTGCTCGGATTGCTCCGGCAACCACGGCGCGAGGACGGCCGACTGCACCGCGTACTCGGCCGGCGCGGCATCGAGCGGGATGCGCGCGAGCACCCGCTCGATCGCGGCCAGCGTGTAGCCGTGCTCCTGCAAGGTGCGGATCAGTTCCAGCCGCATCCGGTGCGTCGCGCCGTAGTAGGCGACCCGGCCGCGGCGCTCCGGCGGCGGCAGCAGGCCTTGCGTTGCGTAGAAGCGCAGCGTGCGTACGGTCGTTCCAGTACGGGCCGCGAGCTCGTCGATGGTGAGCTCGAGGTCGTGCACGGGTGCCGCCATGGGACTCAGCGTAGAACAGATCACCTCTACTGGCGCGCTTCGACTGTGACAGTAATACTGGCAGTATCGAGACCTGATAGGACGGGGCATCCATGACCGAAGCGTTCGTCTACGACGCCGTTCGCACCCCACGCGGGCGCGGCAAGAACACCGGATCACTGCACGGCACCAAGCCCATCTCGCTGGTGGTCGGGTTGCTGGAGGAACTGCGCAAGCGCAACCCCGACCTGGATCCCAGCCGCGTGGAGGACGTCATCCTCGGCTGCGTGTCGCCGGTCGGTGAACAGGGTGCCGACATCGCCCGCACGGCCGCGCTGGCCGCGGGCTACGAGACCTCAGGCCCCGGATTCCAGCTCAACCGCTTCTGCGCGTCCGGCCTCGAGGCCGTCAACATCGCCGCTCAGAAGGTCCGCTCCGGCTGGGAGGACCTGCTGGTCGCCGGCGGCGTCGAGTCGATGTCGCGCGTCCCGATGGGCTCGGACGGCGGTCCCTGGGCGATGGACCCGCAGACGGCCTACGACACCAGCTTCATCCCGCAGGGCATCAGCGCCGACCTGATCGCCACGATGGAGGGCTTCAGTCGCACCGATGTCGACACCTTCGCGGCCGAGTCGCAGGACCGCGCGGCGAAGGCGATCGCGAACGGCAACTTCAGCCGCTCGGTGATCCCGGTCCTCGACATCAACGGGCAGAGCGTCCTCGAGGTGGACGAGTTCCCCCGCGCCGGCACGACCGTCGAGTCGCTGTCCGGGCTCAAGCCAGCTTTCGCGGCAATCGGTGACATGGGCGGCTTCGACGCGGTGGCACTGCAGAAGTACCACTGGGTCGAGAAGATCAACCACGTGCACACGCCGGGCAACTCGTCGGGCATCGTCGACGGCGCCGCGCTGATGCTCATCGGGAGCGAGCAGGTCGGCACGGATCTCGGCCTCACGCCTCGAGCGCGCATCATTGCTACTGGCGTGGTCGGCACCGAGCCGACGATCATGCTCACCGGCCCGCTGCCGTCCGCGCAGAAGGCACTGGCCAAGGCCGGCCTCACCGTCGACGACATCGACCTGTTCGAGGTCAACGAGGCGTTCGCCGCGGTCGTCATGAAGTTCATGAAGGACGGCGGTGTGCCGCACGAGAAGGTCAACGTCAACGGCGGCGCGATCGCGCTCGGCCACCCGCTCGGTGCGACCGGAGCGATGATCCTCGGCACGCTCGTGGACGAACTCGAGAACCGCGACCTGCGCTACGGCCTGGCGACGCTGTGCGTCGGCGGCGGCATGGGCGTCGCGACGATCGTCGAAAGGGTTTGAGCATGACCGGAACGATCACCTGGGACAAGGACAGTGACGGCATCGTCACGCTGACACTGGACGACCCGAACCAGCGCGCGAACACGATGAACGACGACTTCCGGTCGTCCCTGTCGTCGGCCATCGACCGGTTGCACGACGAGAAGGACTCGATCACCGGCGTGATCGTCACTTCCGGCAAGGACACGTTCTTCGCCGGCGGCGACCTGAAGCTGCTCTCGCAGGTCAACGACAGCAACGCTGCCGAGTTCGCCGCCGGAGTCACGAAGATCAAGTCGGATCTGCGCAGGCTCGAGACGCTCGGCAAGCCCGTCGTCGCAGCACTCAACGGTGCCGCGCTCGGGGGCGGTCTCGAGATCGCGCTGTCGTGCCATCACCGCGTCGCGCTCGACAATCCGAAGTCGCAGTTCGGCTTCCCCGAGGTGACCCTCGGTCTGCTGCCGGGCGCAGGCGGCGTCGTGCGCACCGTGCGCATGCTCGGCATCGCCGACGCGTTGATGAAGGTGCTGCTGCAGGGCCAGCGGTACAAGCCGGCCGAGGCGGCCGGCCTGGGCATCGTGGACGAGATCGCGAGCACGCCGGACGACATGCTCGACAAGGCGCGCGCGTGGATCAGCGCGAACCCCGAGGCCAAGCAGCCGTGGGACGCCGACGGCTACCGGATGCCGGGCGGCACGCCGTCCTCACCGAAGTTGGCCGGCATGCTGCCTGCGTTCCCCGCGAACCTGCGCAAGCAGCTCAAGGGCGCGCCGATGCCGGCGCCGCACCACATCATGTGCGCGGCGGTCGAGGGTGCCACCGTCGACATCGACACCGCGTTCGCCGTCGAGGGCCGCTACTTCGTCAACCTGGCCAAGGGCCAGGTCGCGAAGAACATGATCCAGGCGTTCTGGTTCGACCTGAACTCGATCAACGCGGGCGGCTCCCGCCCGGACGGCCACGAGCCGCGTCCCACGCAGAAGGTCGCCGTCATCGGCGCAGGCATGATGGGCGCGGGCATCGCGTACGTCAGCGCGCGCAACGGCATCGACGTCGTGCTGAAGGACGTCTCGCTCGAGGCGGCCGAGAAGGGCAAGGACTACTCCAAGAAGCTGCTCGACAAGGCGGTCGGTCGCGGCAAGACGGAGCAGGCCAAGGCGGACGAGGTGCTTGCCCGCATCACGCCGACCGACGACTACGCCGCGCTCGAGGGCTGCGACCTGATCGTCGAGGCCGTCTTCGAGAAGCAGTCGCTCAAGCACGAGGTGTTCGGCGAGGCCGAGAAGATCGTGCTGCCGGACGCACTGCTCGGCTCCAACACGTCCACGCTGCCGATCACCGGCCTGGCCGACGGCGTGCAGCGCAAGCAGGACTTCATCGGGCTGCACTTCTTCTCGCCCGTCGACAAGATGCCGCTGCTCGAGATCATTCGCGGCGAGCAGACCTCCGACGCGGCCCTGGCGCGTGCGTTGGACTACTCCAAGCAGATCAAGAAGACGCCGATCGTCGTCAACGACAGTCGCGGATTCTTCACCTCGCGCGTCATCGGCACGTTCGTGAACGAAGCGCTCGCGATGCTCGGCGAGGGTGTCGCGCCGGCGACCATCGAGCAGGCGACGACGCAGGCCGGCTATCCGGTCGGCGCGTTGCAGCTCGCGGACGAGCTGAACATGGAGCTGTTCCTGAAGATCCGCAACGAGACGCGCGAGGCGCAGGGCGACAGCTACGTGCGGCACCCCGCCGAGGCCGTCGTCGAGAAGATGGTCGAGTTGGGCCGTCCGGGACGGCTGCGCGGCGCGGGCTTCTTCGACTACGACGAAGCAGGCAAGCGCACCGGGCTGTGGCCGGGTCTGGCCGAGCACTTCCCCGTCCAGGACGATCCGGGCGCGGTCGACCTGCACGAGCTCGAGGAGCGGATGCTCGTCATCGAGTCGGTCGAGTCGGCGCGCTGCGTCGAGGAAGGCGTGCTCATCACCACCGCCGACGCGAACATCGGCTCGATCATGGGCATCGGCTTCCCGCCGTGGACCGGTGGCGTGCTGCAGTACATCAACGGCTACCCCGGCGGCGTGACCGCGTTCGTGGCACGTGCAGAGGAGTTCGCGGCCAAGTTCGGCCCGCGCTTCGAGCCGAATCCGTTGCTGCGCAAGAAGGCCGAGAACGGCGAGACGTTCTAACCCGCATGACTGGCCCGCTGAGCGGGACTCGGATCATCGAGCTGCCCGCGATCGGCCCCGTGCCGTTCGCGGGCATGCTGCTCGCCGACCTCGGCGCCGAGGTCATCCGCATCGACAAGCTGGCGGCCACCGGACCGTTCGACGGCCTGCCCGCCGGACCGCTCGGCCGCGGCCGCCGCTCGGTGCAGGTCGACGTCCGCAAGCCCGGCGGCGCCGACCTCGTGCTGCGCCTCTGCGACACCGCTGACGCGCTCATCGAGGGCTTCCGTCCCGGCGTCGCCGAACGCCTCGGCATCGGTCCGGTGCAGGTGCGGGCACGCAATCCGAAGCTCGTCTACGGCCGGATGACCGGCTGGGGACAGGACGGCCCGCTCGCGGCGACGGCCGGCCACGACATCACCTACCTCGCGATCAGCGGTCTGCTGCACGGCATCGGCCCGAAGGACGGCCCGCCGTGGCCGCCGGCCAACTATGTGGCCGACTTCGGTGGCGGTGCGATGTTTCTCGTCACAGGGCTGCTCGCCGCGCTGCTGCGCGCGCGCTCGTCCGGGACGGGCCAGGTCGTCGACGCCGCGATGACCGAAGGCGCGGCCTACCTCGGCTCGATGACACGCACCTTCTTCGCACTGGGCGGCTGGACCGATCAACGCGCCGCCAACATGCTCGACGGCGGCGCACCCAACTACCGCTGCTACGAATGCGCGGACGGCAGGTGGGTAGCTGTCGGCGCGCTCGAACCGCAGTTCTGGGCAGTCCTGATCGCAACGCTCGGGCTCGAGAACGCCCCGTCCCCCTACGACCGGGCGCAATGGACAGCCTGCGCGGACGCGCTCACCGCCGCGTTCAGTACGAAGACCCGCGACGAGTGGGACGAGATCTTCGCACCACTCGACGCATGCGTCGCGCCCGTCCTCACCCTCGCCGAAGCGCCGACACATCCGCACAACCTCGCGCGGCGCAGTTACACAGAGGTCGGACCGGCCACGCTCGCCGCCGCGGCACCGAAGTTCTCGGCCACCCAGGGCGGCGCGACCGCACTCACCGCGATCGGCGGCGACACCGCGACACTGCTGACCGAACTCGGCTACGGCGACGGGCAGGTCGCCGAGCTTCGCGCATCAGGCACCATCGCGTAGTGACCTTCCGCGAACTGACGCTGCCCGACGTCGTCGCGTTCCTCGACCTCACCGACGAACTCGGCATCGTCGTCTGGCTCAACGGCGGATGGGGCGTCGACGCGCTGCTCGGCGAGCAGACCCGCCGCCACGAGGACCTCGACATCTTCCTTCCCGCGCACCACGCGCCGCTGCTCGTCCAGCACCTCCAAGTGCGCGGGTTCACGCCCGTCCCTCGCGACGACACGATGCCGTGGAACTTCGTGTACGGCGACACGCACGGACGCGAGATCGACTTCCACCTGTTCGAACGCGGCGAGAACGGCGCGGTGGTGTACGGCACCGGCGAGAGGTTCCCGTCCGATCTGCTCGACGGATACGGCACGATCGGCGGTCGCACCGTCCGCTGCATCGCGCCCGCCTGGGAGGTGCGCTGGCACAGCGGCTACGCCGTGGACGAGGACGACTGGCACGACGTGTCGTTGCTGTGCGCACGCTTCGACCTGCCCATCCCACCCGACTACGACCGCTTCCGCGGCTGAACCCCCTGGCTCAGGGTCAGTAGGCTCGGCAACCGTGCTTCGCGACGTCACCGCCACGCGCTACGTGACCCCGTTGCGCGAAGGCGGTTCGCTGCCCGGCCTCATGGAGGCGGACGACCTCGGCACCTACGTCGTGAAGTTCACCGGTGCGGGCCAGGGCCGTAAGGCGCTCATCGCCGAGGTGATCGCGACGACGCTCGCCCGCTCGCTGGGGCTGCCGGTGTGCGACCTGGTCACCGTCGAGGTCGATCCCGCGCTCGCGACCAACGAGCCGGACGAGGAGGTGCAGGACCTCTTGCGCGCCTCGCCGGGACGCAACCTCGGCATCGACTTCCTGCCGGGCGCACTCGATCTGGACGCCGGCGCGTTCCCGATCGACGCCGAGTTTGCCGGCCGGGTGCTCTGGTTCGACGCGCTCATCGGCAACGTCGACCGCACCTGGCGCAACCCGAACATGCTGTTCTGGCACGGACGCCCGTACCTCATCGATCACGGCGCGGCACTCACCTTCCAGCACGCGTGGACGTCACCGGTGCGGCCCTATGACGCGCGCAACCACGCGCTGCTGACCAGTCACCCGGACCTCGATGCGGCCGAGAGCGCGCTTGCGCCGCTCGTCACCGCGGCATCGATCGAGGCGGCGGTTGCCGAGGTGCCCGAGGTGTGGCTGGCGCACGACACGCACTTCGGGTCGGTCGACGATGCGCGTCAGGCTTACGTCGAGGCGTTGCTGCAGCGCCACGAGGCGCGCACCGGGCTGGTCGCGCGATGAGGGTCGCGTTCGAGTACGCCGTGCTGCGCGTCGTCCCGCGCGTCGAGCGCGGCGAGTCGATCAACGCGGGCGTGATCGTCTACAGCCAGATCGCCGAGTACCTCGGTGCGCGCGTACACCTCGACGAGGACCGGCTGCGCGCAATCGACCCGGACGCCGACGTACCGGCGATCTCGGCCGCGCTGCGCGCCGCCGCCGAGACCTGCGACGGCACCGGCACCGGCGCGAGCGAGGACATCGGGCGGCGGTTCCGCTGGCTCACCGCGCCGCGTTCGACCGTCGTCCAGCCGGGTCCGGTGCACACCGGCCTGACCGCGGACGTCGCGGCCGAGCCGGACCGCTTGCTCGCCCTGCTCGTCCTCCCGCTGCGTTAGCGGGTCAGCGGGCGCGGCGCAGCGCGGCGGCGATGAGCCGGTCTATGACCTCGCTGTACGGCACCCCGGTGGCGTCCCACATCCGGGGGAACATCGAGATCGGCGTGAACCCCGGCATCGTGTTGATCTCGTTCACGATCACCTGTTCGTCCGGCGTGACGAAGAAGTCGACGCGGGCCAAGCCCGCGCACTCCAGCGCGACGAACACCCGGCACGCCGCCTCGCGGATCTCGGCGATGACGTGGTCCGGCAGCTTCGGCGGGATGTCGAACTCGCTGGCGTCGTCCAGGTACTTCGCCTCGAAGTCGTACCAGTCGTGCTCGCCGGTGAGCCGGATCTCTGCGGGCAACGACGCCTCGGGCGTGCCGTCCGCGGATTCCAGCACGCCGCACTCCACCTCGCGGCCCACCACGGCGGCTTCGACGAGCGCCTTGGTGTCGTGCTCGAAGGCCAGACCCAGCGCGTCGCCCAGGTCGCTCCAGTCGGTGACCTTCGTGATCCCGACACTCGAGCCGGCGCGTGCCGGCTTGACGAACACCGGCAAACCGAGATGCCCGAGGGTGATCTGCGAAGCCGGTTCGGCGCGGTTCCGGATGACTGAGTACGAACCGACGGCGAGGCCCTCGGCGGCGAGCAGCTTCTTGGTGACCACCTTGTCCATGGCCGCGGCGCTGGCCAACACACCCGGGCCGACATAAGGGATGCCGGCCATCTCGAACAAGCCCTGGATCGTGCCGTCCTCGCCCCATCGCCCGTGCAGCACCGGGAACACGACGTCGACCTTCTCGAGCGCCTGCACGCCGCTGCCCGGCTCGACCGTGACCAGGCCCTTGGCGGTCGGGTCGGCGGGCAGCACCACCGCGGTGCCCTCGCCCACCGTCGGCACGGTGCGCCCGTTGATCTGCATCGCGGACGAGTCGCCTTCGGTGAGCACCCACGCGCCGGCCGGCGTGATGCCGACCGGGACGACCTCGTACTTGTCCGGGTCGAGCGCGTTGATCACTGCTCCGGCCGAGACCACCGAGATCCCGTGCTCGCTGCTCCTACCGCCGTAGATGACTGCGACCCGGATCCGTCCCACGCGGTAGAACCTACCGACCCTCGCTCTTCGTCGATCGAGACATCAGCAACTCGCCCATCGTCCGCGGGCTGAGGTTGCGGAAGCAGACGGCCTCGACCGCCGCGGTGATCGGCACCTCGATGCCGTGCCGGTGGGCGAGATCGAGCACGGCACGGCACGACTTCACGCCTTCGGCGATCTGGCCGTGCGTCGCCTCCTGCGCCTGTTCGAGGGTCTCGCCGCGACCCAGTCGTTCGCCGAAGGTCCGGTTGCGCGAGAGCGGCGACGCACACGTCGCCACGAGGTCGCCGAGGCCCGCAAGGCCGGCGAAAGTGAGCGGGTCGGCTCCCAGCGACGCGCCCAGGCGCGCCGTCTCGGCGAGTCCGCGGGTGATCAGCGACGCGACCGTGTTGTCGCCGAAACCCATGCCCTGCGCGATACCGCAGGCGAGCGCGATCACGTTCTTCACCGCGCCACCGAGCTCGCATCCGACGACATCGGTGTTGGTGTACGGACGGAAGTACGGCGCCGAACTGCCGTGCTGCACCAGCTCGGCACACGACTGGTCGACGCACGCGACCACCGTGGCGGTGGGCTGCTCCTGCGCGATCTCGTGCGCGAGGTTCGGGCCGGACACGACGGCGATGCGCTCCGGCGCCGCGCCGGCGACCTCTGCGATGACCTCGCTCATCCGCTTCGTGGTGCCGAGCTCGACGCCCTTCATGAGGCTGATCAGCACCGCGTCGGCGGGCAGCAGCGACGCCCAGCCGCCGAGGTTCTCGCGCAATGTCTGCGAGGGCACTGCCATGGCGACCAGCTCCGCACCGTCGAGCGCCTGCGCTGGGTCGTGGGTCGCGCGCAGGCCGTGCGGCAACTCGATGCCTGGCAGGTACTCGGGGTTCGCGTGATCACGTTCGATCGTCTGGGCGATGTGTTCGCGGCGGGCCCACAACGTCACGTCGTTGCCGGCGTCGACGAGCACCTTGGCGTACACGGTGCCCCAGTTGCCGGCGCCGAGCACGGCGGCCTTCATCCGGCCTTCTTCGCGTTGGCCGAACGAGTCCATCGGTAGAGATCACCGGACGGTGCCGGCTCGCCGCGCAATTCCGCGACGTCAGCTCGCAACCGGCGCATGATCACGTCCGTCGCGCGGCGCAGCGTGGCGGCGTCGGCAGCGCCGCCGCGGAACTCGGAGAGATCGATCGGGTCGCCGACCGAGATGAGGTGCCGCGGGCGTGGGATCAGCTTGACCTTCTTCCGGTACAGGTCGATCTGCTTCTGGACACCCCACTGCGCCACCGGGATCACCGGAATGTCAGGGGCTAGCAACGCGAGGCGGGCGGCACCGGTCTTGCCGACCATCGGCCAGCCGTCCGGATCACGGGTGACGGTCCCCTCCGGGTGCAGGACGATGACGCCACCGGCATTGAGTGCCTTGACCGCGGCATCGAAGGACTGGCGGGCGTCCGTGCTGCCGCGCTTGACCGGAATGTGCCCCATTCGCCGCATCGCCGTGCCGACGGCGAACACGTCGAAGATCGAGTCCTTGGCGAGGAACCGTGGCCGGCGCGCACCGTCGATGACCATCTTCGCGACCAGCAGCGGGTCGATGTGCGACACGTGGTTGACGACGATGATCGCGCCGCCCTGTTGCGGCAGCTTCGCCAGGTTGCGGTACCTGATCTTGATCAGGAGCGACGCCGGCAGGTAGAGCACGGCCATCACGACCCACCAGGCGAGGCCGAGTTTCTCGCCGTGCCCCGGCCTGCGCAATTTCGCGGTCGGCACCGATGACCTCCAATGAGTTGCCGTGCGGGAGCAGTCTGCCAAACGCCGGTCGCGCTCCGTTAGCGTGGACGCAATGCGGCCCTTCGCGCGCGGTACGTGCCACAACTCGGTGCCCGAACACGGTTTGGCCTTCGACCTGCTCTCGAGCGCGGCGGCGCCGGTCACCACCGGGCACGACATCGGCCTGATCACGTGGTGACCTCGCAGCGATGACCGGCGAACCGACGATTCGGTGGACGGTGCTGGTGCCGCTGCGGGCGTTGCCGAGCGCCAAGAGCCGGCTCGCCGAGACCGTCCCGCCTGAGGTGCATGCCGACCTCGTCGAGGCGATCCGCGCCGACACACTCGAAGCGGTGCACGCGACCGAGTCGGTGGCCCGGGTCGTCGTCATCGGTGACCGGCCAGGGCGCGGTGTGACCCTCGTGCAGACTTCGGACGGCCTCAACGGCGCGCTGCGAGACGGTGCTGCGCTCGCGGCAGAGCACTGGCCGGACGACGGCATCGCCGCGCTCGTCGGCGACCTGCCGGCGCTGCGTGCGGCCGACCTCGCCGCGGCACTCGACGCGGCGGCCGAGGTCGCGGCCGGCTTCGTGCCCGACTCGTCCGGCACCGGGACGACCTTGCTCACCGCCACGCCCGGGACGGCGCTGGACCCGCGGTTCGGCGTCGGATCGGCCGGCCGGCACGGCGAGATCGCGTCCGCGCTTCCCGCGGCCGACGGGCTGCGCGCCGACGTCGACACCGCCGCCGACCTAGCCGCGGCCGCGCACTGGGGACTCGGCCCGCGCACCCTGGCGCTGGCCGAGAGCGCCGGTCTTGTCGGTCGTTCACATTGACGCGGCATCATGTCGCTATGGCCAGTGCAGTCGAGCCGCTGATCCAGGCCGAGGACTCCGTCCCCGAGGGCGACCTGGACGTCCACGTCGAACCGGCGCCGGACCTCCCCGACGGGCGGTTCAGCAATCGTGAGCTGTCCTGGCTCGCCTACAGCGAGCGGGTGCTCGCCCAGGCCGAGGACGAGAACCTCCCGCTGCTCGAGCGGGTGAAGTTCCTCGCGATCTTCGCGAGCAACCTGGACGAGTTCTACATGGTCCGCGTCGCCGGGCTGAAGCGTCGCGCCGACATGGGCCTGCAGCTGCCCTCACCGGACGGGTTGTCACCCCGAGAGGTGCTGGCCGCACTCGCCGAGCGCACCGCCGTGCTCGTCGACCGGCACGCGCGGTGCTTCCTCGAGGACGTCGCGCCCGCGCTCGACAGCGAGGGCATCCACATCCGCCGCTGGGACGCCCTCGACGACGAGGAGAAGTCGCGGCTGACCTCGTACTTCCGCAGCAAGATCTTCCCGGTGCTCACGCCGCTCGCGGTGGATCCGGCACATCCGTTCCCCTACATCTCCGGACTGTCGCTGAACCTCGCGGTGATGGTGCGCGATGCCGACGGCGGGCCGCAGCGCTTCGCGCGGGTCAAGGTGCCGAACAACGTCTCGCGATTCGTCGTCGTCTCGCAGTCCGCGATCGAAACCGAGTTCCTGCCGCTCGAGGACCTGATCGAGGCACACCTGGAGATGCTCTTCCCGGGCATGGAGGTCGTCGAGCACCATTTGTTCCGGGTCACCCGCAACACCGACTTCGAGGTGGACGAGGACCGCGACGAGGACCTGCTGCAGGCGCTCGAGCGTGAGCTGATGCGCCGCCGGTTCGGCCCTGCCGTCCGGCTCGAGGTCGCCGGCGACATCGATGACGAGGTCGTGCAACTGCTGGTCAGCGAGATCGACGTCGAGGTGGCCGACGTGCAACGGGTTCCCGGCCTGCTCGATCTGAGCGCGCTGTGGCAGCTGTACGACACCGACCGCCCCGGGTTGAAGGAGCGGCCGTTCGTCCCGGCGACCAACCCCCGCTTCGTTGAGGGCGAGACGCCGAAATCGGTGTTCTCGACGCTGCGGGACGGTGACGTGCTCGTCCATCACCCGTACGAATCGTTCGCGACGAGCGTGCAACGGTTCATCGAGCAGGCCGCCGCCGACCCGAACGTGCTCGCGATCAAGCAGACGCTGTACCGAACCTCGGGCGACTCCCCCATTGTCGACGCACTCATCGATGCCCTCGAGGCCGGCAAGCAGGTCGTGGCGCTGGTCGAGATCAAGGCGCGATTCGACGAGCAGGCCAACATCAAGTGGGCGCGTGCGCTCGAGCGCGCCGGAGGTCACGTGGTGTACGGCGTCGTCGGACTGAAGACGCACTGCAAGACTGCGTTGGTCGTGCGCCAGGAGGGCGGTTCGATCCGCCGGTACGCGCACATCGGCACCGGCAACTACAACCCGAAGACGGCACGCAGCTACGAGGACCTCGGGCTGTTCACGGCGGACGAGGCGATCTGCGCCGACGTGACCGACCTGTTCAACGTGCTGACCGGCTATTCGCGACAGACCGAATACCGCTCACTGATGGTGTCGCCGTACGGCGTGCGGTCCGGCCTGGTGGAACGGATCGAGCGCGAGGTCGAGCACGCCCGTGCCGGCCGTCCGGCACGCATCCAGTTCAAGACCAACCATCTCGTGGACGAGCAACTCATCGACGCCCTCTACCGCGCGTCGCTCGCCGGCGTGCAGGTCGATCTGCTGGTGCGCACGTTCTGCACCATCCGATCGGGCGTCCCCGGCTTGTCGGAGAACATCACGACCCGCTCCATTCTCGGCCGATTCCTCGAACACTCGCGCATCTACTACTTCGGCAACGACGGCGCGCCGGAGTACTGGATCGGTTCGGCCGACCTGATGCACCGCAATCTCGACCGCCGGGTCGAAGTGCTCTGCCAGGTGTCGGATCCGGGCTGCGCGGATCACCTGCGCGCCTGCTTGGATCTCGCCTTTGCGCCGGAGACGTCGGCTTGGGAACTCGGTCCCGACGACGAGTGGACGCGCTCGAAGGGCACCAACGATTACCAGCAGAGCCTGATGCACCTGCTCGCCGATCGCGGTGAATGATGGCCGTATGACGCCGTCTCAGAAGACGATCGCCGCCGCCGGTGGTCTCGTCTGGCGGATGCGCGACGGCGCACCGGACGTCCTGCTGATCCATCGTCCGCGCTACGACGACTGGACGCTGCCCAAGGGCAAGCTGCTCACCGACGAGCCGGACCTGATCGGTGCCGTGCGCGAGGTGGGCGAGGAGGTCGGTGCCGAGGTCATCGTCAAGGAACGCATCGGCACGGTGAAGTACGACGTCGGCGACGCGCGCAAGCGCGTCACGTACTGGTCGATGCAGTACCGCGAGGGCGACTTCATGCCCAACGACGAGGTCGACCGGATCGAGTGGCTGCGGGTGGGTCGCGCCTACACGACGCTGTCGCACAAGTTCGACCGCAAGATCCTCGAGGACTTCGCGTCCGCGCCGGTGCCGGACTCGGTGCTCGTGCTCGTCCGGCACGCCAAGGCGGGCAAGCGCACTGACTGGCGCGGAGACGACGACCTGCGCCCACTCGATCCGAACGGGGAGCGACAGGCACGGGCGCTGACCCAACTGTTGCCGCTGTTCGGGCCGACGCGCATCTACTCGGCCGACCGCACACGATGCGTGCAGACCGTCGAACCGCTCGCCGCGGCACTCGACCTGCGGGTGCGGGTAGAGCCGGCGTTCGCGGACGAGACGTTCGACGCCGCGCCGGATGAGACGGTGAACGCGCTGCTGGCGCTGGCGAAGCCGGGCAAGGTGTCCGTCGTGTGCAGCCAGGGCCTGACGATCCCGTCGCTGATCGACCGGCTCGGGCCGGGCATCCGCTCGTCCGACACCAAGAAGGGCGCCTGGTGGGTGCTCAGCCTCGTCGACGGCGAGGTCGTGGCCGCCGACTACTACGACGCGCCGTAGTCCCGCGAAGACGCGAACGGCCGGCCGTCCCCGCGGGGACGGCCGGCCGTTCGACGATCGTACTTAGCGCGACTTCTTCGCCGCGGTCTTGCGGGCCGTGGCCTTTTTGGCAGGTGCCTTCTTGGCCGTGGTCTTCTTCGCCGCGGCCTTCCTGGCTGTCGCCTTCTTGGCGGGAGCCTTCTTGGCCGGCGCCTTCGACGCGGCCTTGCGCACCGGCGTCGCTGCGGTGGCAGCGGCCCGCTTCGCGACGGCGGCGACCTTGCGGACCGGCGCCTTGGCGATCTTCTTGACGCCGCTGGTGATGTCCTTGAACTCGGCGCCCGGCTTGAACGCCGGAACGCTCTTCTTCTTCACCTTGACCGTCGCACCGGTCGCGGGGTTACGCGCGGTACGGGCAGCCCGCTCGCGCCGTTCGAAGGTGCCGAAGCCGGTGAGCACGACGCGCTCGCCCTTCGCCACGGCCGCGTAGACCGTGTCGATGACCGCGTCGAGTGCAGCCTGCGCCTTCTTCTTGTCTCCATCGAGGCGCTCAGCGAGCAGCTCGACGAACTGAGCCTTGTTGGGCACGTGTCCTCCTGGACCGAGTTTCGAACTACGACCGGAATGGTCGATCGGCGAACACGCTAGGACGAATCTGCCTGCACAACAACGAAATCCGCGTGTGTCGCGGGACTTTTCGTTTATTTCTCAGGGGTTTCCGGCTCCAATGCGGGGCAGCCACGGCTTGCGGGCCTGTTCGTAGGCCTCGACTTCGTCCATATGGCGCTGGGTGATGCCGATGTCGTCGAGGCCCTCCATGAGCCGCCAGCGGGTGTAGTCGTCGAGTTCGAAGCCGTGCACCTCGCCGCTCCAGCGCACCTGCTTGTCGACGACGTCGACCGTCACTTCGGTCTTCGGGTCGTCCTCGATGTCGTCCCACAACCGCTGCACGATCTTCTCCGCAAGGACGATCGTGAGCAGTCCGGCCTTCTGTGAGTTGCCACGGAAAATGTCACCGAAGCGCGGTGCGATGACGGCCTTGAAGCCGTAGTCCTTCAGCGCCCAGACCGCGTGCTCGCGTGAGCTGCCGGTGCCGAAGTCCGGTCCGGCGACGAGGATCGTCGCGCCGTCGAAGCGTTCCTGGTTCAGGACGAAGTCGGGCTCGTTCGCGCGCCACGCGCTGAACAGGCCGTCCTCGAAGCCGGTGCGGGTGATCCGCTTGAGATAGACCGCCGGGATGATCTGATCGGTGTCGACGTTGCTGCGCCGCAACGGCACTGCCGTGCCGGTATGAACCGTGACTTTGTCCATCACACTTCCTCCAAGTCTGCGGGGCTCGCGAGGTGCCCCGTGACGGCGGTCGCAGCCGCGACCAGCGGGCTGACCAGGTGGGTGCGTCCGCCCTTGCCCTGCCGGCCCTCGAAGTTGCGGTTGCTCGTCGACGCGCTCCGTTCGCCGGGAGCGAGTTGGTCGGGGTTCATGCCGAGACACATCGAGCAGCCGGCCTGCCGCCACTCCGCTCCGGCTGCAGTGAAGACGGCATCGAGGCCTTCCTGCTCCGCCTGCTCGCGCACGCGCACCGAGCCGGGGACGACGAGCATGCGCACGGTGCCGGCGACCTTTCGGCCCTCGAGCACACCGGCGGCCGCGCGGAGGTCTTCGATGCGACCGTTCGTGCACGAGCCGACGAAGACGGTGTCGACCTTTACATCACGCAGCGGCGTGCCGGCTTGCAGGCCCATGTACTGCAGCGCCTTGTCGGCGGCGACCCGGTCGCTCTCGTCCTCGAAGCTGGTCGGGTCCGGGATGCGGTCGGCCAGCGGCGCACCCTGCCCGGGGTTGGTGCCCCACGTGACGAACGGCGTGAGCGTGGTGGCGTCCAGCGTGACCTCGGCGTCGAACTCGGCGTCATCGTCGGTACGCAGGCTGTGCCAGTACTCGACAGCAGCGTCCCACTGCTCGCCGTCCGGTGCGTGGCGGCGTCCCTTCAGGTACTCGAAGGTCGTCTCGTCCGGCGCGATCATGCCGGCCCGTGCGCCCCATTCGATGCTCATGTTGCAGACCGTCATCCGGCCTTCCATCGACATCTGCTCGAAGGTGTCGCCGCGGTACTCGACCATGTAGCCCTGTCCGCCGCCGGTACCTGTCTTGGCGATCACGGCGAGGATCACGTCCTTCGGCGTGACACCTGCGGGCAGCTCGCCGGTCACGGTCACGGCCATCGTCTTGGGCCGGTCCATCGGCAGCGTCTGCGTGGCGAGCACGTGCTCGACCTGGCTCGTCCCGATGCCGAAGGCGAGCGAGCCGAACGCGCCGTGCGTGCTGGTGTGGCTGTCGCCGCAGACGATCGTCATACCCGGTTGGGTGATCGCGAGCTGCGGGCCGATGACGTGCACGATGCCCTGGTTGGCGTCGCCCATCGGGTAGAGCTCGACGCCGAACTCGGCACAGTTCTTGCGCAACGTCTCGATCTGGGTGCGGCTGACCTCGTCCTTGATCGAGGCCGTGCCGATCAGCGGCAGCGTGTAGTCGGTCGGGGTGTTGTGGTCCTCGGTGGCAAGCGTGAGATCCGGCCGGTGCACGGTGCGGTCGTTGAGGCGCAAACCTTCGAACGCCTGCGGGCTGGTGACCTCGTGGACGAGGTGCATGTCGATGAAAAGCAGATCCGGTTCGCCGGATGCGCTGCGCACCACATGGCTGTCCCAGAGCTTCTCGGCCAGCGTCTTGCCCATGATCACCTCGAAGTTGCCATCTCAAATTCTGAGATACTAGTATCGCTGTATGGGACAGCCTAGCAGTGGCATCGGAGTCGTGGACAAGAGCGTCGCGATCCTGGACGCGCTGGCCGCGCAGCCGCGGACGCTGGCCGAGCTGGTCGAGGCGACCGCGCTGCCCCGCGCCACGGCGCACCGGCTCGCGGTCGCGCTCGAGGTGCACCGGCTGGTGGCACGCGACGGCGAGGGGCGCTTCGTCCTCGGATCACGCGTTGGTGAGTTCGCGCACGCGCTGCCCGATGCGCTGGTCGCCGCCGCTGCGCCGGTGCTCGCCTGGGTGCGGGACGAGTGCGGTGAGAGCGCGCAGCTGTACCGGCGCGACGGCTCGGAGCGGGTGTGCGTCGCTGCCGCGGAGCGGACCTCCGGGCTGCGCACGACCGTGCCGGTCGGCACCCGGCTACCGCTGACCGCCGGATCCGGAGCCCAGGTCGTGTGCGCCTGGACCGACCCGGCCGTGCTGGGCGACGTACTGGCGACGGCGGCATTCACCACCCGCACGCTCGCCGAGGTGCGCCGGCGCGGCTGGGCGCAGTCGGTCGGGCAGCGCGAGGCCGGCGTGGCGTCGGTGTCGGCGCCGGTGCTCGCCGCGAACGGCACGCTGCTGGCCGCGATCTCGATCTCCGGCCCGATCGAGCGACTGGGCCGCAACCCGGGCCTGCGCTGTGCGCCGGTGCTCGTCTCCGGCGCCCGCCGCATCACCACCGCCCTGACGTGACCGCTCTCGTGTAGCGGCGTCCGCTCGTCCAGACCCGCCCGCCCAGACCCGGCCGCCCAGACCCGCCCGCCCAGATCCACCCCTCAGGACCTCGAGTGGTCAGTTGCGTCCACGAGTGGTCAGCTTCGCTCGACCACTTGAGCCCGAGCTGACCACTCGTGCGACTCGGCGCGGTCGACGACCGCGGAGAAGATGTGGCGCGCGCTCGCCGATAGCGATCCGGACCTCGTCCTCGATCTCCCACGGCCGACCGAACACCTCAGCCGGCCCGTACGGGAGCATCAGCCATTTGTCCCTGCGAAAATCGGTGAACCGGGTCAGGTCCTTTCGCATGCGCCGCAACTCGGCGTGATCTTCGCCCTGGTACTCGAGTCCCAGGCGCGCCTCTTCCAGCGAGAGGTCGGGTTCGCCGAGCCACCCTCCTTCGGATCTGCCGACTTGGACATTCACCTCGAACCGCGGCAGATCCGGCGCCGAGACGGCGACCCGAAGATGACTCTCCGGACGCGACTTCGAGCGACAATCGAGCAGGGCGAACGCAGCCCTGGCGAGGGCGGTGTGCGCTCGGCGCGGGGTGCGCTCGATCGCGTCTGCGAGCTCTTCCGGATGAGCCCCGAGCCGCAAGGCCATGTCGCCGGCCGCGACGAGATCGGGCAGCGACAGGACGCCCGCCAGGTCGCGCCAGGTCCGCGCCACGGACGTAACGAGCAACCCGCGCATGACAACGATGTCGGATTCATCGAGCTGAAACCGGTGCGGGACGAATTCGGGTCGCCGGGTGCGCGTCATCGAACGGCCGGGCCGGCCCGGAGTCGCCGTGGCCAAGTGGATTTCGGTCAAGTCGTCGGGCAGCCAGAGGCCGTGCAGGTGGCC
>DASXJN010000080.1:0-8849 GCA_036497365.1 Jatrophihabitantaceae bacterium | reverse complement strand
CCCAACATGGCGCGGATCGCAGACACCGGGTCCGGTGTGAGCCAGTTCTGGCGCCGGACAGACATCTCGCCGCCGCGCGAGTTGCGGGCCTATCACTGGGGCGAGTACACCTCACGGTCGCCGGCGCAGGCCTTCTGGATCCTCCTGCTGCCCTTCGGTGTGATCAACGCGGCGCAGTTCATGCTGCCCGAGCCGACGACTGTGGTGCGCAAGTTGCTGCACGCCCTTGCCGGGTCATGCCTGCGGGTGATCGGCCTCGCCTTGAGCTGTCTCGTATTCCTGAGCCTGAGTTCGGTATTCATCGACCGCATCGGTTGGTACGCGATCGGTCATCATCGCGGGCTGCACTACGAATGGCTCGGCGTGCTGGGCGCTGGAATCGCGTTGCTGTTGTTGTGGGCACGCGTGCTCATCAAGCAGCGACGCAATGGTGTCAGCCCTGCGCCGCCTGCATCTGTGGCGGCGTCGGCATCGGCGGGGCGAGGGCTGCAACGAGAAGGCTTCTACACCGGCGCGGCACACTCGCCCGACGCGCGGCGACTCCACGCCGCGGCAATCCTGGCCATGCTCGCGATCTTGGTCTCGTGGGCGGCCGCGCAAGCCGGCGACGCGGCTCTGGGCCGGGTGCGCGCGGCGGCGATCTGGCTGCTCGCCGGCGTGGCGGTAGTCGCTTCGGTGAGCGGTGATCCAGAAGGCGGTTCGTCGGTCGTTCTGCCGCAGCCGGTGCAACGCGTCGCGCACTGGCTCCAGCAACGCTTACTCATGCTGGTGTCCTGGGCGGCTTGGCTCACCTCGCTGGCCGTCCTCGCGTGGTGCACCTGGGCGACGTTCGATGTCGGAGGGCTGCGCATTCCGAGCGCGGAGACGCTCCCCGGCTTCGACGACGTGGCGAAATGGCTGCTCAGGGCGGCGTTGGGTGCGCTCGCCGTCCTTTTGGTCGCTCTCGTACCGCTCGCCGCGCTCACCCGCACGCAGCCGGGCGATGCCCTGTCGGTCTCGCGCGCGTTTCGCCGCTACGCGTGGGGCCTGGCGACGTTCTTCTCGGCAGCGCTTGCCGTCTTCGTCGGAGTCGGTTTCGCCGGCGCTTTCGCGGTCGTCCCGGCGGCCATCCCGGACCTGTTCATCCACCGACATCACGTGCCGTACCCGGCCATCATGCAGCGCGTTCTGTTCGCCTGGGGATGGACGTTCGTGGCCCTCGCTGTCTTCCTCGGTTGCGTCGTCGGACGGTACCGGCTCACGTTGCGGAAGGCCTATCGCATTGCCGGTAAGAGTGCGTTTGCGACGTCAGGGCCGTTGCGCGATCCAGCTGCCGAGCGGGTCACGCTCTGGATGTTCTGCGCCCGGCTGAAGACGCTCATTCCGCGTGTCGCCGTTGTGTTCGGCACTTGGGGCATTGTTCTGAGCGTTGCTGCGGCGGCGCAGATCGAGGGCTGGGGCTGGCGCCGAGCGTGGCTGGTTCGCCTGCTCGCCGGCAATGCCGGCGGTTGGGTCGTCGGCTGGCAGATATTGGGTGCGATCCTTCTCATCGGGATCATCGGCGTTGTCGCCTACATGACCGTCCGAGCGTTCGGTTCGACGTCGAGTCGTCGCGGTCTCAACGTCGTGTGGGACGTCATCTGCTTCTGGCCGCGCTCGGTGCATCCGTTCGTCCCGGCGGCATATTCGCAGTTCGTCGTCGCAGAGCTCAGGCAATACGTCAGCGCTCAGTTGAACACTCCGGACGACGCGATAGGCGAGGTCGTGCTCGCACCGCACAGCCAGGGCAGCCTGATCGCGCTTGCATCGCTGCTCTGGCTTGCGCCCGACGACCTCGCGCGAACCGGGCTCTTGAGCTACGGGTCCCAGCTGCGGCAGATGTACCCGCGCGCCTTTCCTGCCTATGTGAACGTCGATGTCGTCTCTGGAGTCCGGCGATCCCTGCATGACCGGTGGCTGAACCTGTACCGCGACACCGACCACATCGCCGGCCCGGTGTTCACCTGGGCGCATGACCGGTCGCGCGACGAAGTTCCTCCGTCGGCAGTGACCTGCCCGGGCGACGGTGGGCGGCTACCTGACCGCCTCGAAGCACACGGCCGGCAAGCGAATGGCTGCGAGTGGCGGCTACTCGATCCGATGCTCGGCCCGAACGACGCCGTGCCGGATCCGTCGAGCAGGCCGAGCAAGCACAGCGACTACTGGCTGGACTCGTCCTGGGACGAGGCGGTGAACATTGTTCGGTCGAGGCCGGGTGAGCCCGCGGCTGTGGGACCTGAGGACTGACCGGCCAGATGGCGTGGCACTCCGCCGCGGCGCCGGCGCAGGAAGCGGTATACATCGACCGTTGGCGCGGCAACTGCGTAGATGACGACGACGAGCAGACCGACGGCGACCAACCCGGCGAGGACGAGCTTCGCAATGTGGACGGACGGGTCTTCACCCGTCGCCAGCAGCCCGATCACGCGCGGAGCCTAGCGGCCTGCACGGGTCCATTTCTCCTTGAGCGAGAATTACCGCATGAGGCCTTCGGAACGGCGTGATCCGCGCAGGGTGCGGTTCTGGGGTTGGATCGCGTTCGGGATCGCGATCGTCGTCGCGGTCATCTATCTGCTGCTCGGCCATCCGTGGAACAAGCGGCAGTCAGATTCCGGATCAGGCACCAATACCGTCGCGGTCGTGACATCTCGGGTGATCGTTCTCAGCGCGGCAGGTTCGTGGGTACCGGGAGTGGGCGCGACACGTGCGTGTGCCGTCCGTTCCGGGTGACGCGTAGAAGTCCGATCGATGCGTAGTGGTGGCCGACGACGCGGACAGTTGCGACGGCCGAGGTCGACGTGGGCGTGGTGAGTGCGTCGATCGTCGCGCCGCGCGGCACGCCGCGCACGCGGCGCCAGGCGTGCCCGCCGTCGGAGGTGTGCCAAAGCAGGCTCCCGCCGGTTTCTAACGATCCGTCGGTCACCGCCCAAGCGCTATGCCCGTCGGTCGGCGTCAGCGACGACAACGCTTCCAGGTCGGTGCGGAGTGATCCGCTGGTGCGTACCCAGGTGCGCCCGTTGTCGTGTGACTGGTAGATCAGCACCGGCCCGAACTGCGGCGTCGGCGTGCCGTTCGCGGTCTGGCACGCGAACCACAAAGTACCGTCCGCGTAGTCGAACTCGGGCTTGAGCAGCGCCTTCGCGCATCGGGTCGGCAGCCGCACGCGATGGGAACTCGTTCCGGCTTGCGTCGTCCGTTCGACATCGAAGCGTGGCGCACGATGCTTGCGGTACCGGGCGATGACGGTGTCGATGACTCCCGAGGACTCGCCGGACACCGCCAGCACCTCGGCCGCGGGAAGCGGATGCGCCGGCGACGGTCTCGGTGAGTGGCCGACCGTGACGGTGAAGACTCGATTCGGCCGTAGGCCACGACAGTAGGGACCGGGCTTTTCGCAGTGCTGGGCGATCACGGTCAACCGATCGTGCCTCAGCGTGGCGCCGAAGACGGTGTGGTCGAGCAGTTCGTGATGCCACGTCCGCCCGCCGTTCGTCGTGGCGAACAGCCCCGGGCCATACGCCCAGCCGTCGCGACGATCGGCCCACACGGCGTGCGTCGCCGACAGCCGCTCCGGACCGTGACGTGCACTGCGGGCATGCCATGTGCGGCCTCGGTCGCTGCTGTAGTCGGCGAACGTCCACGGTTGTGGCCGGTTGCTGGAATCGCTGTTCGGATAACCGCTCACCTGGACGAACACGTGCCGACCACCCGGCGTGCCCAACAGGTCCACTGCGTACTTGCCGTCACGCAGCCGATGATCCTGCGGGCGGAACCAGGACAGGTGGTGCCAGGTGTGTCCGTCGACGGTGGCGACCAGCCCGTGCCCGCCGTCCGCGACGGCTCGCCTGCCTCCGCCCAGGCCTATCCCCCAGGGCAGACCGCCGCGCGCCGGCCCGGTGAAGGCGAAGCTGCGTCTGGTGGCGCGGAACGTCCTGCCGCCGTCGGTGCTGAGATCGAGGGTCACCTTGGCGGCGTTGTCGCCGTGCTCGACCGGGACGACGACGCTGCCGCCTGGTCCTCGGACCGGCCGTCCGAGCAGGGCGCGGTGAGCAAGCGACCGGCTGTTGGCAAGGCGAACACCGTGCCAGGAACGGCCGGCGTCGTCGGTGCGGAAGAGGGATGCAGGCACGCCGATCGAGCCCTCGACAGCGAAACCCATCTCGCGATCGAGGAAGGAGACGTTGTACGCGCGCAGGCCCGGGGGAGCGATGCTTCGACGGAACCTGGCCCCGGCGTCGCTCGACAGGAACAAGAAGTTCTGTGCCACGGTCATGCCCAGGACGTAGTTGGCGAGGACGGCGACGACACCGCCCCGTTCCGAGAGATACACATCAGGGATCTCCGGCTGCTGCAACCGGCCGCGGATGCGCAGATCCGTCGCCCGCCAGCGTCCGGAGTGACGCCGGTACAGCTCGACGTCGCGCAGTCCCGCGACGGCAACCAAAAGCTCGGATGCCGACACGTCCACCGCGGTGACTTGATGTCCGGACACCGGTCCGGGCAGCGCGAACCGGGTGGTCCGCAGGGTGTGCACGTCGAAGACCTCAAGTGCGTGCGCCCGGACGCGCCAGGCCCGCCCGTCTTCGACGCCGGTCGAGAAGACCTGTGGGTGGTGGCTAACCGGCCGTCCGGTCTTGGGCGAGAGCACCACCCGCGACGCCGCGGCCGACGGGCGCACCGGTGCGACCGGTGCCAACGGCCGATCTCCGCCCGGGGTACAGCCGGCGGCGCAGGCCAGGGCGCAGGCAGCCGCGATGCCCGCGGCACTTGCCCGAGCGCCCATCCGGACCTCCTCCACCGTATTGACGGAACCGGCGGTCGTTCTGTTGCGCCGCCAGCCGGTCGATACCATCGAAGCAGCAGTCGAGTGCACTTTCCGGGGGATACCGCGATGAACTCTGCACAGTCCGACAAGATCCGCTCCGCGGCCGGATTCGTGGCCGCGCTCGACCAGAGCGGCGGCAGCACGCCGAAGGCACTGGCCGAATACGGCGTGCCGGAGGATCGGTACACGTCCGAGGACGAGATGTTCGACCTTGTCCACGAGATGCGCACCCGGGTGATCACCAGCCCGGCGTTCACCGGTGACAAGATCCTCGCGGTCATCCTGTTCGAGCAGACCATGGAACGTCAGATCGAAGGCGTGCCGACCGCGCAATACCTCTGGGAGACCAAGCAGATCGTGCCGGTCCTCAAGGTCGACAAGGGCCTTGCCGACAAGGCCGACGGCGTGCAACTGATGAAGCCGATCACCGGTCTGGACGAGCTGCTCGAGCGCGCCAACGGCCACAAGATCTACGGGACGAAGATGCGCTCGGTCATCCACGACGCGAGCGAGCGGGGCGTCGCGGCGATCGTCGAGCAGCAGTTCGAGTTTGCCGCGCAGATCCGGGCGGCCGGTCTCGTCCCGATCATCGAGCCCGAGGTCAGCATCACGAGCGAGAGCAAGCAGGCCGCCGAGCAGCTCCTGCACGACGGCATCGCGAAGCAGCTCGACCGGCTGCCGGACGGTGAGCACGTCATGCTCAAGCTGACGATCCCGTCGCAGCCCGATCTCTACTCCGACCTGGCCCACGACCCGCACGTACAGCGGGTGCTCGCCCTGTCAGGCGGGTACAGCCGGGACGAGGCGTGCAAGCTCCTCGCCGAGAACCAGGACATGACGGCCAGCTTCTCGCGGGCGTTGCTGGAGGGTCTGGCGGCAGGCCAGACCGACGACGAGTTCAACCGGACGCTGGACGAGTCGATCAAGGAAATTTACGCCGCAAGTGTGAGCAAAACCCGCTGACGACATCCGCAATCACGCTGATTCCAGCCTGCAAAGTCCGCAACTACATACTGGTCTGCTTAGAATCTCCGCATGACCGGATACGCAGGTTTCCCCGCTCGTCAGCTATCCACGGCTGCTGCACTAGCCGCTCTGACGGCCGCCGTGGTGGCAGGTTGCTCCTCCAGCGGCGGAGGCGACGGCAATTCGGCGGCCGGTGGGATCACCGGCTCGCTGAACGTCTACGCGGCCTCGTCGCTGACCGAAGCGTTCGACACGATCAAGGCGCAGTTCATCAAGGCGCATCCGGGCGTGTCCATCACGATCACCTACGGTGCGAGTTCCGACCTTGCCACGCAGATCGGCAACGGTGCACCGGTGGACGTGTTCGCGTCGGCCGCGACGACGAACATGGATTCGGTCAAGTCGGCGATCGATCCGACGAACTTCGTCACCAACACGATGGAGATCGCCGTGCCGCCGAGCAATCCCGGCAAGATCTCGTCGGTCAAGGATCTCGCCGGGCCGGGCGTCAAGGTCGCGGTGTGCGATCCCGCGGTGCCGTGTGGCGTCGTCGCGCAGAAGGTGTTCTCGAACGCGGGCATCACGGTCAAGCCCACCGCCAGCGAGCAGGACGTGAAGTCGACTCTGTCGGCTGTCGAGTCGGGTGAGGTCGATGCCGGCATGGTGTACGTGACCGACGTGCGCGCGGCCGGCAAGGACGTGAAGGGCGTCGCGATCCCGTCCGCGCAGAACGCGACTACCGAGTATCCGATCGCGGCGCTGAAGTCCGCAAAGAACCTGCCGACCGCCAAGGCGTTCGTCAGCTACGTGCTGTCAGCGGCTGGTAAGAAGGTGCTCATGAAAGACGGTTTCACAGCGCCGTGATCCAGCCGTGAGACGGTGGCGCCCACAGCCGACCGGCGGCCTCGGCACTCCACTTGTCGTCGTTCCGCCTGCAATCGTGGGCGTCGTCCTGCTATTGCTGCCGACGCTGGCGCTCATCGTCCGCACACCTTGGTCGTCCTTGGGCAGCGTGTATCGCTCGCAGCACATCTGGACGGCGATCCGACTCTCCATCGAGTCGTCGCTCGAGGCAACCGCGATCTCGCTCGTACTCGGCGTACCGCTCGCCTGGATGCTGGCCCGGTTCCGCGTGTTCGGCATGGGCGTCGTGCGCGCGATCGTGACGATTCCGCTCGTCCTGCCACCGGTCATCGGCGGCGTTGCGCTGTTCGACGCGTTCGGGCGTAACGGGTTGCTCGGCCGTCCGATCCATGCGGTGTTCGGGCACGATCTGCCGTTCAGCTATCCGGCCATCGTCGTTGCCCAGGCCTTCGTATCGATGCCGTTCCTCGTGATCACCGTCGAGAGCGCGTTCCGAATCGTCGACCGCGGCATCGAAGAGGCGGCCGCGACCCTCGGTGCCTCGCGTACCCGCATCTTCATGCGTGTGACTCTGCCGGTCGTCGTGCCTGCGATCCTCGCCGGTTCGGTGCTGTGCTGGGCGCGCGCTCTGGGCGAGTTCGGCGCGACTCTGCTCATCGGCGGCAACGTAGTAGGGGTGACGCAGACGCTGCCCACCGCGGTGCTCACGGTGTTCCAGGACAACCCGGCCGACGCACCTGCGCTCAGTCTGCCGTTGATCGCCGTTGCGCTTGTCGTGCTCGGTGCGTTGCGCGACAAGTGGCTGCGACCGGCGGCGTCGTCGTGACCGCCGGCTGCCTCGAGATCCGCGGCCGAGTGCGTCGTGGTGAGTTCGAACTCGACGTCGACATCGCCGCGGAATCGGACGAGGTCGTCGCGTTGCTCGGGCCGAACGGCGCAGGCAAGTCGACGTTGCTGCGTCTCGTGGCCGGACTCATGACGCTTGACTCAGGTTCGATCGCGCTCGACTCCGCGGTGCTCGACGATCCCGAGCGAGGACGGTACGTGTCGCCGCAGGATCGCCGGCTTGGGGTGGTGTTTCAGGATCATCGGCTCTTTCCGCATCTTCGCGTGCTCGACAACGTCGCGTTCGGACTGCGCTCGCAGGGTGTGCGACCGCGACCCGCGCGTGCCGCGTCGGCCGAATGGCTCGAGCGGTTGGGGCTGACGGCGCTGCGCCGGCGGTATCCGCGCGAACTGTCCGGCGGGCAGGCGCAGCGGGTCGCGCTCGCTCGCGCACTGGCGTGCCATCCGCACGCGCTGCTGCTCGACGAGCCGCTGGCATCGTTGGACGTGCAGACACGTGCCGAGGTCCAGGGGGAGTTGCGAGAACACCTTGCCGCTTTCAACGGCCCGGTCGTGCTGATCACGCATGATCCGATCGAGGCGCTGTTGCTCGCCTCGCGCATTGTCGTGCTCGAGAATGGACGTGTCGTGCAACAGGGCACGGCGGCCGAGATCACCAGCCGTCCGCTGACCACGTATGTCGCGCATCTCGTCGGTATGAACCTCTACCGAGGCTTGGCGTCGCAGCATGTAGTGCGGCTGGCCGGCGGCGGGTCGTTCGTCACGGCCGACGCGCCGGACGGCGCCGTGCTCGTCGCGGTGCGTCCGTCCGCATTCACCGTGCACACGCAGCGTCCCGACCACCTGAGCGCACGCAACGTGTGGGACGTGACGATCGAGTCGATGGCTCCGCTCGGCGATCGTGTGCGCATGACGGTCGGAGGTGAGCAGCGGACGATCGTCGACCTCACCGCCGCGGCGATCGCTGAACTCGAACTGGCCCCGGGGCGGCGGGTGTGGTTGTCGGCGAAGGCCAGTGATGCGGTTGCCTACCCGGCTGAGTAGCGCTGGTGGGTTGTTCTAGAACCGCGGCGACGAGCGCATTCTGTCGGTGGGTCGAGTTACGCTGGCGGGTTGCGGTGCGCTTCGGCGTGCGCTGTTTGGTGGGAATCTTCAGTTATTTCTGCGGATTCTACTTGACGGGAAGACGTTTCCAGGACTAGTATCGTACGTATGAGTCAGGCTGCGCGGACGCTTCCGGTGGACGCCTGCCTGACCCGGCTCGAGAAATTACAGCGGGCCAAGGCGCGCCTCGAAGCGCGTGAGATCGAGTTCCTGGCCCGGCTGTTCG
>DASXJN010000079.1:0-2640 GCA_036497365.1 Jatrophihabitantaceae bacterium | reverse complement strand
CCTGACGGAACGCCTCACTAATCACACCAGTCACACAAACACCGCGCGTCGCACCAAAGATCAGCGCCTGCGCGACCTTACGATCCCAACGGGCCGGTAACTGTCGGCCTGTCGCGTCGTCCCGTGGGACCGGTGATCGCAGAGGAGCGTCGGTGAGCCTGACCTCGCTTGCGCGTCGCTCACTCGGCACCGATCTGCTCGGCGGCGGTGATCTTGCCATCGATCTCGGGACCGCGAACACGCTGGTGTACGCGCGCGGGCGGGGCATCCTGCTCGACGAGCCGTCCGTCGTGGCGATCGACACCGGAACCAATTCGGTCGTCGCCGTCGGGGCGGATGCGAAGCGCATGATCGGCCGCACGCCGGAACACATCCGTGCCGTACGACCACTGCGCGACGGCGTGATCGCCGACTACGAGGTCACTGCCGAGATGCTGCGCTACTTCGTGCGCAAGGTGCTGCGCCGGCGCGGTGCGTTCACCGGGCCCCGCGTAGTGGTCTGTGTGCCGTCGGCGATCACCAGCGTCGAACAGCGGGCCGTCGCCGAGTCGGCGTACGCAGCCGGCGCCCGGCGGGTGCACATCATCCCCGAACCCATGGCGGCCGCGATCGGCGCCGGACTACCGGTCAACCAGCCGGCCGGCTCGATGGTGGTCGACATCGGCGGTGGCACCACCGAGGTGGCTGTGCTCGCGCTGGGCGGCATCGTCGCGTCCACCTCGCTGCGCGTCGCCGGTAACGCGCTCGACCTCGCCATCGTCGATCACGTCCGCAGCGAGTTCTCGTTGCTGATCGGCGATCGCACCGCCGAGGAGCTCAAGATCTCGGTCGGCACCGCGTTCCCCGTCGCCGGCGCCCGAAAGGCCGAGATCCGCGGCCGCGACATGGCCACCGGCCTCCCACGCAACGTCACCATGTCCAGCGACGAGCTGCGCAAGGCCATGGAGCTACCCATCAGCCGGATCGTCACCGCCGTACGCACCACGCTCGACCGCTGCCCGCCGGAGCTGGCCGGCGACCTGGTGGCTCGTGGCATCGTCCTCACCGGCGGCGGGGCTCTGCTGCGCGGACTGGACGCGCGGCTGCAGCACGAGATCGGCATACCGGTACTGGTGGCCGACCGTCCGCTCGACTCGGTGGTGCTCGGTACGGCAACCGTCGTCGAGCACTTCGAACAGCTGCATCGGGTCGTCGTCGACGGCCATCGGAGGTAATCCGGCGTGCGGTGGTGGCCTCCTCAGTGGCACAGCCGGACCCGCACCCGGACGACGTCCTCGCGTCCGGCGCGGCTCACCCAACGGCAGCGGGTTGCCGCGCTGACGCTGGCGGTGCTCGCAGCCGGATTCATCGCGCTCGATCTCGGCGGCGGCAGCCTACAAAGCGCGCACGGCGGGGTCCGCGGCCTGCTGGGATCGTTGTACCGCGGTACGGACGCGGTGCTCGGCCCGGTGCGTCGTTTCGTCGAGGCGGTACCGCATGCGGCATCGGACCAGGACCGGATGCGCGACCTCGAGCAGCGCAACGCCCGGCTGCGCGGCAGGTTGGCGCACACGAAAGCTGACAAGTCCACCGAGCGCCAGTTGCGCCGGCTCCACCTCGCAGCGAAATCGGGCGGGTACAAGCTCGTCCCCGCGCGCGTGGTCGCCACGAACCCTGCTGAGGGATTCGACGACACCGTCACGATCGATGTCGGATCCTCGAGCGGCGTGCGGGCCGGTCAGTCGGTCACGGTCGGGTCCGATCTCGTCGGCCGCGTGCTGCACGCGGACCCGGACACGTCCGTCGTCCTGCTCACGACCGATGCCGATTCCGGGGTCGGCGCGCGGGACAGGCGGTCCGGACAGATCGGCGTCGTCAACGGTTCGGGCACCAACGGCTACACGTTCCGCCCGCTCGACCCGCACGCCCGCGTGCGCGTCGGCGACACGCTGAGCACCGGCCCGGGTCATGCCAGCAGCTTCGTCCCGGGCTTGATCATCGGAACCGTTCGCTCGGTGCGCACTGGTGCGGACGGCACTCCGGTCGCAACGGTCGAACCAGCCGTGTCGGCGACGTCGCTCGACCTGGTCGGCGTCGTGTTGACCAACGGCGCCGTCGGCGGCACCCGCACAGCCCTGGGTCCGCGTACCGATCTGGCGGCCGGCCGATGACACCGGCGAGGATCGCTGCCGCCCTCGCCGCGCTGATCACTGCGCTACTGCTGCAGGCCACCGTCGTCGGCCCGGCGCTGGCACCCGCGCCGGCAAGCCTTCCCGCGCTCCTGGTGGCGGCAGTCGCCCTCGTCGACGGACCTGGAACCGGGCTGGCCTTCGGCTTTGTTGCCGGACTCGTCGCCGATCTCGGCTCCGAGCATCCGGCCGGCGTGCTCGCGCTGTGCTGGCTGGGCGTCGGTGTGTCGTGCGGCGCCCTTGCGTCATCGCTTGCCGGTGTCCGTCGCGACGCTGCCGTCGCAGCACTGGCGTGCGGGCTTGCCGCGCTCGTCTCGCAATCGCTGATAGCTGTCTTCGCCGGCGATTCGAACGGCATCGTCGAAGCCATCCGGTTGGTGATCCCGGCGACCCTGCTCGATGCGCTGCTGGCACTCGCGGTCGTGCCCCTCGTGCGAGCGTTCCTGCACAGTGAGGCGCTGCGTGCGCCGCG
>DASXJN010000078.1:0-3156 GCA_036497365.1 Jatrophihabitantaceae bacterium | reverse complement strand
CAGACCACCGTCCCGCACGCCAACCAGATCCGAGACGTGCGGCGCCGCCTGGCCAGGTGACCGTAGGTCGCCATCACCAGGGCGATAACCAGGATGACCGTCGCGCGGAGCAGCCACGTCCGCCGCGTCTCGTCCTTCTCGGCAGCGCTCAGATGCCCCTCGCGGGTGCCGAAGCTCGGCACCCCGGCCAGTTCCTCGGCGGCCTGGTTCGACGCGTCGTCAGCCAGGGCATAACGGCTCGCGTCCGCGCCGCCGTCACTGGACGTCCATGAATCGCGCAACGCCCACTCCGAGACGAACAGCGCGCGCTTGTAGTCGACCGTGGCGCCGGCAATGTCGGCGCTCGGAGCGGTGCGCAGCTGCGTGCCGAGCGCGCGACGCTCGTCGAGCAATTGCTGCACCTGGTGGTACCAGGTCGCGTCGCTCGTCGCGCGCTCCCAGCCGCTCTCCTTGTCACTGGCCAGATCGATGGCCGCCAACGTGGCCAGATGATGCTCGGCTGCGGCACGCGTCCCGGAGACCTCGGCCCGCCAGCCGGCAGCGGCGCTGAGGATCGCGACGGCGACGATCAACAGGCTCGCATAGATGCGCGCGCCACCGTCGTCCCGGCGCGACGCCTGCTCCCCGGCCGGCGGAGCGGCTACAGACTTTCGACGACCAATCACGGCGTCCCCCCACACCGGCTGATTGTTCGGTCCGAGTGTGTTCGCCGCATGCGCCCCTGACAAGGCGTTCGCGCTGATTTGTCACGGCAACGCACGCCGTCTCTATCGTTGGGCCGTGCGCATCGCCACCTGGAACGTCAACTCGGTGACCGCCCGGCTGCCCCGGCTGCTCGACTGGCTCGGCACGACCGACCCCGACGTCGTCTGCCTGCAAGAGGTCAAGACCGGCGTCGCCGCATTCCCCAGCGAGCAGGTCGGCGAGCTCGGCTACGAGTCCGCGGTGCACGGCACGGGACGGTGGAACGGCGTCGCCATACTCAGCCGGCTCGGCCTGGACGATGTGCGCCTCGGCCTGCTGGACGAGCCCGGCTTCCAACCCGAGGACGCGATGCTCGAGGTCACCGAACCGCGCGCCATCGCCGCGACCGTGGGCGGCCTGCGGGTGTGGTCGATCTACGCCCCGAACGGCCGCGAGGTCGGGCACCCGCACTTCGACTACAAGCTGCAGTGGTTCGACGCGCTACGGGCAACCGTCCAGGACGAGCAGCGCGAGCGGTTCGTCCTGATGGGCGACTTCAACGTCGCACCCACCGACGACGACGTGTGGGATCCCAGAGCAGCGCACGGCGGTACGCACGTCAGCGAACCCGAACGCGCCGCGCTGCAGCGGCTACGCGACGAGGGCCTCACCGACGTCGTGCCGCGTGCCCTGAAGCACGGCACGCCCTACACCTACTGGGACTACCGGGCCGGCATGTTCCACAAGAACATGGGCATGCGCATCGACCTGGTGTACGCGAGCCACGCGATCGCCGAAGCCGTCACCGACGCCTACGTCGACCGCGAGGCCCGCAAGGGCACCGGGCCGTCCGACCACGCACCGGTGGTCGTCGACCTCGCGATTTGACGTGGATCCGCTTGCTCGCCACCACGTGCTGCCCGCGGTTGTCCTTCACGGTCAGCTTCACCGTGTAGTGCCCGGACTTGCGGTACGTGTGGTGCACCGTGCCGCCCTTCTTCGACTTTGAGCCGTCGCCGAACGTCCACTTCTTCGTCTTGATCTTCGAGCTGTCGAGCACCCGCTTGATCGACGCGTTGAACTTCAGCTTGTGGTGCGCGCGCCGCGGCGTGGTGATCGTGAAGCCCACTGCCGGCAACGTGGTGTTCATCGGAGCGAGCCCGTTCGGCGTGCCCACCCCGGTCGGCCCGTCGTAGCCGGCCTGCGCGTTGCACTCGGGATCCTTGTGCTTCGGCATCTTGCCGTGACCGATCGGGTAGCTGCAGTCGACCTTGGCCGCGTAGAGCCGGTTCGGGTTACCGGCGCCGAGCGTGCGCGCCTGCGCCGAGCAAGCCTTCAGAGATGCGCCGCCGCACCAGCCGTTCCCGCCGGTCTTCACGTCGTACAACGCCTTGGGCCGCAGGTTCTTGTTCTGGTACAGCGCGTGACCGGGCGTGGTGTCGCGCGGCTTGCCCCCGGAGAGCGCGAACATCGCCGCGATGACCGGCGACGACAGCGAGGTACCGCCGATGACCGCCCAGCCGTTCAGGCCGAAGGAGTCGTAGACGCTGTAGCCGGTGCTCGGGTCGCCGACCGCCGAGACGTCCACCGCGAGCCGCTTGCCCTTGCAGCCGGCCTGCTTGTAACCGGCCATGTGCTTCTGCCAGCTCGGCGCCTTGAACAGCACGCTGCAGCCGCCGCCGGCCGCACCGAGCGGGCGGTTCTGGGTGTTGCCCTGCACGTCCGATGCGCCGTTGGTGTCCCACACCGACTCGCTCTTGCGCGTGCCGTTCGGGTTGACCCGCAGCGAGGTGCCGCCGACCGCGACGACGTTGGGCAGCGTGGACGGGAACGACGCCTGGTGCGGCAGGTTCGTGCCGAACGGGTCAGCGTTGCGCAGGTCCCAGTAGTAGAAACCGTCGTCGCCGGACGACACCGTCGTCACGATGCCCGGATGGTTGTTGAACGCCTTGACGATGCTCGACGGGTACGGGTGACCCTTGACCTCGGGCGAGCCGAACGAGTTGCTGATGACGTCGACGCCGAACCGGGCGGCGGTGTTCTCGGCCTTGGCCAGGTCGGTCGACAGTCCCGCCTTCGCCTCGACCAGGATGATCTTGCACTTCTGGCACACACCGCGCACTGCCTCGACGTCGAGTGCGATCTCGACCGACGCGTGCTGGTCGGGCGAGGGAAGCGGGTGCGCCTTGCCGTTCTGGTTGACGACGCGGAAGGACTTGCTCGTCTCCTTCGGCAGGCCGTAGTGCTTGTCGAAGTGGTTCAGGTCCGAGCGCACGGACGGATCGTCGTTCCAGTCGACGATCGCCACAGTCTCGCCCTTGCCGCTCTTCGCGTTGAAGCTGTACGCCTTGGCCAGCGCGCCGGGCGTGTACCCGCCGTGCGGGCCGCGGAACGCGCGCGGGATCGAGTAGCGGTAGGCACCGGGCGTGCCCTTCGGCACCTCGACCTTCTGCATTGCCATGCAGGTGAACT
>DASXJN010000077.1:0-17463 GCA_036497365.1 Jatrophihabitantaceae bacterium | reverse complement strand
TCTCGCGCTCACCGGACAGGAACACGAGTACGTCGCCCGGCTGCTCGCGATCGAGTTCGTGCACCGCGTCGATGATCGCCTCGGCCTGGTCACGCGGTGCGACCCGGTGCACGACGTCATGGTCGGGGTCGTCCGGATCGTCCTCGTCATCGGTCGCGAGATCGGGCTCGAGCGGGCGGTAGCGGATTTCGACCGGATAGGTGCGGCCGGACACTTCGACGACCGGCGCATCGCCGAAATGGGACGCGAAGCGCTGCGGGTCGATGGTCGCCGAGGTGATGATCAGTTTCAGGTCCGGACGTCGCGGCAGCAGCTCGGTCAGATAGCCGATCAGGAAGTCGATGTTGAGGCTGCGCTCGTGTGCCTCGTCCAGGATGATCGTGTCGTAGCGGCGCAGCATGCGGTCGCGCTGGATCTCGGCGAGCAGGATGCCGTCGGTCATCAGTTTGATCAGCGTGCGGTCGCTGACCTGATCGGTGAATCGGACGCTGTAGCCGACGACATCGCCCAGCGGACTCTGCAGTTCGTCGGCGATGCGCTGCGCGACGGTGCGTGCAGCGAGGCGGCGCGGTTGGGTGTGCCCGATCATGCCGTCGACCCCGCGGCCGAGTTCGAGACAGATCTTCGGCAGCTGAGTGGTCTTGCCCGAGCCGGTCTCGCCCGCAACGACCACCACCTGATGCGCGGCGATGATCTCTTTGAGCTCGTCGCGCTTCGCCGTGACGGGCAGATCCGGATACGTGATCGCGGGTACCGCCGCGGCACGAGCAGCGATCAGCCGCTCACCGCGCGAGGTCCGGGCCACTCGCTCAAGAGTAGGGGCCGGATGCGAGCAGGTATTCCACGACGCCATCCGGATTCGACTGCGCGATCAGGTGTCCGCCCCGGCGGACGTCCGCTTCGACGCCGAGGCGTTCGCGCGCGACGCGACGCTGGAAGTCGGCCGGGAAGAGCCGGTCGTCCGCACCGACGAGCACGCGGATCGGGACCTCCGGCCACGCGGTGAAGTCGCACACGGACCCGAAGACGGCGTTGGCCTCATCTCGCATGTGCGATTCCCCTTCTGCGATCAGTTCCGGTGACAGGTCGTGCAGGAAGTAGGTCTCGATGTCGAAGTCCCGGCCATACCCACCGGCGTCGGCGGCCTCGAGCCGCGCCGTGGACGAGTCCACGTGGTCGCCCCACTCGCCCGGCGTCTCGCCCGGGGCCGGGATCATGGCGTTCACGAAGACAAGTTCGCGGACGGGCGTTCGGCCGCAGACGAGCGGTGCCGTGAAGCCGCCGAGCGACTGCGCCACGACCACGACGGCGTCGAGCCCTTGTGCGGCGCGCACGACGAGGTCGGCGTACTCGGGCAGCCCTGCCGTCTCGTCGTCGCCGGGCAGATCGACGGCCACGGCCGGATGTCCCGACCGCTCGAGTCGTTCAACAACCTGGTGCCAGTACCACGCGACCCCGCCGGCACCGGGAATCAGCACGTAGCTGGTCATCGCACCGCCCCGGGCAGCCGCGTCTGGAAGTCGAGGACGCCGACCCACGTGGGACGGAACGCGATACGCACCATGCGGATGCCGGCCCGGGTCATCTCGTCCACGGTGGCCCGGCCCTGCGCGTCGCCGTAGTAGCGACGGTGCGCGTCGGCGTACTCGGGCACGATGCCGTCCGGCTCGCCCAGCTCGGCCCGACCGCGCAGAAGCAACACCTCGGGCGGCGGTCCGGCGCGGTCGATGGTCACGGCGACCGCGGGATTGGCGCGCAGGCTGTGCAGCTTGTTGCTCGTCGCATAAGCACCGAACACGAGCTCGTCGCCGGTCCAGCTGAACAGCATCGGGATCACTCGGGGCGTGCCGTCCTTCGCCTGATACGCGAGCCGGGCCAGTTCGGTGGACCCGAGGAGCGCCTGGGCCACCGGGTGATCCAGCAGTCGCACGTCGCCCTGAGGAAGCTCTGTCATCGTCATAGTCCTAAATTAGGACTAGTTAGTACGTTAGCGCAACCCCTTCGGCTATAGTCGCCGCATGGCGAAGGCGCGCAGCTACGACGACCCGTGCGGTACCGCGCGCGCGCTCGACGTCGTCGGCGAACGGTGGGCCCTGCTCGTCGTGCGCGAACTGCTGCTCGGTCCGAAGCGATTCGGGCAGTTGCGCACGAGCCTGTACGGGATCAGCCCGAACGTGCTCTCGCAGCGGCTGCGCGAACTCGAGGACGACGGCGTCGTTCGCCGCGCCGTCCTTCCGCCGCCGGCAAGCGTGACGGTGTACGAACTCACCGACCGGGGCCGGGCGTTCGAACCGGTGCTGATCGAACTCGGCCGCTGGGGAAGTCGCATCGCGGTCGTCTCGGACAATGAGCTCACCGCCGACGCGCTCCTGCTCGCCTTCAAGACCGTCTACGTCCCGTCCGGCGAACGGGTGATCTATGCGCTGCAGATCGCTGAAGAGTGGTACTCCGTCGTGACCGATCCGGTCCGCCTCGACGTCACGCGAGCACGGCCGGCCGAGCCGGATGCAACGCTGGCCGGCGACGTCGCGGCACTGCGCAGCTTCGGCTTCGGCCGCGCGACGATGTCCGAACTCGAGAGCGCCGGATTGCTGCAGGTCGGCGGCAGCCGTGCGGCAGCCCGCCGGTTCCCTCGATTGTTCCGCGTACCCGCACCGCTGCCGTCCGGCTGACGTTGTCGGCGGCCAGTGGTCGACTCGGACACATGCCACAACTCACCGTGACCACGGTCAATCTCGGCGCACCTGATGCCGGCGCGCTCGCTCGCTTCTACGTCCGGCTGCTCGATTGGTCCCTCGGCCGGGACGAGGGCGACTTCGTCATCATCCGGAACCCGGCAGGCGGCGTTTCGCTCGCGTTCCAGACCGAGGCACACCACGTAGAGCCGACGTGGCCGTCCGGTCCGGGCGACCAGCAGATGCAACTGCATCTCGAGATCCGTGTGGACGACCTCGAGAGCGCGGTCGCGCACGCTGTCGAATGCGGGGCGCGGGTCGCCGACTTCCAGCCGCAGGACGACGTCAGGGTGTGTCTGGACCCCGCCGGGCATCCGTTCTGCCTGTGGATCGACTCCTGACACCAGCCCATACCGGGGCGATCCCGGCATAACTTCCGGCGAGAAGTCGGACGCGAAATTTCTCGCGCGAAAACTGTCAGATCGCCAGTGCTCTCTCCCTCTGCTCCGTGAACGGCGGGGCGACAGGCCTCCGCCAGGCGGAGGGAGAGGGCCATGCGCAAGCTGGCAGCGATGCTCATTCTGGTCATCGGCATCGGCGCGGACGGCACGCTGTACGCGGCTTCGGCGTCGGCGGCGACGCCGACGACAGCCTCGGTTGCCGCGATGAAGATCGTCACGCACGCGCACCACCGCGTGCAGGTCCAGCCCGACCCGTTCGTCTTCGCGCACTGATCGGTCTGGAGACCTCCGATGACGGTGCCGCAGGCATTACTGTCCGGCTATGACCGAGCCCCTAGCTCGTGACGACGCCGCGCTGGCGACTGCTGTCGCCGCCGGTGACGTCGGCGCGCTCGGCGAGATCTACGACCGGTACGCGCCCCGGTTGCTCGGGTTCTGCCGGTCGATGCTGCACCGCCAGGCCGAGGCCGAGGACTGCCTGCAGGACGTCTTCGTCATCGCCGCGACCCGGCTGGGCGGCTTGCGCGAACCCGAACTGCTGCGCAGCTGGCTGTTCTCGGTCGCGCGCCACGAGTGTCTGGCCCGCCTCGACAAGCGCCACCGCGAAGTACTCGTCGACGAGGTGTTCGATCGTCCGGCCGACGACACGGACCCGGCGGTGACCGAGGCCATGGACACCGAGCTCGCGGCACTGCTGCGCGACGCCCAGGCGGGCATGTCCGACCGCGACCGGCTGCTGCTCGAACTCGCCGACCGGCAGCAACTCGCCGGCGACGACTTCGCCGCCGCGATCGGGGTGTCGCGGTCGACGGCGTACACACTCCTCGCCCGGGCCCGCGCGACCGCGAAGAAGTCGATCGGCGCCTTGCTCGTCGCACGCACCGGACGCGAGCAGTGCCCCGAACTCAACACGCTGCTCGGGCAGTGGGACGGCGAGCTGACCCCGCTGCTGCGCAAGCAGCTCGGCCGGCACATCGAAAAGTGCTCGGTGTGTGACAACCAGCGCTCGCGCGTCGCCTCGATGGCTGCGCTGCTCGGTGGCGAGGGCGAAGCCTTCGCGGCCCGCCTGGTCGCGCTGCGTCGCCGCATCCTCGACGCCGCCGCTGCCGCGATGTCGATGGGCGAGCCGGTCGCGTTCCCGGCGGCCGGTTGGCCGCCCGCCGATCCGGTGTTCGCGGCCGACCAGTCCAACCGTCGCCGGCGCCGGCTCGCCGCCATGCTCGCGGTGGCGATCGTGCTGTTGCTCGGCGGCATCATCGGCGCCGGCGCGATCGGACCGTTGCATCATTCGTCCAACGGCACACCCGCGGTGCCGACCGCGTCGGCGCTGCTGCCCGCCCCGACCGTGTCGCCCGTCGCGACGGTGAGTTCCAGCGGCGCCCCGTCGACGTCGGCATCTACCGCGCCCACCTCGCACGCCGTGCACAGTTCGCATCCCGCGCACAGCAAGCATCCGTCGCACAGCGCGTCGGTGAGTTCGACAGCGACGACCTCGGTTGCGCCGTCGACATCTGCGCGTGCGACCTCGCCGCATCCGACGAGGCATCCGAGTTCGACGCACAGCACGCACCCGCATCCGACGCACACAGCGCATCCCACGCACACCAAGTCGCCGACGCACACCAAGTCGCCGACCAAGACGCCGTCGTCGAGTCCGCCGAGTTCCTCGCCACCGACGTCCAGTCCGCCGAGTTCGACACCGCCACCCGCGGACTTCACGCTCACGGTTAACCCGGGCGCCGCGACCGTCTTCATTTCTGTGAATGGCACGCGACAGGCCAATTGCTCTGGTCAGCCGTCGTGTACCTACACCGTCGCAAACGGTGCCGATGTGCAGGCCGTCGAACGCGGCGGCACTTTCGCCTCACCGAGCAGCTGCGCCGGTGCAACCAGTTGTGACTTCACGATGACTGCCGATACCACGGTCCGAGTCAATTCGTGATCAGTGTGATTCGCGGCTGACCTCGGATCCGGTGGCACCGACCAGGAAGTCCAGATCGGCTCCGGTGTCAGCCTGCAGTACGTGGTCGACGTAAAGCCGTTCCCAGCCGCGCTGCGGCGCGGCGAACCCGGCGACGGTTTCGGTGCTCGGCTCGCGTCGCGCGAGTTCGTCCGGCGGCACCTCGACGTCGATGCGCCGTGCTGCGACGTCGAGTGAGATCACGTCGCCGGTACGGACCAGCGCGAGCGGTCCGCCGGCGGCTGCTTCGGGAGCGACGTGCAGGACGACCGTTCCGTAGGCGGTGCCGCTCATCCGTCCGTCGCACACGCGCACCATGTCGCGCACGCCTTGTTCGAGCAGCTTCTTGGGCAGCGGCATGTTCGACACCTCGGGCATGCCGGGATAACCCTTCGGTCCGCAACCGCGCAGCACCATCACCGAGTCGGCGTCGATGTCGAGCTCGGGATCGTCGATGCGGTTGTGGAAGTCCTCGATGCTGTCGAACACCACGGCACGCCCACGGTGCTTGAGCAGTTCCGGTGACGCGGCAGCGGGTTTGATGACGGCGCCGTCCGGTGCGAGGTTGCCGCGCAGCACGGCGATTCCGGCGTTGTCGATGAGTGGCGTCGTGCGCGTGCGGATGACCTCGGCGTCCCAGATCGGCGCGTCGTCGAGCGCGGCGACCAGCGGTTCGCCGGTGACGGTGAGCGCGCCGGGATCGAGCAGATCGCGCACCTCGCGCAGCACGGCGAGCAACCCGCCGGCCCGATGGAAGTCCTCCATGAGGAATCGGCCGGCCGGTTGCAGGTCGACGAGCAGCGGCACGTTCGAACCGATCCGGTCGAAGTCGTCGAGGGACAGGTCGATCCCGAGCCGTCCGGCGATGGCGAGCAGGTGCACCACCGCGTTGGTCGATCCACCGATCGCGGCCAAGGCGACGATCGCGTTGGCGAACGACGCCTTGGTCAGGAACGTGCTCGGGCGGCGGTCGGCGCCGACCATCTCGACTGCCAGCAGGCCGGTGTTGTGTGCGGCCTCGAGCAGGCGACTGTCCGGTGCCGGCGTGCCGGCGACACCCGGGACGACCACGCCGAGCGCTTCGGAGACCAGCGCCATCGTCGAGGCCGTCCCCATCGTGTTGCAGTGCCCGCGACTGCGGATCATCGACGACTCGGACAGCGTGAAGTCCTCGGCGCTCATTCCGCCGCTGCGCATCTCTTCGCTGAGCCGCCACACGTCCGTCCCGCAGCCGAGCGGGCGGCCGCGGAAGGTGCCGGTGAGCATCGGGCCGCCGGGCACGACGACGGCGGGCAGGTCGACCGACGACGCCGCCATCAGCAACGAGGGGATCGTCTTGTCGCAGCCACCGAGCAGCACCACGCCGTCGATCGGGTTCGCGCGCAACATCTCCTCGGTCGACATCGTGGCCATGTTGCGCCAGAGCATCGCGGTCGGCCGCACGAGCGTCTCGCCGAGCGACACGACCGGCAGCTCGAGCGGGATGCCACCCGCTTCGTAGATGCCGTGCTTGACGGACTCGGCGACCTCGGTCAGGTGCGCGTTGCACGGCGCGAGATCGGACGCGGTGTTCGCGATCGCGATCTGGGGACGGCCGTTGAACGCGCTGGCCGGTGCGCCGCGCCGCATCCACGCCCGGTGGATGTAGGCGTTGCGGTCGTCGCCGTCGTACCAGTGAGCACTGCGCAGCTTGCCGGTCATGGGTTAGATTCTGCGGCATCGACAAACCGGCCCCGTCGCGCGTGATGCGTGCCTTCGTGCTCGATGCGCCTCGAGAAGGATCGGTGCGCGACGTCGCGGCGCCGGTCCCCTCCGCGGGCGAAGTGGTCGTCGATGTCGAGCGGGTCGGCGTGTGTGGCACTGACGTCGAGTTCTTCACCGGCGAGATGCAGTACCTGCACGACGGTCAGGCGCACTTCCCGATGCGGCTCGGACACGAGTGGGCGGGCACGGTGGCCGCGGTCGGTGACGGCGTCGAACGGTCGTGGCTCGGACGGCGGGTCATGGGCGACACCATGCTCGGCGACGGTTCGTGCCGGCGGTGCCGGCGCGGGCATCAGCACGTGTGCGCGAACCGGCAGGAGGTCGGCATCCGCGGCGGGCGCGACGGTGCCCTGGCCTCGCAACTCGCGGTACCGGTGCGGTCGCTGCACCAGCTGCCGGACTCGGTCAACGCCACGCTCGGCGCACTGGTCGAGCCCGGCGCGAACGCGCTGCGAGCCGCGCACGCTACGGCGGCGACCGCGGACGACCGGGTGCTCGTGCTCGGCCCGGGCACGATCGGGCTGTTGGTGGCTATGTTCGTCCGGGCGTCCGGCGCCGAGGTGCACCTGCTCGGCCGTCCTGACGCGGATCGCGAGTTCATCGCGTCGCTCGGCTTCGAGCATCTGTGGACTTCGCGCGATCTGCCCGACCTGCCGTTCGACGCGGTCGTCGATGCGTCGAATTCGGCGGACCTGCCGGCTGCGGCGTTGGAGCTCGTCGAGCCGTCCGGACGCGTCGTGTACATCGGGCTGGCCGGCTCGCCCAGCCTGATCGACACCCGCCGGCTGGCATTGAAGGATGTGACTGCGGTCGGCGTGCTGTCCGGGTCGCCGGGGCTCGCAACGACCATCGACGCCTATGCGCGCGGCGTGGTCGACCCTCGTCCGCTGGTGGCGGCGACGGTCGGGCTGGACGCGGTGGGCGACGTGCTGGCCGGTCATCGTCCGGACAGCGCCGGCCCGGGCCCCAAGATGCACATCGACCCGACCGTGCTCGAGAGGACGGAAGTATGAACGACTTCGACGGGCTCGTGGCGATCGTGACCGGTGGGGCCAGTGGCATCGGCGCGGCGACGGCGATGCTGCTGCGCAGTCGTGGCGCACGCGTCGCGGTGTTGGATCGGGCGGTGGACGGCGCTCCTGACGACACTTTGGCGTTGCCGTGCGACGTCACTGACCGCGGGCAGGTCGACGCGGCGATCGACGCCGTCGCGGGGCGGTTGGGCGGCATCGACGTCCTCGTCAACAACGCCGGCATCGGCGCCGTCGGGCACGTCGGTGAGCACGACGACGATGAGTGGTTCACGGTGCTCGACGTGAACGTCATCGGCATCGCGCGGGTGACGCGAGCCGCGCTGCCATACCTGCGCCGCTCGGAGCATGCCGCGATCGTCAACACGTGTTCGGCGGCGGCCTTCGTCGGCCTGCGCAACCGCGCGCTGTACAGCGCGAGCAAGGGTGCGGTTGCCGCGTTGACCCTGGCGATGGCGGCCGATCACGTGGGTGAAGGCATCCGGGTGAATGCCGTCGCGCCCGGCACGGCGGACACGCCCTGGGTCGGCCGACTGCTCGACGCCGCGGACGATCCCGCTGAGGCGGCTGAGGCTTTGCGCGCGCGTCAACCGCTCGGTCGGCTGGTGACTGCGGACGAAGTGGCCACGGCGATCGTGTCCCTCGCCTCGCCGACGGCATCAGCGACCACCGGCGCGATCCTGCGCGTCGACGGTGGCATGACCTCGCTCCGCATCTAAACCCTCGTGGCGTCCTGGCTGCGATGTCTCGGGACATCGGTGACATCGTCGGCAGTCACCGTCACCCCGCAGAAATGCGCCAACGTATATAACGAGCGAACGTCATGACGTGCACCAGTTATCAAGATCCGCACTAGCGGGACCGTCGGTCCCGCTTCAGGTGTCGAGACCGATGGCGGCGCGCAGCGGTGCGACGCCGTCCACCTCGAGCGGATGCTCGGGACGGACGAGCTGGTCCGGCCGCAGCACGAGCTTGCGCATCGTCGCGCGCTCGCCGGGACGGCGTTGCTGCCGGAACGTGCCGTTGTCGACGTAGCCGACCTTGCGGCTGACACCGAGCGAAGCGGGGTTGTCGGTGAACGCGCCGGAAGTCATCTCCTCGGCGTCGAGATGGTCGAACATCAGGGCGCACACGACTTGCCGCATCGCGGTGCCGATGCCTCGTCTCTGGTATTTCCGGCCGAGCCAGGAACCGCTCTCGGCGCTGCGCAGGACGAGGTAGTCCTCCGTCGCAACGCCCTGCACACCGACCAGCTCGCCATCGACACGGACGGCGAGGTCGAGCGTCCACTTGGCAGGCGAGAACGACGCGCGGGCGGACCAGTAGTACGCCGCCATGCTGTGCGGCAGTTCGCCCCTGGATGTATCCGTCCACGGATGGGCGAACGGCATGACGTCCGGATCGTGGATGCCACGCAGGGCGAGGTCGACGAGAGCCGGGATGTCGTCGTCGGTGATCGCGCGCAGCTCCAGCGGCCCGCACCGCACGCGCAGCGCGAACGGCGCCCAGAGCTCGACCGGGGTTGTCATGTGATCATTGTTCTCGGCCAGTCGACCCGGTTGTTGCCGTCCGCTTCGAAGGCGGATTGACTTAACCGAACGGGCGTTCGATCCTGGACGAGTGACCACCGCACCGCCCCGGATGATCGCGGTGTGGTGCCCGGACTGGCCGGTCACCACCGCCCGGATCGAGGCCGGGCTGGGCGCGGATGCACCGGTCGCCGTGGTCACCGGCAACACCGTCGTCGCCTGTTCCCATTCTGCCCGCGAGGCCGGGGTGCGGCGCGGCCTGCGTCGCCGAGAGGCCCAGGCGCGATGCCCAGAGCTTGCCGTGGTGGCCCGCAACGAGGCAGCCGAGGCCCGCATCTTCGAACCGGTGGTGGCCGGGCTCGAGTCGATCGCGCCCGGAGTCGAGATCACCCGGCCGGGCCTCGCCGCGATCAACGTCAAGGGCCCGACCCGCTACTACGGCGGCGAGACCGGCGTACTGCACGCGCTGTCACGAGCGGTGATGGGACTGCCCCAGCTGGGCGGTGCGGACGTGTTGATCGGCATCGCCGACGGCGCGTTCGCCGCCGAGCAGTCCGCCCGCCGCGGTGTCATCGTCGCGCCCGACGGATCGCCGGAGTTCCTCGCCGGCCTGCCGATCGAGACGCTCGACCCGTTCGGCACGTCGCCGCTGGTCGATCTGCTGCGCCGCCTCGGCATCCTGTCCCTCGGCGCGTTCGCCGCGCTGCCGTCCCGCGATGTGCTCACCCGGTTCGGTCCGTCCGGCGCGTGGGCACACCGGCAGGCCAGCGGGATGGACGACCGACCGATCGCCGCCCGGCGACCGCCGGTCGAGTTCACCGTCACGCTCGACCTCGAGCCGCCCGTCGACCGCGTCGACACCGTGGCGTTCAGCGCGCGCGGAGTCGCTGAGCAGTTCGTCAACGACCTCGGCTCGCACGGGCTCGCCTGCGCCTGCCTCGAACTGCAGGCGCTGTCCGAGAACGGCGAAGAGACGGTGCGACGCTGGCGGCACTCCGGTGTGCTCGGCGCGGTCGACGTGCTCGACCGGGTGCGCTGGCAGCTCGAGGGCTGGCTGTCTCGTCCCGACCGGCCGACCGGCGGCGTGAGCCGGCTGCGCCTGATCCCGATCGACACCGTGCCGACCGGCGCGCACCAGCAGTCGCTGTGGGGCGGGTCCGGCGCCGAGGACGAGCGTGCGCACCGTGCCCTGGCCCGGGTGCAGACCCTGCTCGGCCACGGCTCGGTGCTCGCTCCGGTACTCGACGGCGGTCGCGATCCGGCGCAGCGCACCCGGCTGGTGCCGTGGGGTGACGAACCGGTGCCGGTGCGCTCGCCGCAGCAGCCGTGGCCGGGCGTGCTCCCGGCGCCGGCACCGTCGGTACTGCTCGATCCGCCTCGTGCGGCGCAGGTGCTCGACGCGGCCGGACGGTCCGTCGTCGTCACCGACCGCGGCGCGATGCCGGCGCCACCGGTGCTGTTCGCGCTCGGGTCCGAGAAGCCGGTCGCCATCACCTCGTGGGCCGGGCCATGGCCGGTGGACGAGCGATGGTGGCATGCCGACGCAGCCCGCGCCGTCGTGCGCTGCCAGCTGGTGGACGTACGCGGCCGGGCCTACCTCGTCAGCGGCGCCATGCCGGACGGTTGCTGGCAGGTCGACGCGATCTACGACTGATCCGATTCATAAGCCCGACTTCATCCGCATGTCACGCGCAGCCCGCCATGCTCCTCGCATGACGATCTCGCCCGCGCTGCGCCGTCGCGCACTGGTACCGATCTTGGCCGCGGTGCTGCTCACCGCCGGAGTCGTACCGACCGCCGACGCGCATCCCGTGCCGAACAAGCCGCTCAAGACCATCACGGTGCATTCGGGCAACCACAAGTACGTCCTGAAGGTCTGGGCCAAACAAAAGTCGAAGAACTGCCGGGCCCACGCCTACGGCCAGCCGCTGCGGCACTTCCTCGCCGATCACCGGTGCAGCCATCTGGTGCGCTATCTCGTGACGACCAAGGTCAACGGCCACGGCGTCGGATTCGCACAGAGCGCCGTCGAGATCCCGGGCACCAAGAAGGACCCCTACGGCAATGCCGGAAAGTTCAAGAAGCTCGTCGACAAGAACGGCACCGGCAACTTCGACAGTCTGTTCACGGACGGCTATCACACGCCGAAGGGTCCGCAGTCGGTTCCGGACCCCGACGCGTTCCACAGCGACTCGCAGGACGTCGGAGTCACGATCGTCGACGCGTGGTACCTGCACGGCTCGACACCGCAGAACGCCAAGCCGTTGGTGCAGATGATCAAGCGCATTTACCTTCAGTGGTTCTACTGATCCAGTAGCGACGCGGCAACGGTGGCCGCGAGTTCCCACACCGCTTCGGTGTCGTCCTTGGTCGGTGCGCCGGTCACCGTGACGGGTTCGTGCACGCGTTCCCAGCCCATGCCCTTGGTGATCGACTCGGCGGCGCGCACCGCGCCGGTCGTGTCGCTGCCGCCGTGCACCCATAGCCCGTACGGCGCGCCGATCTTCGCCGACAGGCACGGGTAATAGACGTTGTCGAAGAAGTACTTCATTGCGCCGGCGAGGTAGCCAATGTTCGCCGGCGTGCCGAGCAGGAAGCCGTCGCCGGCGAGCACGTCCGGTGCCGTCGCCGACAACGCGGGACGGACGACGACCTCGACAGACTCCAACCCCGCCGCCTTTGTACCGGCAAGCGCTGCGTCGAGCAGTTCCTGCGTGGCGGGCGACACGGTGTGGTGGACGACGAGCAACGTGGGCACTCTTCCGAACCTAGCGCGCAACAATGCGGCGATGCAGATGATCCCGATTGCCACGGTGCATTCGCCACGAGCAGAAGCCGTCGACGACAACTGGGACGACATCACCTCGACCGTCGAGATCGACGCGGACAGATTCACTCCCGAATCGGTACTCGGGCTCGACGAGTTCAGCCATATCGAGGTCGTGTTCGTCTTCGACCGTCGCGATCCCGACGCGGTGCAGACCGGCGCGCGACATCCGCGCAACAACCCGGACTGGCCGTCGGTCGGCATCTTCGCGCAGCGCAACAGCAATCGGACGAACCTGCTCGGTGTGACGATCTGCCGGCTGCTGACGGTGGACGGACTGACCCTGACCGTGCAGGGCCTGGACGCCATCGAGGGCACGCCGGTGCTCGACATCAAGCCGTACGTGCGCGAGTACGCCCCGCGCGGCGATATCCGGCAACCCCGATGGGTCACCGAACTGATGCGCAACTACTGGACGTCCTGACCGGTCGGCGCCTCGACCAGCACCCGCCGTCGTGGAGCAGCTCGCCCTCGACGTCGTGGTGCTGGACGTCCGGATGCCCGGGATCGACGGCCGCGACGATCTGCCGAGCGAGCTGCCCGCGCCGTTCGTCCCCACGGAGCTGCTCAAGCGGCGGCGGCGCAGGACGCGGTAGGCGACCACGCCGCCACGCTGCAGAGACCCGGCGCTGCAAAGCCGTAGCGCCGGATGGGGGAAGATGGCCGACGAACCAGCGACGGACTGACGGAACGGACGGGCAGGCATCGATGACAGAGCCGACCGACGATTTCGTCAACGACATCGTTGTCGGGCGCCAGGGCATCTTCACCCTTGCCGGCGAGATCGTCGGGTACGAGTTGTTGTTCCGGCAGCCGCCCGAGCACCGCATCGAGGAGCTCAGCGGCGATGAGATGACCGCGCAGGTCGTCTATCGGGCCACCGCGATCGGTCTCGATCACCTGGTGTCGGGCCGGACGATCTTCTGCAACGCCGACCGCGGACTCATCGAGGGCACCGTGCCGCTCACGCTGCCGCCCGAACAGACCGTCGTCGAGGTGCGCGAGACGGTCGAACTCGACGACGACGTGATCGAGGGCTGTCGCCGGCTCGCCCAGGAGGGCTACCAGATCGCCGCCGACAACTTCGTCTGGCGGCCCGGCGCCGAGCGGCTGCTCGAGGTGGCGTCGATCGTGAAGATCGACGTGATGGCGGTCGACGCCGAGGACCTCGCCGATCTCGCGGCGCGGTGCAAGGAGTTCGACGTCACGCTCCTCGCGCAGAAGGTCGAGAACGCCGGCGACGTGCCCGCGCTCAGCGAGATGGGCTTCGACCTGTTCCAGGGGTACGCACTCGAACGTCCGCAGCTGATCACCGGTGCGACGATCGACGCGAGCGATCTCGCCCGGCTGCGGTTGTCGGCGGACATGCTGAGCCAGGAACTCGATCTCGAAGAGATCGAGGAGGCTGTCAAGCGCGACCCTGGGCTCGCCTTGCAAGTCATGCAGCTGGCGTCGGTGGGCCGGATGGGCGAGACCCGCCGGAAGATCAACAGTTTGCGTGAGGCGCTCGTCCTCGCCGGGTCACGACGGGTGCAGAACTGGGTGGCGCTGTTGCTCGCGCGACCGGCGACCGGCAAGACGGCGCACGACCGGTTCACCAGCACCCTCATCCGGGCGCGCGCGTGCGAGCTGCTCGCCACCGAGATCGACCGGTCACTGGCCCCGCTCGGCTTCGCCGCCGGCATGCTGTCCGCGGTGGACGTGCTGTTCGGCATTTCGCCCGGTCAAGTGCGCGCGGCGCTCGCGCTCTCGGAGGAGTTGACGGCCGCCGCCTGGGGCACCGAAACGCCGGTCGGCCGCGTGGTCCGGGACGTGACCGATTTCCAGCTCGGCAAGCAGAATCCGCCCCGGTTGACTCGGAAGTCGGACGACACCATGCACGACGTCTTCTCGAGCGCGTTCGCCTGGGCCGTGGCGTCGTCCGCCGCGCTCGCCGAGGTCGACCCGGCGATCCGCCAACGCTGATTCCCGAGGTTCAAGCGGCTCGATAGCGATCGCATACTTCGGGCAGCGGCTGGAAGCCGGCCGACTTGTAGGTGGCGACGGCGCCGACACGCGAACTCGGCGTGCAGACGATCGCGCTCGACGAACCGAGCTCTCGGAGCGCCGCCGCAGCGGCGACAGTTATCGCGGTGCCGAAGCCGTGACCGCGGTGGTCGCGATGCACGCCCATCGGCTCGAGCAATCCGGGCCGGCCCTCGCCCGCCGACCAGACGGTGACTGCCGCGACCGCGGTGCCGTGGTCGTCGTACGCGAGCAGGCAGCGGGCATCGGTGTAGGCCGACCCGGCTGCCATCGCGTGCCAACGTTGCGCGGTGAACGTCGACTTCTCGAAGGCTGCCCGCTGGACCTCGACCCGCTCGTCCACCTGATCGGGGCCGACCACCTCGATCCGAACCCCCGGGTCGTCCACCGGCGCGGAGAGGTCGTGGCGCAAGGGTGTCCACGGATCGTCGGTGTTCCAGCCGTCCTCGCGCAGGAGCTCGCGGACGAGCGCATCTCGCGGTGCTTCGATGTTTGCCCTGCCCGCGGGCAGCACTCCGCGCTCCGGTTCGGTCACGTCCGCGAACAGCTGCCGCGCGAGTGACTCGTCGTGCCGGACGTCGGGCGCCATCGTCATGCGCAGCACAGTGGGCTCGTCCAGCAAGCCGACGGCGAGGATCCGGTCGTCCCGGCGCCAGACACGCACCGCGGCGGCCGTCGCCTCCGCGCCGAAGCGCCAGAACCAGCCGACGTCACCCGGATGAAGGTGCATCGGCGCGCCCTCGGCCTGCCAGTCCCGCAGCGCGTGCACCGCGCCGCCGAGATCGTCGACCTCCGGCGTGCTCAACATGATCGCCATGTCGTGATTCCACGCGATCGCGCCGGTGACCGCATCCGGTTTTCGCCATGGACGGGTGTCGGATCAGGTCACCCGCGTTCGTTATTTGTCACCGGCATCGGCATCGGCTGCATCAGCACGATCTACCTGATCGCTCTCGGCGACACGAGCCCTGACGAGGCCGGCAGCGCCAGTGGCGCACTCAGCTCGATCCAGCAACTTGCTGCCGGGATCGGCTCGGCCGGGGTCACCTCGATCTTCTTCTCCGCCGCAACCTCCGGACTGGGCCACGCCATGAGAGTCACTCTTGTCGTGGTTCTGGTCGTCACCGCCGTCAGCATCCCGGTCGTCGCCCTGATGCCCCGCAAGGCAGCACACGAAACCTCCGACTGAGCAACGGAGTCCTCGGGTGGACCGAGCCCGTGCCGATGCCGGGTGGGGGTACTCAGCGCCTGGTCTCGTACCTGGTCAGGAGCACGCCGTCGGGAAAGGTCCGGGTCTCGACCAGGTTCAGGTTCACCCAGTTGTCCAGGGCGGTGAAGAACGGCGTGCCGCCGCCCACCAGCACCGGGTGGGTGACGATCGCGTACTCGTCGATCAGTCCGGCCCGCATGGCCGCCGCGGCGAGAGTGGCGCCGCCGACGTCCATGGCACCGTCGTCCTCGGTCTTGAGCCGGGTGATCTCGGTGACGGCGTCGCCGGTGACCAGGCGGGCGTTCCAGTCGACCGCGCTGGTCGTCGAGGAGAACACCACCTTCGGCATGTCCCGCCAGCGACGGGCGAACTCGATCTGCGCCGGGGTGGCGTCAGGCTGCTGGTCGGCGGTCGGCCAGTGGGAGCTCATCGTCTGCCAGAGTTTGCGCCCGTACAGTGCCAGGCCCGTCGCCCCCACCCGGTCGGACCACCACTGGAACAGCTCGTCGCTGGGCGCGCTCCAGCCGAGGTCGTCGCCGGGCGCGGCGATGTAGCCGTCCAGGCTCAGGTTCATGCCAAAGGTCAGTTTCCGCATGACGGCAGCCTCCCGTGAGTCGCATCGATCGAACATGTGTTCTAAGCTGTCGGGATGGGGTTCGACAACCCGAACATCCCCTGGCGCGAGCTGGAACGGCGGCTGTCCGGCCGGCCGTTCCCCGGCGTGCGGCAGGACGGCGGCGACTCGCCGGCCTGGTCACGCAAGCGCGAAGAATACGTCGCGCTGCAGCTACCGCGCACTTCCACCGCCACCCCTTACGCCGAGCTGCACGCCCACTCGTCGTTCAGCTTCCTCGACGGCGCCTCCGCGCCGGAGGAGCTCGCCGAGGAGGCCGCCCGGCTCGGCCTGACCTCGCTCACCCTGACCGACCACGACGGCATGTACGGCGTGGTGCGCTTCGCCGAGGCGGCCGAGAAGATCGGGCTGGCGACCGGGTTCGGGGCCGAGCTCAACCTCGACATCCCGCTGCCCCGCACCCAGGCCGAGAAGCTCATCGCAGCGCGTGTCGGCGTGCCCGATCCGCCCGGGCATCACCTGCTCGCCCTGGCCCGCGACCCGGACGGCTACGCGAGCCTGTGCCGGGTGATCAGCAAGGCGCAGTTGCGAGGCGGCGCCAAGGGCCGTCCGGTCTACGACCTCGACGAGATCACCGACGCGGCGGACGGGCACTGGCTGATCCTCACCGGTTGCCGCAAGGGAGCGGTGCGGCAGGCGCTCGACTCCGGCGGCGACCCCGGCCGGGTGCTGGACGAGTTGATCGCCCGATTCGGTCGCGACAACGTCGTCGTCGAACTCACCCACGAACTCGACCCGCTCGCCGACGAGCGTTATGACACGTTGTACGAGCTTGCGCGAAGCCGTCGGTTACAGGCCGTCGCCACGACCGGTGCGCACTATCACGCTCCCCCACGCCGTCCGCTCGCCACCGCGCTGGCCGCGGTGCGCGCGCGCAGCAGCCTCGACGAGATCGACGGCTGGTTGCCGTCGTGGGCCGGGCAGCACCTGCGCTCCGGTGACGAGATGGCCGAGCGGTTTGCACGATGGCCGGGCGTGGTCGATGCGGCTGCACGTATCGGTGCCGAGATCGCCTTTCCGCTCAAGCTGATCGCGCCTGATCTGCCGCCGTTCCCCGTTCCGTCCGGGCACGACGAGATGTCGTACCTGCGCGAGCTGACCTACCAGGGATTCGCCGAATGGTTCGCCGGCAAGCCGCATGAGACCAAGGCACGCGACATCATCGAGCACGAACTCGAGATCATCGAGCAGTTGCACTTCCCCGGCTACTTCCTCGTCGTGTGGGAGATCTCGCGGTTCTGCCGCGAGCAAGGAATCCTCGCGCAGGGCAGAGGATCAGCGGCCAACTCGGCCGTCTGCTACGCGCTGCGCATCACCGCCGTCGACGCCGTCTACTACGAGTTGATG
>DASXJN010000076.1:0-13897 GCA_036497365.1 Jatrophihabitantaceae bacterium | reverse complement strand
GTCATGGCGTGCAGGGGATAATCGGGTCGGTCAGCTGAATATGGATCGGCGGAGTAGGTCGGCTACGAGGGCCAGCTCGGTGCGGACGATGACGCTCGGGTATCGCAGCACCCATGTCCCAGTGATCACGATTTCGTTCTGGCGTAGCTGGTCGTCCCACCATTTGCGGACGGCCAGGTGCACCGCGCCGTCGATCTCGGCGGCTATCACCCGGCCGTCGGGCAGCCGCCATTCGGCGTCGAGGAAGCGGCGGCGCCCGCCGGACTCGAGGCGGATGCGTTGCTGGGTCGGCGGCGGGAGCCGGTGTCGCCGACACAACCGAACGAAGTCGATCTCGCTGAGCGCTTCGGCACCACCGGCGATGTCGTTGACGGCCAGCAGCAGATCATGCCGGTGCCGCACGCGCGGCGCCCGATCGAGCACGGCGCGCAGCTGCGACGGCGTGGTCAACCGCTGCTGCACCCCGGCCGCCAGGATGCCGCACGCCGGGCGTGGGTTCGTGAAGCTCGACGCAGCAAGGACCAGCGCAGGCGCGATCCGCTGACAGCGGCGGATCTCGAGAACGTCCACAGGCGCCAGGTCGGCAGTGTGGTGCAGGACGATGTGGGGCTCACCCAGCCGCGGACGCGGTACGCCCGACGGTGCCAGCACGTGCACTTCGTCCCGCTCCCAGGTCTTGAGCCCCATGCTCTCGATCGCCGAGAACGAGCCGAGGTAGGCGCGCGGTCCGCAGTTGAGCACGCCGACCCGCCCCCGCTCTTCACGAGTCAACTCGCCGTTGTGCAGCACGACTGCCTTGCCGAAACGGTGCCACCGTCCCGCCCGGAGCCAAGCAGCAGCCTCCGAACGCGTGCAGCCGTCGCGGACCAGATCGGGCACCGTGGACACCGCGGTGTCAGAGGCACGCGCGAATTCGGTCGTCGCTGCTGCTGCGTTGGTCAACACGGCTGATCATCGTGCCGGGTGTGCGGGTCACACGTTTTCGGGCTGTGGACAGCGGCAACCCGAATACCCAATGACCGTCATGACGGTCATTCGTTATCAAGGTCGGTCCGGCAGTCCGGCGCGCCGGTTGCGCCGGCCGCGTCAGCGGGAGCGTTTGCTCGCGGGCGGAACCTTCTTCGTCGTACCGCGGGCCGCCGGCTTCTTCGCGGCCGCGGCAGAGGTCCGCTTCGCTGCCGTCCGCTTCGCGGCGGTCTTCTTCGCGGCGGTCTTCTTCGCCGGCACTCGCTTCGCCGTCGCCTGCACGGTGGCGCGCGCGGGCGCCTTCTTGGCAGCCGCCTTGACGGCCTTGCGAGCCGTCGCCTTCGTCCGGGCCGATACCAGCGGACGGAGGAACTCGCCGGTGTAGGACGCGCGGTTGGTGGCGACGTCCTCGGGGGTGCCCTCGGCGATGACCATGCCGCCGCCGGAACCGCCCTCGGGGCCCATGTCGATGACCCAGTCGGCGGTCTTGATCACGTCGAGGTTGTGCTCGATGACCAGCACGGTGTTGCCCTTGTCGACCAGCGAGTGCAGCACGCCGAGCAGCTTCGAGACGTCCTCGAAATGCAGGCCAGTCGTCGGTTCGTCCAGGACGTAGATGGTGCGCCCGGTAGAGCGCTTCTGCAGCTCGGAGGCCAGCTTGACCCGCTGCGCCTCGCCGCCGGACAGCGTCGGTGCCGGCTGCCCCAGCCGGACATAGCCGAGCCCGACGTCGACCAGAGTGTCGAGATGCCGGGCGATCCTCGAGATCGGCTTGAAGAACTCGGCCGCCTCCTCGATCGGCATCTCGAGCACTTCGCTGATGTTCTTGCCCTTGTAGTGCACCTCGAGCGTCTCGCGGTTGTACCGGGCGCCCTTGCAGACCTCGCACGGCACATAGACGTCCGGCAGGAAGTTCATCTCGATCTTGATCGTGCCGTCGCCCTGGCAGTTCTCGCAGCGGCCGCCCTTGACGTTGAACGAGAAGCGACCCTGCTGGTAGCCGCGGATCTTCGCCTCGGTCGTCTCGCTGAACAGCTTGCGGATGTGGTCGAACACGCCGGTGTAGGTCGCCGGGTTCGACCGCGGCGTGCGCCCGATCGGTGACTGATCGACGCCGACCACCTTGTCGAGCTGGTCGATGCCGCGCACTCGCTTGTGCCGCCCAGGCGGCAGCTTCGCGCCGTTGATCTTGTTGGCCAGCGCGGCGTACAGGATGTCGTTGACCAGCGTCGACTTGCCCGATCCGCTCACGCCGGTGATCGCGACGAAGCAGCCCAACGGGAACGCGACGTCGATGTTGCGCAGGTTGTGCTCGCGCGCGCCCTCGACGACGACCTCACGGCCCGGCTGTCGCGGACGCCGGATCGGCGGCACCTCGATCGCACGCCGCCCGGACAGGTAGGCGCCGGTGATCGACTTCTCGGAGGCGACAAGGTCGTCGACCGGACCGCTGACGACGATCTGCCCGCCGTGTTCGCCCGCCTCCGGGCCGATGTCGACCACCCAGTCCGCGGTGCGGATGGTGTCTTCGTCGTGCTCGACGACGATCAGCGTGTTGCCCAGGTTCTTCAGCCGCACCAACGTCTCGATGAGCCGGTGGTTGTCGCGCTGGTGCAGGCCGATGGACGGCTCGTCCAGCACGTAGAGCACGCCGACCAGGCCCGACCCGATCTGGGTGGCCAGCCGGATGCGCTGCGCCTCGCCGCCGGCCAGGGTTGCCGCGGCCCGGTCGAGCGACAGGTAGTGCAGCCCGACGTCCACCAGGAACCCGAGGCGGGCGTGGATCTCTTTCAGCACCCGCTCGCCGATCAGCCGCTCGCGCTCGTCGAGCTCGAGCTGGTGCAGCCAGCCGTTGGCCTCACCGATCGACAGCCCGGCGAGGTCGGCGATCGAGCGGCCGTGCAGCGTCACCGCCAGGATCTCGGGCTTGAGCCGGGTGCCTTGGCAGGTCGGGCACGGCACCTCGCGCATGTAGCCCTCGTACTTCTCGCGCGACCAGTCCGACTCGGTCTCGGCATAGCGCCGCTCGATCCACGGCACCACGCCCTCGTAGTTGGCGTAGTACGAGCGGTCACGGCCGTACCGGTTGCGGTAGCTGACGTGCACCTGCTCGCCGATCCCGTGCAACACGGCCTTCTGCGCCCGTGCGGTCAGCTGCTCCCACGGAGTGTCGAGGTCGAAGCCCTCCGACTTGCCGAGGCCGTCGAGCAGGCGCAGGAAGTACTCGCTCGTCTGACCGGACGCCCAGGGCGCGACGGCACCCTCGTTGAGCGTCAGCTCGGGGTCAGGGACGATCAGCTCGGGGTCGACCTCTTTGCGCGTACCGAGGCCCGTGCACACGGGGCAGGCGCCGAACGGCGAGTTGAACGAGAACGACCGCGGCTCGAGCTCATCGATCGCGAGCGGATGGTCGTTCGGGCAGGCCAGCCGCTCCGAGTAGCGCCGTTCACGGTGCGCGTCGGTCTCGTCGAGGTCGACGAAGTCGAGGATGACCACGCCGCCGGCCAGGCCGAGCGCCGTCTCGATCGAGTCGGTGATCCGCTGCTTGCTCGACGGACGGACGGCGAGGCGGTCGACGACCGCCTCGATGGTGTGCTTCTCCTGTTTCTTCAGCTTGGGTGGCTCGGTGAGCGGGTGCACCACGCCGTCGACCCGGACGCGGGCGAAACCCTTCACCTGCAGGTCGGCGAACAGGTCGACGTACTCGCCCTTGCGTTCGCGGATCACCGGAGCCAGCACCTGGAACCGGGTGCCCTCGGGCATCTCGAGGATGCGGTCGACGATCTGCTGCGGTGTCTGCTTGGTGATCGGCTCGCCACAGACCGGGCAGTGCGGCTTGCCGATGCGCGCGTAGAGCAGGCGCAGGTAGTCATAGACCTCGGTGATCGTGCCGACCGTCGACCGCGGGTTCTTCGAGGTCGACTTCTGGTCGATCGACACCGCCGGCGACAGGCCCTCGATGAAGTCGACGTCGGGCTTGTCCATCTGACCGAGGAACTGCCGCGCGTACGCCGACAGCGACTCGACGTAGCGCCGCTGGCCCTCGGCGAAGATCGTGTCGAAAGCAAGGCTCGACTTGCCGGACCCGGACAGCCCGGTGAACACGATCATCGCGTCGCGGGGCAGGTCGAGGCTGACGTCCTTGAGATTGTGCTCGCGGGCGCCACGGACGATCAGACGGTCGTTCACGCAGGCTCTCTCGGTGAGGAGGATTGACTCGATGCTTGGGTCGGCTTCCGACAGTAGTGAACCGGTCCGACAGTATGGACAGATGCCACGGTCGATCGCCACGAACACGTCCGTAGAACTCAACGACTTGCTGGCCTTCGTCCGTCCGCGACACCAGATGATCCTGGTCACCACCCGCAGGGACGGGTCGGCGCAGCTCTCGCCGGTCACCGGCGGCGTCGACCCCGAGGGCCGGATCGTGATCTCGAGCTACCCCGAACGGGCCAAGGTGCAGAACCTGCGCCGCACCGCGCGCGGCGGCGTGCTCGTGCTGTCGGACGACTTCGGCGGCGCGTGGGTGCAGGTGGACGGCCCGGCCGAGGTGTTCGACATGCCCGACCAGGCGGCCGAGGACGGCCTGGTCGAGTACTTCCGGTGCATCAGCGGCGAGCACCCGGACTGGGACGAGTACCGCCAGGCGATGCGCGATCAGGGCAAGTCGCTGATCCGCATCACTCCCGAGCGCTGGGGACCGATCGCCACCGGCGGCTTCCCGGCCCGTCTCGCCGACAACTAACGCTTTTGGCGGCCAACCCCCGGATCCGGGGGTTGGCCGCCAAAAGCGGTGTCAGGGAAGTGACCAGTCGACCGGTTCGGCGCCCTGCTCGGCGAGCGCGGCGTTGGCCCGGCTGAACGGGCGTGACCCGAAGAAGCCGCGGTCGGCCGACATCGGCGAAGGGTGCGCCGACTCGATGCGCGGCACCGGGCCCAGCAGCGGTGCCAATGACTGGGCGTCGCGTCCCCACAGGATGGCGACCAGTGGCGTGCCGCGCGCGGCCAGCGCGCGGATCGCCTGGTCGGTGACCACCTCCCAGCCCTTGCCCCGGTGCGCGGCGGACGCGCCCGGCGCCACGGTCAGCACTCTGTTGAGCAGGAGCACGCAGTGCGTCGTCCACGCCGTCAGGTCGCCGTGTTGCGGAGTCGCCAGGCCGAGATCGGACGACAGCTCGCGGTAGATGTTCTGCAGGCTTCGCGGGATCGGCCGCACGTGCGGGTCGACCGCGAACGACAGTCCGATCGGATGCCCCGGCGTCGGGTAGGGGTCCTGGCCGACGATGAGCACCCGGACGTCGGCGAACGGCTGCCGGAACGCGCGCAGGATGTTCTCGCCCGCCGGCAGGTAGCGGCGTCCGGCCGCCACCTCGGCGCGCAGGAAGTCGCCCATCGCGGCGATCTGCCCGGCCACCGGTTCGAGCGCCTCGGCCCAGCCGGCCTCGACGACCTCGGCGAGCGGCTTCGGCACGTTACGGTCGCCAGAGTTCGAGCACCGGGACCCCCGGCGGCTCGAAGCCCAGAATCTGCCCGTAGAACGACAGCGACGACTCGAGCGAGTCGATGATCGTCTCGCGCTTGCGGAAGCCGTGCGATTCGCCCTCGTAGGGGCGGTAGGCGTGCGGGATGCCCTTGGCGACCATCGCGTCGCGGAACAGTTCGGCCTGGGCCGGTGGGACGATCGGGTCGTCCAGTCCCTGCAGCAGCAGGACGGGGCAGGACAGCCCGGCGACGTGGTTGAGCGGTGCCCGCTCGGCGTAGAGGTCCTGCGCCTCGGGCAGCGGGCCGATCAAGCCGTCGATGTAGCGCGACTCGAAGTCGTGCGTCTCTGCGACGAACTGCACGAGCTCGGCCACGCCGTACAGCGAGACGCCACACGCGAAGGCGTCGCTGGTGGTGAGCGCGGCGAGCACCGTCCAACCGCCGGCCGAACCCCCCTCGATCCCGAGTCGATCGCGGTCGGCCAACCCGGCGTCGGCCAGACCGACGATCGCCGCGACGGTGTCCTCGACGTCGACGACGCCCCACTGTCCGAGCAGCTGGTTGCGGTAGGCCCGGCCGTAGCCGGTCGAGCCGCCGTAGTTGACGTCGATGATGCCGACGCCACGGCTGGTCCAGTAGGCGATGTCAGTGCCCATCCGGGCGGACGTGTGCGCGGTGGGACCGCCGTGGACGTGCGCGATGAACGGTGGCAGCTCGCCGTCCGGCGCGACGAAGTCGGGATTGCGGGGTCGGTAGACGACCGCGTGCACCTCGCGTCCGGCTGCGCTCGGGAAGGTCATCTCTTCCGTGTTCGGCAGGTACGCGGCGTCCGGCACCTCGTCCACGCTCAACCGGACGACGGTGAGCTCGCCGGTCGTCAGGTCGAGCAACCGCTGCCCGGGCGGGATCTGCGCGCCGCCGGTGCTGACCAGCAACTGGTCGCCGTCGCGTTGCCGCAGGACCACGGTGGCCACGGCGCCCAGATCGACGTCGGTGTATTCGCCGGTGGCCGGGTCGAGATAGGCGAGCGTGTCGTTGCCGAGCGTGCGGACGACCAGCAGCCGGCCGTCCGGCAGCGGGTCGTACCAGCGCGCGCCGAGGCTCCACATCGGCCCGCCGATGTCGGCCGCGACCGCGCCCACGGCTTGCGCATCCAGGCCGTCGACCCGGACCCGGTAGAGGTTCCAGAACCCGCTGACGTCGCCGAGCGCCCAGAGCGTCTCGGCGTCGATCCACTCGGGTTGCAGCACCGATTCGTTCGTCGAGCCGAGCAGCGTGCGGTGCGGCCCGCAGGTGCCGTCCGCATCGAGCTCGGCGACCCGCAGTTCGGTGCCGTCCCACGGCATCTGCGGGTGCTCCCACGCGATCCAGGCGAGCTTGCGGCCGTCCGGTGAGATGCGTGCGGATGCGAGGAAGTGCGAACCGCCGACCACCGACCGGATCGCCGACTCGTCCTCGGCTGCCGAACCGTCGAGCGGAACCGCGGCGATGTCGCGTGTCACCGAGCCGTCGTCACCGTGCCGCTCACGCACGCACCAGATCTCGCCCGGACGGAGGATCTGCAGCTCGGCGTATCGCCACGCCGTCGGAGCGGGCGGCTCCGGCGTGATCGGCACGGGCTCGCCGCCCGGTTCGTCGAGGCGGTACAGGCGCTGGTCGGAGAACTCCGCGAACACGACGAGCCCGTCCGGCGTCGCCGTCCACGCGCCGCCGCCGTACTCGTGTACGCGAGTTCGCGCGTTCCACGGCGGCCCGAGAACGTCCTGCGGCTCGCCCTTCACATTGCGTCGGATCGCGTAGCGGCCCTTCTCGGCGGGCCGGGCCTCGAGCCACCACACCTCACCGGCGACGAACCGGGCAGCGCCGGCCGAGTGCCCACCTGCCGCCACGGACTCGGCAGAGATCGGCGACGACCAGGAACCGTACGGAGCGGTGGTGGGCATCAGTCACGCACCTCGTTGATCACGGCGCCCACGATGTCGGCGACCGGCAGCTCGCGCCGCGCGTCCGACTTCCGGTCGCGCAGTTCCACGACGCCGTCGGCAAGGCCCCTGCCCACGATGACGATCTTCGGCACGCCGATCAGCTCCGCATCCTTGAACTTCACGCCCGGCGAGACACCGCGACGGTCGTCGTACATGATGCGCACGCCGGCCGCATCGAGTTCGAGCGCGATGCGATCGGCGGTCTCGAACACCGACTCGTCCTTGCCGGTCGCGACGATGTGGACGTCGGCCGGCCCGATGCCGAGCGGCCAGCACAGGCCCTTCTCGTCGTAGGTCTGCTCGGCCAGCGCCGCCACCGCGCGGGTGACGCCGACGCCGTACGACCCCATCGTGACGGTGACCGGCTTGCCGTTCTGGTCGAGCGCGGTGAGGCCGAACGTCTCGGCGTACTTGGTCCCGAGCTGGAACACGTGGCCCAGCTCGATGCCGCGCGCGATCTCGAGCGCCGAACCGCACCGCGAGCAGCGGTCGCCGTCGCGGATCTCGACGGCACCCAGTTCGCCGTCCGGCACGAAGTCGCGACCGCGCACGACGTTCGCCGCGTGCTTGCCCTGCTGGTTCGCACCCGTGACCCACGAGCTGCCCTCGACGACGAGCGGATCGACCAGGTAGCGGATCTCGTGCTCGGCCAGAATCTGCGGGCCGATGTAGCCGGCGACCAGCGCCGGGGCCTTGGCCAGGTCGGCCGGGCCGGCCTGCTCGACGAGCACCGGCTCGAGCTGACCGCCGATGCGCTTGAGGTCGACCTCGCGGTCGCCCGGGACGCCGACGACGAGCAGCTGCCAGTCGTCGTCGCTCGGCGCCTTCGTCCGGAGCACGACGTTCTTGAGCGTGGTCGCGGCAGTGGTGTCGTGGCCGAGTGACTGCATGCGTTCGACCAGCGTGTCGATCGTCGGGGTGTCCGGTGTGTCGAGCACCTGCTGCGGCGGGTGCTCGCTCGGGTCGTGCGGCGGCGGCGCCGCGATCTCTACCGCCTCGGTGTTGGCCGCGTAGTCGCAGTTCGTGCACTGGACGAAGGTGTCCTCACCGGACGGCGCCGGGGCGAGGAACTCCTCCGACGCCGACCCGCCCATCGCGCCGGACACGGCGAAGACGATCTTGTAGGTGAACCCTAGCCGGGTGAAGATCCGCTCGTACGCGTCGCGGTGCGCGTAGTAGGCCTTCTCGAGCCCTTCATGGTTCAGGTCGAACGAGTACGAGTCCTTCATGATGAACTCGCGGCCGCGCAGGATGCCGGCACGCGGGCGCGCTTCGTCCCGGTACTTGATCTGGATCTGGTAGAGCGCGAGCGGATAGTCCTTGTAGGACGAGTACTCGCCCTTCACCAGGAGCGTGAACAGCTCCTCGTGGGTCGGTGCGAGCAGGTAGTCGACGTCCTTGCGGTCGTGCAGCTTGAACAGCAGGTCGCCGTAGTCGCTCCACCGGCCGCTCGCCTCGTAGATCTCGCGCGGGATCAGCGCCGGGAAGTGCACCTCCTGCGACCCGATCGCGTCCATCTCCTCGCGCACGACCCGCTCGACGTTGGCCAGCACCTTCATGCCCAGCGGCAGCCACGAGTAGATGCCGGGCGCGACGCGCCGCACATAACCGGCCCGCACCAGCAACTTGTGGCTGGGCACCTCGGCGTCGGCCGGGTCGTCTCGCAGGGTCCGGAGGAACAACGTCGACAGTCTCAACACGGGAATGAGATTAGTGCCGCCGGAAAACAGGTTGGCCGGCTGCGGGACCATGGAGCCACTAGTCACGCCGGACGAGGCGATGGCGCGCGAACGAGGAGGTGCCTCGAGATGTTCACCGTTCCCCGGGGAACCCGTGTGTTCGCCCACTCGCCGCGCTGATCGCGCCGTCCTGAGACGGAGCGCTACGGCGCATTCCGTCCAGGAGATCCCAGAAATGACCTTCGATCGAGATCTGATCGACGACCTGTCCTATCCAGAACCGTTCCACGAACCCAACTACTCGACCTGGGACGTGGCCACTCACGGACCCGAGCCGCACCCGGACTGGGTTGTCACCGAACTCGCCGCCGTCGACACCGAACTCGGCATCCTCAAGACCGGCAAGGAGGCAGACGTCCACCTCGTCGGTCGGGCCGTGCCGGACGGACCGGAGACGCTGCTCGCGGCCAAGCGGTACCGCACCGCCGACCATCGGCAGTTCCACCGGGACGCCTCCTACACCGAGGGCCGCCGGGTGAAGAAGAGCCGCGAGCGGCGGGCCTTGGCCAGGCGCACCGACTTCGGGCGCCAGCTCGCCGCCGGCGAGTGGGCCGCTGCCGAGTTCGGCGCGCTGTCGACGCTGTGGGGACTCGGTGCGCCGGTGCCCTACCCCGTCCAGCTGTACGGCACCGAGCTCATGCTCGAGTTCATCGGGACCCCGGACGGCTCGGCCGCGCCACGCCTGGCGCAGACCCGGCCTGCGCCGGACGAGCTGGCCGACCTGTTCGACCAGTGCGTCGGGGCGATGCGGCTGCTGGCCCGGGCCGGCTACGCGCACGGTGACCTGTCTCCGTACAACCTGCTCGTCGCGGACGGCCGGTTGGTGATGATCGACCTGCCGCAGGTGGTCGACCTGGTCGCCAACCCGCAGGGACCGGACTTCCTGCACCGCGACTGCGAGAACGTCTGCACCTGGTTCGCGCGGCGCGGGCTGCACACCATCGAGTTCGAGCACCTGTTCGGCGACCTCATCGCCGAGGCCTTCGCCTGACACCACCGCCAGAGCGTTATGTCCGGTTAGTGCCAGTCAGGTAGTTACCGCCTGGATTGCTTTACTTCGTCCGGTCCGCCGAGAAGTGTCGCTGACGGCGACGGTGACAGCGCTGTCATCCGGGACGGCCCGCCGCCGCCACAGCCCTCTCGAGGAGCGCTCGCATGGCACTGTTCCCCCGCTGCCGAAACTCCCGCTTCCGAGCCCTGCTGTCCGTCGCCGCCCTCGCGGGCGCGTCGGTGGTCGTACCCACCGCAGTCGCGCACGCCGCGGCACCGGTCGCCGATCCGGCGTCGCTCGTCGACCCGATCATCGGGACGTCCGGGGCGGTGGACGACTTCCCCGGCGCCGACGTGCCGTTCGGCATGGTGCAGTGGAGCCCGGACACACCCAGCCGCCCCGCCGGCGGCGGCTATGAGTACAACGACAACACCGTCACCGGCTTCAGCCTCACCCACATCAGCGGTCCCGGCTGCGGGGCGGCGGGCGACGTGCCGATCCTGCCCACCAGCGGCGCGGTGCCCAGCAATCCGGACAGCGCCACGCTGCCGCTCGACCACAGCGCCGAATCAGCGAAGGCCGGCGACTACCAACTCCAAGCCGACGGCATCAGCAGCGAATTGACCGCCACCACCCGCTCCGGCATGGGCCGGTTCACCTTCCCGTCCGGTTCGCCGGCGAACCTGCTGCTCAAGCTGTCCGACAGCCAGGCCGGCACCGACGCGACGCACTTCCAGGTGATCAACAAGAAGGAGATCAAGGGCTGGGTGACCAGCGGTCACTTCTGCGGCGCGGACGACACGTACACGATGTACTTCGACATGCAGTTCGACTCGCCCGTCACGGCGAGCGGGACGTGGCACAACGGCGCTCAGCAGGCCGGTGCCAAGTCGATGACCGTGCACGGCGCCCACGGCGTGAACCCGCGGGTGCGCCCCGAGCAGCGCTCGTCCAACGGGGTGCGCCGCAGCGCTCCGGTCGAGCACGGCACGTCGCGATCGAACTCGGCGCAGGCGCGGGCCAACGCGCAGCCGCCGGTGACGAACGCGTCCGGTGCGTACCTCACCTTCGACCCCGCGCAGGACGGCGTCGTCCAGGCGAAGGTCGGCATCAGCTACGTCAGCACCGACAACGCGCGCCGCAACCTCGATCGCGAGAACTCCGGCTGGGACTTCGACTCGGTCGCGGCAGCCGCGCACAACGCGTGGAACAAGCAGCTCGGCAAGATCGCGATCTCGGGCGGCACGGCGACCCAGCAGACGACCTTCTACACCGCGCTCTACCACGCGTTGCTGCACCCGAACGTCTACAGCGACGTGAACCGCGAGTACATGGGCTTCGACGGCGAGGTGCACCGGACGCCGCGCGGTCACGTCGAGTACGCCAACTTCTCCGGCTGGGACATCTACCGCAGCCAGGCGCAGCTCGAGGCGATGGTGGCGCCGAAGCAGAGCAGCGACGAGGTGCGCTCGATGCTCGACCAGTACGACCAGACCGGCCAGCTGCCCAAGTGGGAGCTGTACAACGGCGAGTCGTACGTCATGGTCGGCGATCCCGCCGACTCGATCATCGCTGACGCCTACGCGTTCGGCGCGCGCGACTTCAACCACAAGAAGGCGCTGCACGCGATGCTCACCGAAGCGAACGCCACGAACAACGTGCGCCCCGGCCTGAGCACCTACTTGAACAAGGGTTACCTGCCGCTGGACGCCGACTACGGCTGCTGCAACTTCTACGGCCCGGTGTCGACGCAGCAGGAGTACAACGTCGCCGACAACGCGATCTCGCAGTACGCCGCCGCGCTCGGCAACACCACGACCGCCACGACCTTCGCGGTCCGCGCGAACAGCTGGCAGAACGTGTTCAACCCGGGGTCGGGCTACCTCGAGCCGCGCGAGACCAACGGCGAGTTCGAGCCCAACTTCGCACCCGGTGAGTCCATGGGCTTCGTCGAGGGCAACAGCTACCAGTACACGCCGATGGAGCCGCAGGACATCGCCGGCGCGATAGCCGCGGACGGCGGCAACGCCGCATGGGTCGACAAGCTGGACGGGCTGACCGCCAAGGTCAAGAACATCGGCCCCGAGAACGCCGACTTCGGCAACGAGCCGAGCATCGAGATCCCATGGGAGTACGACTACGCCGGCGCGCCGTACAAGACGCAGGAAGTCGTGCGGAAGATCCAGGACCAGATCTTCACCGCGCAGCCTGCCGGGATCGCCGGCAACGACGACCTCGGCACGATGAGCGCCTGGTACGTCTTCTCCGCACTCGGCTTCTATCCCGAGATGCCGGGCAGTGCCGACGTCGTCCTCGGCAGCCCGCTGTTCCCGAAGGCGGTCGTCACCCTGGCGTCCGGCAAGAAGCTCACGATCAACGGCAACGGTGCCGCCGACGACGCACCGTACGTGCAGACCCTCTCGCTCAACGGTGCTGTGTGGTCGCACCCCTGGCTCGAGTCGAGCGTGCTGCACCACGGCGGCAAGCTCGACTTCGGCCTCGGCACGACGCCGAACGTCGAGTGGGCGGCCGGCCCGAAGCAGGTACCGCCGTCGAACACGGCCGGCCTGGATCCGGCCCTCGGCTACAGCGACGTGTCGAACGTCGTCGTCGCACCGGGCGACTCGGTGTCCGTACGCATTGGCGCGCGGGCGCTGCAGCGCGGCAAGCAGCAGATCAACTGGCACGCCGCCGGCGGCGACGGCCCGTCCGTCGCACCCACGTCCGGGTCGTTCACCATTCGTCCGGGCGCCGACGGGCACCAGACCGTCTCGATCACCGCGCCGTCAACGGACGGCCGCTACCCGGTCGCGATCTCGATGACCGGCGCGGACGGGACGAGCCTGCCCGACGTCGTGGTCGAGGTGGACGTCGCGAAGAAGGGCGAGCTCTGGCCGTACTACTCCAATGCCGGCATCTCGTCCGACGGTGCGTCCAACCAGGGCAACTTCGACGGCGACGGCTGGTCGTACTCGAGCCAGCAGCTCGCGGCCGACGGTCTCACGCCCGGCACGACCGCCACGGTCGACGGCATCGGCTACGCGTTCCCCGACACGCAGCCGGGCGATGAGGACAACATCGTGGCCGGTGGCCAGACGATTCCGCTCGCCGCTCCGGTGAACGGCAGCCGCCTGGGCATCCTCGGCAGCGCGACCAATGCGAGCGGCGGCGCCGAGGGCGACTTCACCGTCAACTACACCGACGGCACGTCGCAGACGGTGCACCTCGGGCTGTCCGACTGGACGCTCGGCGCCGGTGCGACCGGCCCGCTCTACGGCAACGTCATCGCGGCGGACACGCCCTACCGCGACACCACCGACGGCGGCCAACAGGTGATCCACACCTACCTGTTCGGAGCGAGCGGCGCGATCGACAACAGCAAGCAGGTCGAGAGCATCACCCTGCCCGCCACGGTGTCGTCCGGGGAGATGCACCTGTTCGCCTTCACGGTGCAGTAGCCGATGATGCTCGACGGCCGTCGGCCGACCATGGCCGACGTCGCCGAGCGGGCCGGGGTGAGTCTCAAGACCGTCTCGCGAGTGATCAACGGCGAGCCGCGCGTCGCGGGCGCGACCGCGTCTGCCGTGCACGCAGCCGTGCGCGAGCTGGGCTTCCGCAGCAACCATGCGGCCGCCTCGCTCGCGCGCGGCCGACGCGTCGCGAGCGTGGGCCTGGTCATCGGGGCGATGGACGACCCGTTCTACGCGCGCCTGGCCGGCGGCGTCGAGCAGGTC
>DASXJN010000075.1:0-6372 GCA_036497365.1 Jatrophihabitantaceae bacterium | reverse complement strand
ATCGTCACGATGACGCACGCAAGCTGCCAGTGGACCTCGACGATGACCGTTGCGCCGAGCAAGGGCGTCGCGTTCACCGCGTGCCACACCTGGGGCAAGGCGGCGCTCACGGAACTGCTCGCCCTGAAGCCGGACGTCGTCGTGTTCAGCGATCACCCCGACCGCGGAATCGTGTCGGACAAGAAGTCCGATCCGCACAGCCGCACGGTGATCGGACGAGGGATGGCGCCCTATCTCGAGAAGCTCATCGACAACGGGGCGCAGGTCGTCGGCATCGAAGAGTCGCCGCGGCCCTACATCGACATCCCGGACTGCCTGGCCGGACGGCACGGTTCGATCGCGAGCTGCACGGTGGCGCACAGCAAGGCCGTGTACACGCACACGCCGGTCGAGGCGGCCATCGCGAAGCTCAAGGCCGACCCCAAGTACGCCGACTCCGCGCGGCGCGTCAACCTCAACCCGCTGATCTGCGGCCCGACCCAGTGCCGGCCCATCGTCGGCGACGTGATCGTCTACCGCGACGCCGACCACCTGACGAACACGTACAGCCTGACGCTGAAGCCGTACTTGGAGAAGGCGCTACTCACGGTGAAGACACTGGCCGGGTGAATCAGGCGCACAATCGCATCGTGACAGCGAAGACCGCGCTCGAGACACCCGACGCTGCACCACCGCCCGGCGGTTGCTGGTGCTGCGGCACGATCGACGACCCGGCGCAGATGGTGCATCTGGGCAACCATCCCGAGGTTGCCCTGTGCCGGGGATGCGCGCGGTGGGTGGCCAAGCAGGCGTGGGAGATCGACGACCGCTCGAAGAACGGATTGCTGGTGTCAGCGCGCGACCGGTTCCGCGCCGCCCGGCGTGGCGTCATACACCGCGGCTGGCACCGCAACCCGGTGTTCGGGCGGCCGTTGCGCTGGATCGGCCGGCACCTGCCCTAAACCCACCTTGATTTGGTATCGGCTCACCATTTCGATCAACGATTTCTGGTCAGTCGATACCAAATCAAGCAGGGGTGGACGGGTCTACTCCCACTCGATGGTGCCGGGCGGTTTCGAGGTGATGTCGAGGACGACGCGGTTCACCTCGCGCACCTCGTTGGTGATGCGCGTCGAGATCTTCTCGAGCACGTCGTAGGGCACGCGCGTCCAGTCCGCGGTCATCGCGTCCTCGGACGACACGGGACGCAGCACGATCGGGTGTCCGTACGTGCGTCCGTCACCCTGCACGCCGACCGACCGGACGTCGGCGAGCAGCACCACGGGGCACTGCCAGATGTCGCGGTCGAGGCCGGCTGCGGACAGTTCGGCGCGCGCGATCGCGTCGGCGCGGCGCAGGATATCGAGCCGCGAGGCCGTCACCTCGCCGACAATGCGAATGCCCAGGCCCGGACCGGGGAACGGCTGCCGCCACACGATCTCGGCAGGTAGCCCGAGCTGCTCGCCGACCCGACGCACTTCGTCCTTGAACAGCGTGCGCAACGGCTCGACCAGCGCGAACTGCAGGTCGTCGGGCAACCCCCCGACGTTGTGATGGCTCTTGATGTTCGCCGTGCCCGTGCCACCGCCGGACTCGACGACGTCCGGGTACAGCGTGCCCTGGACGAGGAAGTCGACCGACTGCCCCTCGGCGACCAGTTCGCGCGCGGCCGTCTCGAAGGACCTGATGAACTCGCGGCCGATGATCTTCCGCTTCTCCTCGGGGTCGCTCACCCCGGCGAGTGCGTCGAGGAACTGCGCGGTCGCGTCGACCACCTTCAGCTTCACTCCGGTCGCCGCGACGAAGTCGCGCTCGACCTGCTCGGCCTCGCCTGCGCGCAGCAGACCGTGGTCGACGAACACGCACGTCAACTGGTCACCGATCGCGCGTTGCACGAGCGCGGCCGCGACCGCCGAGTCGACACCACCCGACAGCGCGCAGATGACCTGCTTGCCGCCGACCTGTGCGCGCACCCGCTCGACCTGCTCGTCGATGATGTTCGCTTCGGTCCAGGTGGGTCGAACGCCGGCGATGTCGTAGAGGAAGTGCCGCAGGATCTCCTGCCCGTGCGCGGTGTGCAGCACCTCCGGATGGAATTGCACGCCGGCCAGGCCGCGGGTGACGTCCTCGAACGCCGCCACCGGCGCGCCCGTCGTGGCGGCCGTCACCGAGAAGCCGGGCGGCGGCATCGTAACCGCGTCACCGTGACTCATCCAGACCTGCTGTGCGGACGGCAGGCCGCGCAGCAGCACGCCCGGGTCGGTCACGGTCAACGCGGTGCGTCCGAACTCGGAGCCACCGGTGTGCGCGACCTCGCCGCCGAGCGCCAGCGTCATCGCCTGGAAGCCGTAGCAGATGCCGAACACCGGCAGGCCCGCGGTGAACAGCGTCGCGTCGGTCTGCGGGGCACCCTCGGCATAGACCGAGGACGGTCCGCCGGAGAGCACGATCGCCTTCGGCGCCTTGGCCAACATCTCGGCCACCGGCATCGTGTGCGGCACGATTTCGGAGTAGACGTGAGCTTCGCGCACCCGCCGCGCGATCAGCTGGGCGTACTGCGCTCCGTAGTCGACGACCAGGACGAGATCGGCCTGCATCGGGCCAGTCTATTTGAGCGTGGCCTCGAGACCCGCGAGACTTGCCCCTATGGCATCAGGGGCGGTTCGGACGCGGGTGTGGCGCAACGGCGCCGTCGAGGCCGACAACTTCCCGTTCGAGGAGATCTCGGACTATCTCGCAGAACGCGACACGGTTGTGTGGGCCGACCTGTGCACACCCGACCCCGAACAGCTCGACCAGCTCGCCGAGGAACTCGGTCTCGACCCGCACGCCGTCGAGGACGCCATATCGCTGCACCAGCGACCGAAGGCCGTCCGATACAGCACGCACCTGTTCCTGAGCACGTACGCACTGCGCAGCAACGCCGAGGGCGGCGTCGACATGACCCATGTCTCGGCGTTCCTCATGTCGCATTCGGTGGTCACGGTCCGACTCGACAGCGGCTTCGACATCGAGGAGGTCGTGCGTCGCTGGGACGACAACTCCGACCTGCTCAAGTACGGCAAGCGCGCTCTGGAACACGGCCTGCTCGACGTGATCGTCGACCAGTACTTCGAGGTGATCCAGAACCTGGACGACCAGATCGAGGAGCTGCAGGACCTGCTCTTCGACGATGACGGTGGCCACACGACCGAGCTGCAGAAGCGCACCTTCGCCGTGCGCTCCGCACTGCTGCGAGTGCGACGCGTCGTCCTGCCGATGCGCGACCTGGTCGAGACCGTCATGCGTCGCGCGACCACCGACGACGAGTTCCGCAGCGATCTCGGTGTCGAACTGCTGCCGTACTTCGAGGACCTCGCCGACCACATCCTGCGCGCCGCGGAGTGGACCGAGTCCCTGCGCGAGATGGTGTCGTCCATCTACGAGACGTCGTTGTCGCTCGCGGACGCGCGGCTGAACACGGTGATGAAGAAACTGACCTCGTGGGCGGCGATCGTCGCGGTGCCGACGGCCATCACCGGTTACTTCGGACAGAACCTGAAGTTCCCTGGCTACGGTAGCGGAGCCGGGTTCGCCGTTAGTCTCGTCCTCATCATCGTGCTGTGCCTGGGCCTCTACGCCCTGTTCAAACGCAAGGGGTGGCTGTAGTGGACGGGGGTGGCGCACGGGTCGATCGGCGGCCCATCCCGAACGGCACCGCGCGCTACGCGATCTTCCTCGCCGTCATCGTCCTGAGTGCGCTCAGTCCGGCAGTGCCGCACTCGATCTCGCCCGACGCGGCATGGTGGCTCGGCGCCTGGGCCGTCATCGTCCTCATGGTGCTGGCCGGCTACATCGCGACGACCCTGCGGCCGCGCAACTGGGTGAACACTCTCGCGCCCCTGCTCCTCTTCCCGGCGCTCTGGTGCCTGCGCTGTGCCGATGGCAACTCGACGTCGGGCTTCAGTCCGCTGATCATGCTGCCGGTGCTGTGGTTCGCGCTGTACGGGCGGCTACGCGACGTCGTGTTGGCGCTCGCTGGTGCTGTGCTCACGTTGTTCCTGCCGATGCTGATCATCGGCAGTCCGGAATACCCGCCGGCGAGCTGGCGCGGGTACGTGCTCTTGATGATCGTCTCCGCGGCCATCGGACCGGTGGTCTATCACCTCGTCGAATCCGCCCGCCGCTCCAATCGCGCACTCAGTCGCAGCGAGCTCGAGTTCCGTGCGGCCTTCGAGGACGCCCCGGTCGGGATGGCGATCACCGGGTTGCGCGGCGGCGAGGCGTACCGGTTCGTGCGGGTGAACCGCGCACTGTGCGCCATGTTCGGACGCACCGCCGACGAGATCACCGGCGTGCCGATCGTCGAGTTGACCCACCCGGACGACGTCGAGCAGACCAACTACCGGTTCAGCATCTCGACCGACGCCGACGCGCCGCGCCGCATCCAGAAGCGCTACATCCATCGCAGCGGACGCACGATCTGGGCATCCGTGTCGTACTCGATCGTGCGCGACGACGACGGCGAACCGACCCACCTCGTCAGCCAGATCGAGGACGTCACCGCCCGGCACGAGTCCGACCGCGCGCTTCTCGACGCCGTCGAGACCGACCTTGCCGTCACGGAGCGGATGAACCGCATCGACAAGATGCGCGCCGACATGGCCTCGACCGTCTCGCACGAACTGCGCACGCCACTGACCAGCGCCGCCGGTTACGTGGAGTTGCTCCTCGAAGGCGACGCCGGCCAGCTCAACTCCGAGCAGAAGATGATGCTCGACACCGTCTCACGCAGCCTGACCCGGCTCGACGGCATCGTCGACGACGTGCTCAGCATGGCCAACGAGGAGAGCCCCGTTGCCGCATCGTCCGAGGCGAGCTGCGCGAACCTGAGCGAGGTGCTGCACGCCGCCACGGACACCGTCGCGCTGCAGGCCGCCGCGCATGGACTCGACATCGTGGTGCACGACGGACTCGACGGTGCCGAGGCCGCCGCCGACCCCGGCCGGCTGGAGCGGGTGCTGGTGAACCTGCTGACGAACGCGGTGAAGTTCACCGCCGACGACGGCACCATCACGGTGTCGGCCGGCAGGAATGCCGATTCCGCAACGGTTTCGGTCACCGACAACGGAATCGGCATCGCACCGGGCGACAAGGATCGCATCTTCGAACGCTTCTACCGCGCCGAGAACGGCGTCGGCCAGAAGGTCGCGGGGACCGGGCTCGGCCTCGCCATCGTGCAGGCGATCGTCAGCCAGTACGGTGGGACCATCGCGGTGGACAGCGAGCTCGGCAAGGGTTCGACGTTCACCGTCACTCTGCCGCTGCGACGCAACTAGTGAGTGCGTGGTTCTGACTGCATGGCTCGAATTCTGGTCATCGACGACGACAACGACATCGCTGCCCTCGTCGGTCTCAAACTCGAACTCGACGGTCATACCGTCACGCTCGCAGGCGACGGCCTGAGCGGGCTCGCGCGGCTACGTCAGGATCCGCCGGACGTGCTCATCGTGGACTGGACGTTGCCCGGGCTGACCGGTCCGGAGATCTGCGCAGCGATGCGGGACGACGCCGGCCTGCGCGACATCTGGGTGATCATGCTGACCGCGCGCCCGCTGGACGACATGACGCTCACGCAATCGGGTGCCGACGAAGTCGTCCCTAAGCCGTTCAGCCCTCGGCACCTGTCCGAGCGGGTCAGCTCGGCACTGGCCCGATAAGCGGCACTACTCGTTCGCAACGCGCAGCAGGCTCGGGAGCGTGCCGGTGAACGACCGCGACAGTTCCAGCCGCTCGGCGCTGACCTCGTCGTAGAGCGTGCCGCGCTGAACAGCGCGCCGCCCCGGCAGCGCGCCGACGATCTCTTCCAGTTGCGCGACGGTCTTCGCCGAGCCGTGCTGGCTGCCGGCCATCCGGCTGATCGTCTCTTCCATCAGCGTGCCGCCGAGATCGTTGACGCCGCCGGTGAGTACCTGACGCGATCCGTCCACACCGAGTTTCACCCACGAGCACTGCACATTGTCGATCAGGCCGTGCAACAGGATCCGCGCCATCGCGTGCACAACACGGTTCTCGCGCGTCGTCGGCCCGGGCCGCGCCACACCGGCGAGATAGATCGGCGCGTTGGTATGGATGAACGGCAGCGCGACGAACTCGGTGAAGCCGCCGGTCTGCCGCTGGATCCGGGCGAGCGTGCGGAAGTGGCCGAGCCAGTGCGCGGGGTTGTCGACGTGGCCGTACATCATCGTGGACGAACTGCGGATGCCGAGTTCGTGCGCGGTGGTGACGACCTCGATCCAAGTGGACGCCGGCAACTTGCCCTTGGTGAGCAGCCAGCGCACGTCATCATCGAGGATCTCGGCGGCGGTGCCGGGGATCGAGCCGAGTCCGGCGGCCTTCGCCTCGGTCAGCCAC
>DASXJN010000074.1:0-7660 GCA_036497365.1 Jatrophihabitantaceae bacterium | reverse complement strand
GACAGCTTGCTTCCCGACTGGAGATAGTTGCGGAATCCGTCGGCCTTGGGTTCGAGAACAGTGAACGAGTCCGTATCGGTCGACTCCTGGGTCGCGTCGGTACGACCAGGTGTGAACGCAACCGTGAGGTCCTGTCCGGCGTCCTTTGCCGCCTTCTCGACCGCGGCGCACCCGCCGAGCACGATCAGGTCGGCGAGCGAGAGCTGCTTGCCGCCGGAGGAGTTGAAGTCCGACGCGATCTGCTCGAGCTTCTCGAGCACCGAGGCGAGCTCGGCCGGGTCGTTGGCCGCCCAGCCCTTCTGCGGCTCGAGCCGGATGCGTGCGCCGTTGGCGCCACCGCGCTTGTCGGTGGCGCGGAAGCTCGACGCCGACGCCCATGCGGTGAGCACCAATTGCTGGACGCTCAGACCCGAGTCGAGCAGCTTCGCCTTCAGGTCGGCGATCTCGGCGTCGCCGATCGACTCACCCTCGAGCGCCGGCACCGGGTCCTGCCAGAGCTGCGGCTCCGCGATCCACGGGCCGAGGTAACGCGAGAGCGGACCCATGTCGCGGTGCAGCAACTTGTACCAGGCCTTTGCGAAGGCCAGGCCGAACTCGTCCGGGTTGTCCAGGTAGCGCTTCGAGATCGGCCCGTAGATCGGGTCGACGCGCAGCGCCAGGTCAGTGGTCAGCATGGTCGGCTTGCGCTTGTCGTTCGGATCGGCCGGCCCCGGGACGTCCGCCTCGGCCTCCTTGGCCGTCCACTGCCACGCGCCGGCCGGGCTCTTGGTCAGTTCCCACTCGTAGTTGAACAAGTTCTGCAGGAAGCGGCTCGACCACTGAGTGGGCGTCTGCGACCAGGTGACCTCGAGGCCGCTGGTGATCGCGTCCGCGCCCTTGCCGGTGCCGTACGTGTTGCGCCAGCCGAGGCCCTGTTGCTCGATCGGTGCGGCCTCGGGCTCCGGCCCGACATAGTCGGCCGATCCGGCCCCATGTGTCTTGCCGAAGGTGTGGCCGCCGGCGATGAGGGCCACGGTCTCTTCGTCGTTCATCGCCATCCGCGCGAAGGTCTCGCGGATGTCGCGTGCCGACTTCAGCGGATCCGGCTCGCCGTTCGGGCCTTCCGGGTTGACGTAGATCAGGCCCATCTGCACGGCACCCAGGTGCCCGGACAGGTCCCGGTCACCGCTGTAGCGCTCGTCGCCGAGCCAGCTGTCCTCCGGTCCCCAGAAGATCTCCTCGGGCTGCCAGATGTCGGGACGACCGAACGCGAAGCCGAAGGTCGGCAGGCCCATCGACTCGATCGCACAGTTCCCCGCGAACACGAGCAGATCGGCCCACGAGATCGCCTGGCCGTACTTCTTCTTGACCGGCCACAGCAGGCGGCGCGCCTTGTCGAGGTTCGCGTTGTCGGGCCAGCTGTTCAGCGGCGCGAAGCGCTGCGCACCCTGACCGGCGCCGCCCCGCCCGTCCCCGATGCGATAGGTGCCGGCCGCGTGCCAGCTCAACCGGATGAACAGGCCGCCGTAGTGGCCGAAGTCGGCGGGCCACCAGTCCTGGGAATCGGTCATCACGGCCATGACGTCGGCTTTGAGCGCCTCGACGTCGAGGCCCTGGAATGCCTGCTTGTAGTCGAAGTCCTGACCCAGCGGATTGGCCCGCCCCGATTGCTGGTGCAGCACCGAGAGGTCCGGCTGATTCGGCCACCAGTCCTGGTTGGTGTGCGGACGATGCCCCTCGGCATGCGGTGCCGGAATTACCGGATTCTCACTCTCAGACACGTCTGTCCTTCTCTCTCGTTTCGTGTTCGTACGATTCGGCTGGTTCGGACGATTGGCAGGCAAGGCAACGGCCCCAGTAGATGACCTCGGCCTCGTCGATCTCGAAGCCCGAGTCGTCGGCTGCGGTGAGGCACGGGATGTAACCGACGGCGCAGTCGACGTCGGCGATCACGCCGCAGGATCGGCACACCACGTGATGGTGGTTGTCGCCGATGCGTGCCTCGTACCTGGCCACCGAACCTGCCGGCTGGATGCGCCGGACGAGCCCGGCCGCAGTCAGCGCACGCAGCACGTCGTAGACGGCTTGATGCGACACGTCGCCGAGTTCGGCTCGTGCCGCACCGATGATCGAGTCCGTGTCGGCGTGCGGATGATCATGCACGGCGGCCAGTACGGCCAGCCGCGGCCGCGTCACGCGTAGCTGGGCTCCGCGCACCACGCCGGCAAGATCCGCAGCGGTGGGCACCGGTCAAGTCTGGCGCATTTTCTGGAATCAATCAAGAAGAGCGCCCGACCCGGAGCGCTACGAGCGCGCTGGACGGGGCTGGTTCAGGACGGCAGTGACCCGTGCCTCGACGGCGCGAAGCGCGCTGTCGTCGACGTTCAAGTAGCGGGTTGCGTTGTCGCCGTTGGTGAACATGATCGTGCGACATCCCGGTGTCAGGGTTACCGGTGCAAGGTCGTGGCCGTCCTGGTCACGTGCCACGAGCACCGTGAACCTGAGGAACGTGAGGCAGTCAAGACTGTCCCGCTGCGCGTGCGGGGCCCGAGCGAGGTGGGTCGTGAGTCGTGCGATCAACACTCGATCGAGTGGAACCGCCGCGACGAGTCGTCCGTAGCGCCACGTGGTGTAACTGCATGCCGTCATTGCCGCCACGGGCCGGACGAAGAGAGCGCTGCTCCCGGACCCAAGGGGGTGGCGATCACTGTCGACAAGGCGAAGAAACTTGCCAGGGCAAGGCGGCGCGCTCACCGCCGCGGCCGAATCTCGATCGTGGTGCGACCGCGAAGCCAACAACACCGCCAGGCCCAACACCACTGCGACCGCAGCGAGCGCCGCGAGCAGGCGGGGCGTGGGCCACCGTCGGCCACGGCGCGCCGACGCAAGCGCTACCCGGAACGACGGCGCGACCGAGTCATCGACGCTGGCGTGCGCCCACGCTGCCATCGCGGTGTCGAGATCGTCCTCGCTGATCAGCTTGCTCATGAGTCCTCCATGGCGGTCCGCAGCCGTGTTCGCGCGGCCGACAGATGCGCTTTGACCGAGCCGGGTCGCAGACCCAGGGCGGCCGCGGTCTGCTCGATCGAGAGATCTGCGAGGTAGAACAGGACGACGACCTCACGTTGGCGGCGCGGCAAGCCTCTGACGACATCCTCGATCAGGAGGCGCTCCGACAGATCGACCTCGCGGGCCGGGTCATCGGGAAGTTCAGCCGACTGGCCCCGGCCCGCCCGCCAGAGGCGACGCCGGTGCCGACGGGCACGATCGACGGTGATCGCAGCCAGCCATGCACGCACCGTCCCCTTGCCGGGGTCATAGGTCGGCCAGCGGCGCCACGCTCGAAGCAGTGCCTCCTGGACGATGTCGGCGGCGTCGTCCGAGCCGACGAGCCGAGCGGCAATCGCCATGAGCACCGCACCATGCGGCCGCACGAGGGCCTCGAAGTCCGCCTCGTCGACTTCCGCACCCGGCACGAAGGCCGCGTCCTGCGACTCGACAGCTCCCACACTCCTAGTACACCTGAACGCGCGGCCACGGTTTAGTCACTGACCGATCACGCTCGAGCACCAAATTGCTGACCGGCACGCGTTAGCTCGATGCCGCCTGATCCTGCAGGCGGAACCGGTACGCGACCACGCGAGTGAGGGCGGCGACACAGAACGGCGTCGCGAATCCGCCGACGGCCACGAACAGCCAGACGAGTGCGGCGAGTCCGTCGCCCTTGATCAAGAGGGCCACCGTGGCGATGCCCGCGGCGACGAGGTCCACCCACGCGACGATCAGGAGCAGCGTGCTTGCCAGCAGCGCCCAATCGAGCCAGATGCGGTACTGACGGTGCAGGTCGATCGTGGCTCCGGCTGCGCCGAGCGACTGTCGGCGCCGAGCCGGCGAAGCTGCGCCAGGGTCCGGCCGTTGCGCCGCGGGTTGGACAAGCGTGCCTTCCTGGCGGACCCGCAGCACGCGGAGGAACCGATCGAGTTCGGCTTTGTCGGCAAAGGCGACCTCGACGGCGCGCTCGTCCTTGCGGTGCTTGATGATTCGCGACAGGCCGTCGCCTTCGACCTGGGCGTCGTTGAACGGCATGGCCACGACGGCGCCCGATCCGGCCCCCGTCGCGATGTACACGTTCGCGTCGTCCATGGTGATACGCGCGGGAAGATCCGAGCTTCGGCAATCCTGGGAGAAGTTCATCCGCCCGTGATCGGCGAGCAGCGCACTAATGCGGTCAGCCGGATCGGTCACCGGGGGTTCCCTCCGTTCGGCAGTGGCACCCCAGTGTCCTATATGTGGATCATCCGTGCCTCGCAAAGGGACCGCATTTGGCCTCGCTGCAGGGCGATCTGCGGCGTGTCGCCCTGCTCGGCGGCCAACAGGCGGCCGGGAGGACGACGTTTGGCCGTCTGCCCGCTCAGAGCGCGAGCGCCAGGCGTCGCGCATCGTAGATGGCGGCGTGGACGTTGCGATGGGCCACTGCGTCGCCGATCCGGAAGAGCTGGTACGTGCCGTGTGGGTTGCGGATCGTGTCCTGCACCCGTCCGCCGATCAGTGCGTCCGGATCGGTCTCGCCGCCGTTGGTCGAGTCGGCTTGTAGTTCGATGTAGAGCTCGTCCATCGGTTCGGTGCCGACTTCCACGACGACCTCGTCGACGAGCCGTTCCTCGGTGGCATCGCTGAAGGCGTTGGCCAAAGTGACGGTGAATCCGGCCGCGCTCCTGCGGATCGAGCGGAGGACGCAGTCGGGGCTGAACACGGCACCGTGCGAGTAGAGCGTGCGGAAGTAGTCCGGATACACCGTGCCGGTGACGTCGTTGCCGACCATCCGGTCAGGCGTGACGAGTTCTACCGTGCAACCTCCGTCGACAAGCCATTCAGCAGCGGCGAGTGCCTGCTCGCCTCCGTGCTCGTCGTAGATCAACACGCTGCGGCCACGCTTCGGCATACGGCTCAGGACGTCCCACGTCGAGATCGCGAGCAGCGCCCCGTCGGCGTCTGCTTGCTGCGGCAACCCACCGGTGGCGACCACGACGACATCCGGTGCGAGCGCCGTCACGTCGGAAGCATCGGCGAACGTGTTGAGCCGCACGCTGACGCCGAGGCGGCGCACCTCGGTCACCAGCCAGTCGACGATGCCGGCGCGTTCTGAATGCCGCCGACCGCGTGCGGCGAGAATCAGTTGGCCGCCGAGCCGATCGGCCGCCTCGAGGAGGGTCACCTCGTGACCGCGTTCGGCGCTGGCCCGAGCCGCCTCGAGCCCGGCCGGGCCTCCGCCGACCACGACGACGCGTCGAGACCGCGGAGCCGGGGGGAGCGTGTGCGGGATCGAGGCCTCACGTCCGGTCGCCGGATTGTGCAGGCAGAACGTCTCGACCCGCGACGCACAGTAGGTGGCGCCGACGCATGGCCGCACGCGGTCTTCTTCGCCGGCGAGCAGCTTACGGACGATGTGCGGATCGGCGATGTGCGCTCGCGTCATGCCCACCATGTCGACCGCGTCGGACGTGAGCGCGTGCCGCGCGGTGGCCAGGTCGGCTATGCGGCCGGCATGGAAGATCGGCACGTCCACCGCATCGCGGATCGCACCCGCCACCGGGATGTTCGCACCCAGCGGACGGCCGAACACCGGGATCATGTCGGCCAGTTCGCGGTCGGTGTCGCCCGAGCCGTACACGACCGAGAGGAAGTCGACCATCCCACTGTCGCCGAGTTGGGTTGCGATCTCGATGCAGTCCTTCTCGGTCAGACCGCCAGCGGCGTTCTCGTCGCCGGGGATCCGCATGCCGACGACGAACTCGCTGCCCACCTGGTCGCGGATCTCTTGCAGAACGCGGTGGACGAAGCGCAGCCGGTTCTCCAGCGGTCCGCCCCACTCGTCGCTTCGACGGTTCGTCCGCGGCGACCAGAACTGGTCGATCAGGTGACCGGCCATCGCGGCGAGCTCGACTCCGTCGAGGCCGCCCGCCTTGGCACGTGCGGCGGCAGCGCCGTAGGCCTTGACGATGCGCTCGATCTCGAACGGCTCGATGACCTTCGGGAAGCTGCGGTGTGCTCGCTCGCGCACCCCGGACGGGGATACTGCGGGCATCCAGTTGTCGATGTCCCACTTCGATCGACGGCCGAGGTGGGTCAGTTGAATCATGATGGCGGTGCCGTGGCGGTGTACCCGATCCGAGATGGATCGGTAGAACGGCAGGATCTCGTCGGTGCCGGCGTTGATCTGGTCGAACACGCTGGCCGAGTCCGGTGCCACGTTGCTCGAGCCACCGATGATGGTCAGCGCCAAGCCGCCCTTGGCTTTCTCCTCGTGATACAGCTCGTAGCGCAGCCCGGGCCGTCCGCCGTCGAGATATCCGGACGGCGCGTGGCCGGTGCTGTAGATCCGGTTCTTCAGGATCACCGAGCCGACTCGCAGCGGCTGCAGAACCGGATCGCTCATCGTTTGGTGAACCGGCCGGGACGGAACGAGGCCAGCAACGGGCTCGGCGAACCGGTCACGACCTCGCGCGCGAGCAGTTCGCCCGCGATGAGTGCGAGCGTGGCTCCGCTGTGCGAGAAGGCGACGGACAGACCGGCGATCTCGTCGACGGCGCCGAACACCGGGTCACCGTCTCCCGGGATCGGCTTGGGACCCACGCCGAACCACTCGGCTTCCAGCTGCGGATGGTCGGCCAGGATCGACGAAGCCTCGGCAAGCAGATCCTCGACGGTCGAATCCTTGACGTCATAGCCGCTGTGCTCGTCGCCGATCACCTCGGCGGCAGCCGCGTCCGAGTCCATCGCGAACGCACCATCCGGGGTCGGCCGCAGCGACACGCGTGGCGTGTTCAGCACCGCGCGCAGCGGGTGCGCAACGGGACGGGTCTTCACCAACAGCGCCACGGACGTCGCGTCCGCGACGGTGACACCCAGCTCGGCGAGAGTCGACGGAACGGCCGGACCGGTCGCCAGCACGACGGCGTCGGCGTCGACGCGCAACCCGTCGCCGGTGTTGATGCCGGTCGCACGCCCGCCCTCGACGGTGATCCGCACCGGTCCGGTGTTCTCGATGACCCGGTTGCCGCGTGAACGCACCTCGTCGGCGAGCAGCGCGACCAGCCAAGGCAGGTCGACCCATCCCTCACCGGGGTTGAAGATCGCGCCTTCCGGAGCGACGGCTGCGGGATCGATTCCGGGCGTCCACTCGTCCACCTCGTCGGGTGCGAGCCATTGCGCCGCGTAGCCGTTGTCGTGCATGTGCCGGAGGTGGTCGCGGTAGGTGTCGGCCTGTCCGGGCGCGGGCCATGTGAGGCCGCCGTCGAAGCGGAGGTGGTCCTTGTCGCCCAACCGGTGCGCGAGGGTGCGGTACCGGTCGATGCCATGCACCCGCAGCTGGTGGTATTCGTCCGAGCGGAAGTTCCCGAACGAGTTGAGCCACGAAAGTGAGCGGCCGGACGCTCCGCTGCCGAGCCGCGACTCGGTGACGAGGACGACGTGCGCGCCCTCCCGCGCGAGATTGGCCGCGGTCGAAGTGCCGAGCACACCTCCGCCCACGACGACGACGCGCGGACGGGCAGAGCGAGCAGACATGACAGACCCTTCGAAGCAAGCGGTGCGCGACGGAGTCGCGGGGAAGTGAGTGGTGCGAGTGATCAGATGCGCTGCGTGCTGCCGCGAACGAGCAGTTCGGTCGGCAGCACGCGCC
>DASXJN010000073.1:0-8863 GCA_036497365.1 Jatrophihabitantaceae bacterium | reverse complement strand
CAGGCGATACGCGTCGTGCGGCGTGCCCGGTGTGACGACGCGCAGGCCGGGCGTGTGCGTGTAGTACGCCTCGGACGAGTCGCTGTGGTGCTCGACGCCGCCGATGCCGCCGCCGTAAGGAATTCTGATGACGATGGGCAGCGTGATCGCGCCGCGGGTGCGGTTGTGCAGCTTGGCGAGGTGGCTGGTGATCTGCTCGAACGCCGGATAGGCGAACGCGTCGAACTGCATCTCGACGACCGGACGAAGCCCGTTCATCGCCATCCCGATCGCGGTGCCGACGATGCCGGCCTCGGCCAACGGGGTGTCGAACACGCGGCGCTCGCCGAACCGCGCGGCCAGTCCGTCCGTCACCCGGAACACGCCGCCGAGCGTGCCGACGTCCTCGCCGAAGACCAAGACGTTGTCGTCGGCTTCGAGTGCATCGGCCATGGCGCGGTTGAGCGCGCCGGCCATCGTGACCGTCGCGTCGGCGACAGCAGTCACGACGAAACCACTTCCTCGCGCTGCCGCTGCAGCGAGGCCACCGGCGTCGCGTAGACCGAGTCGAACAGTGCGGCTGGGTCGAGTTCGGGGTCCTCGTTCATCCGAGTACGCGCGGAGGATGCGAACTGCTCGGCCTCGTCGGAGAAGTCGGGCACCGAACCGGTCGAGCGCAGGTACTTCTCCAGCCGGGTGATCGGGTCGCGCGCGAGCCAGTGCTGCACCTCGGCCTCGTCGCGATAGCGGGATGCGTCGTCGGCGTTGGTGTGCGCCTCGATGCGATAGGTGATCGCCTCGATGAGCGTCGGGCCGTGGCCCTGCGCGGCCGACTTGATCGCAGCACGCACGGTGGCATACACGCCGGCCGCGTCGTTGCCGTCGATCAGCCGGCCGGGCATGCCGTAGCCGACGGCCTTGTGCGCGAGCGACGGCGCAGCGGTCTGCTTCGCGAGCGGCACGCTGATCGCGTAGCCGTTGTTCTGGATGAGGAACACGACCGGCGCCTTCCACACCGCGGCGAAGTTGAGCGCCTCGTGCGTGTCGCCCTCGCTGGTCGCGCCGTCACCGAGCAGCACCAGCGCGACGGTGTCCTCGCCCTTGAACTTCGCGGCGTGCGCCAGCCCGACCGCGTGCAGCGTGTTCGTGGCCAGCGGCGTGCACTGCGGCGCGACGCGGTAGCGATGCGGGTCGTAACCGCAGTGCCACGAACCGCGCAGCAGGGTGAGCGCTTCGACGACGTCGACGCCGCGGGTCACCACCGCGACCGTGTCGCGGTAGGTCGGGAACAGCCAGTCGGACGACCGCAGCGCGAGCACCCCGCCGATCTCGCACGCCTCCTGGCCGTGCGAGGACGGGTACACCGCCAGCCGGCCCTGCTTGGTGAGCGCGGTGGCCTGGGCGTCGAAGCGACGGCCGATCACCATGCGCCGGTAGAGCTGGATCAGCGTCTCGCGCGAGGGCAGGTCGGTGTCGTCGACCAGGCGGCCCTCGGGGTCGATCAGGCCGTGCGGGGTCGCGTCGGGCAACACCGGGTGTTCGTCGAGAAGAGACAACGGGGAGCTCCTTCCGGATGCCCCCCGATTGTGCCCATCCGGAGGCCATTCGTACATGGAATTCGGATCGGAGCAGACGTTTGGCGCAGAACGGGACTAGGATTCGTCCGTATGGCCGATGAAGACGCTTTCGGACGCCCCGCGACCGGACAGATGGCTCCGCTGGATGACGTCGACCGCGGCATCGTCGACGCGCTGCGGGCCGACGGGCGGCTCTCGATGCGCGCGCTGGCGGAGCGGCTGCACATCTCGCGGGCCGGCGTCTACAGCCGGGTCGAGCGGCTCGAGCGCGACGGCGTGATCACCGGCTACAGCGCGACCGTCGACCCGCTGCGCTACGGCCGGACGTTGTCGGCGTACGTGAATCTCAAGGTCGCCCAGCAGTCGTGGAAGTCGTTGCGCAAGCGAGTGCTCGCCATCGACGACGTCGAGCACGCCGCACTGGTCAGCGGTGAGTACGACATCGTGCTGCTCGTCCGTACCCGCGACATCGAGTCGCTGCGTGATCTCGTCCTGACCCAGCTGCAGGACATGCCCGAGGTGCTGGGCACCCAGACCGTCTTGATCTTCGACGAGATGGTGCCGACGCGCTGACAGGCAAATCCGTCCGAAATCCCGCACCCGCACGTTGCACCGCGACCGTAGGCTGCCTCTCGAGGGTGCGCCGAACTCGCTCGCGCGAGTCTCGATCATGACAGTCGACGACGATCCGGGGGTGTCTCGCGCGGTCGCGCGCGACCTGCGCCGGCGCTACGGCGACGAGTACCGCATCGTCCGCGCCGAGTCGGGCAAGGACGCGATCGACGCACTCAAGCAGATGAAGCTGCGCGGCGACTCGGTGGCGATCCTCCTGGCCGACTACCGGATGCCGAACATGAGCGGCCTCGAGTTCCTCGAGCAGGCCATGGACATCTATCCCGGCGCGCGCCGGGTGCTGCTGACCGCCTATGCCGACACCGGTGCGGCGATCGAGGCGATCAACGTCGTCGACCTCGACTACTACCTGCTCAAGCCGTGGGACCCGCCCGAGGAGAAGCTGTATCCGGTCATCGACGGGCAACTCGAGGCGTGGCGCGACAGTGACTTCAAGCCGGTGCCCGAGACGAAGCTGGTCGGTCACCGCTGGTCGGCGCGTTCCAGTGAAGTGCGCGAGTTCCTTGCCCGCAACCAGGTGCCCTACCGCTACTACACCGCCGACTCGGCCGAGGGTCAGCGGCTGCTCGAGGCGGCCGAGACCGACAAGCACCACGTGCCGCTGGTCGTCGGACCGGACGGCGAACCGCTGATCAACCCGTCCGACTCCGAGCTCGCCAACCACGTCGGGCTGCTCACCACGCCGTCCAAGGACTTCTACGACCTGGTCGTCATCGGCGGCGGTCCGGCCGGGCTGGGTTCTGCGGTATACGGCGCGTCCGAAGGGCTCAAGACGGTGCTCGTCGAGCGGACGGCGACCGGCGGCCAGGCCGGCCAGAGCTCACGCATCGAGAACTACCTCGGCTTCCCGGACGGTGTCTCCGGCGCGCAGCTCACCGAACGCGCACGCCGGCAGGCGATCAAGTTCGGCGCCGAGCTGATCACCACGCGCGATGTGGTCGGGCTCGAGGTGAACGGGCCGGCGCGGACCGTCCGGTTCGCCGACGGTGACTCGATCGACGCGCACACCGTGATCCTGGCGACCGGTGTCTCGTACCGGCAGCTCGGCGCGGACGGCCTCACTGAACTCACCGGCCGCGGCGTGTTCTACGGCTCCGCGCTCACCGAGGCGGCCAACTGCGCCAAGCAGGACGTCTACATCGTCGGCGGCGCCAACTCCGCGGGGCAGGCCGCGGTGTACCTGAGCCGCACCTGCAACTCGGTGACCATCCTGGTGCGCGGCGACACGCTCGCGTCGTCCATGTCGTACTACCTCATCCAACAGATCGAGGCGATCGACAACATCACCGTGCGGCACTGCACCGAGGTCGTCGAGGCGCACGGCGAGAAGCAGCTCGAGCGGTTGACCGTGATGGACAAGAACACCGGCGCGCGCGAGACGCTCGACGCCGGCTGGCTGTTCGTGTTCATCGGCGCGGCGCCGCGCACCGACTGGCTGGACGGCGTGGTCGAGCGTGACGACCGCGGCTTCGTCGTCGCCGGCCCGGACCTGACCGTCGACGGATTGCCGGCGGAATGGAACCTGGACCGTCAGCCGTTCCACCTTGAGACGAGCGTGCCGAGTGTCTTCGCGGCCGGCGACGTGCGAGCCGAATCGGCTAAGCGGGTCGCATCGGCGGTCGGCGAGGGCGCCATGGCGGTGATGCTCGTGCACCGTTACCTCGAGGGGTTGTGACAGCGATGGTCCAACAAGTGGCCTGCGACATCGACGAGCTCCGGACGCTGTTCCTCTTCGAGAAGCTCAGCGACGAACAACTCGCCTTCCTCTGCGAGCGGGGCGGGATCGAGGTGTGGGAACCGGGCATCGTCTACAACGAGGGCGACGCGGCCACCTGCTTCTTCGTGCTGCTGGACGGCGAGCTCGCGCTGCTGAGCAAGGTCGGCGGCGAGGACGTCGAGACCACCCGCACGGCCCAGCGCGGGGCATACGCGGGCGCCTGGCAGGCGTATATCGGCGACCGCGTCGACCAGCGGTATCAGGCCACGATGCGCAGCACCAAGACCAGTCGCTTCTACGTGATCTCGGCCGACGACTTCAGCATCGCCATGCAGCAGTGGTTTCCGATGGCCGTTCATCTGCTCGAAGGGGTCTTCTACGGCAACCGTCGCGCCCGGGACATGATCGGGCAGCGCGAGCGGCTGCTAGCGCTCGGCTCACTGTCGGCCGGCTTGACCCATGAGCTGAACAACCCGGCGGCGGCCGCTGTGCGGGCGACATCCGCTTTGCGGGAGCGCGTCGCGGGGATGCGGCACAAGCTTGCCGTCATCGCTGGCGGGGCGTGGGACCGCAGCCAGCTCGAGACGTTGATCGAGCTGCAAGAGAAGTCGGTCGAGCACGTAGTCAAGGCGCCCGAGCTCTCGTCGCTCGAAGCGTCCGATCGCGAGGACGAACTTGTCGACTGGTTCGACGCGCACAACCTCGCCGGCGGCTACGACCTCGCGCCGACGTTCGTGCAGGCCGGCATGGATACCGAATGGCTCGACAAGATCGCTGATCACGTCGACGACGGCATGCTCGAGGGCGCGGTGCGTTGGCTCAACTACACGCTCGAGACCGAGTTGCTGATGAACGAGATCGAGGACTCGACGACGCGGATCTCGACCCTTGTCGCGGCGGCCAAGCAGTACTCGCAGATGGATCGTGCCCCGCACCAGGTTCTCGACGTGCACGAACTGATCGACAGCACGCTGGTGATGCTCAGCCGCAAGATCGGTGGCGTCAAGGTCGTGAAGGACTACGACCGGTCACTGCCGGACATCCCCGTGTACGGCGCGGAGCTCAACCAGGTGTGGACGAACCTGATCGACAACGCGCTGCAGGCGATGGGCGGCGAGGGCACGCTGAGCATCCGCACCAGCAAGCAGGGTGAACGCGTAGTCGTCGAGATCGGCGACACCGGACCGGGGATCGCGGACGACATCAAAACCCGCATCTTCGAGCCGTTCTTCACCACCAAACCGGTCGGCGAGGGCACCGGTCTCGGCCTGGACATCTCGTGGCGCATCGTCGTGAACAAGCACCACGGTGATCTGTCGGTCGAGTCGTCGCCCGGTGACACCCGGTTCCTGGTGAAGCTGCCGATCCGGCCCGCCGAGGAGGAGCAATGAGTGAGGTGGGCGGCACCGAGATGGACGGCATCGACACGTCGGCCGTGCCGTCCGGCACCGGCTGTGTTGAGTGCAACGTCGCCGGCGGGTGGTGGGTGCACCTGCGTCGGTGTGCGCAGTGCGGCCATGTCGGCTGTTGCGACTCGTCCCCGGATCAGCATGCGAGCAAGCACGCGGCGGGCTCGGGCCATCGCCTCGTGCAGAGTTTCGAGCCGGGCGAAACCTGGTTCTGGGACTACGTGAGCAACGACTACTACGACGGCCCGCGTCTGGCCGATCCGCAGGACCGGCCGGCCGAGCAATCCGTGCCCGGCCCGCACGACCGGGTGCCACCGGACTGGCGCAGCAAGGTGCACTGACGTGCCGCTGCGCTGGCTGCGCGCGAAAGATCCGAACTGGTACGCCGCGCGCCGTGCGCTGAAGGCTGCCGTCGTGGTGCCGATCAACTTCGCGATCGGCTCGCAGGTGATCGGCGATGCACAGCTCGCGACCTTTGCCGCGTTCGGCTCGTTCGCATTGCTGCTCTTCGTCGCGTTTCCGGGCGGTCTGGCCGCACGAGCCGGCGCCTACCTCGTGCTGGCCGTCGCCGGCGTCGTACTGATCACGGTGGGCACGCTGGTCGCAACGCCGGACTGGCTCGCCGTCGTCGGCATGCTCGTCGTTGCGTTCGGCATCCTGTTCGCCGGTTCGATCAGCTCGACGCTGAGTGCCGGTACGCAAGCGGCGATGTTGGCGTTCATCCTCGCTGTCATGCTGCCCGGCCTGCGCAGCGATCTGCCGGCACGTCTCGGCGGATGGGGGATCGCGTGCGGAGTTGCGATCCCGGTGTCGCTGTTCGTGTGGCCGCCGGACGATCAGAACCTGCTGCGGCTCAAAGCGGCTCAGGTGTGCCGGGCTCTCGCGCGAATGCTCAGCCTCGACCAACCGCCGCCGGGAGAAGGTGATCCGCTCGTCGCGCTGAGCCGCGCGGCGGCGCAGCTGCGCCAGGCGTTCCGCACCTCCGCGTCACGCGTCGTCGCGTTGAGCGCGGGCGCGCGCCTGGTCGTCCGGCTCGTCGACGAACTGGAGTGGCTGACCACCGCAGTGATCAATGCGTGCGCGGACGCACCGGAGCAGTGGCCCGAGCAGGGCCGACGGCTACGCGCTTCGTCCGCACGCGTGCTCGCGGCCGCAGCGGACACCCTCGACCATGACGGGAACGGGCCGTCGCTGGCCGCGTGCGGCACGCTCGAGAACTGTCTCGTCGAGCTCAACGGGGCGCGCGACAGCGTTGCCGACGAGGCCCTGGACGAATTGCGCGAGAGCACGGACCCGACGGCGGGCGAGTTCGACCGCCCGCTCATCGCTGCACACGAACTCGGCTACACGGTCGCGCTGTCCGGGCGGACGGTCGCCGCGATCGCAGCTGCCGACTCGCGGCCGTGGTGGGCGCGGATGTTGGGGCGGCGGCCGCAGTCAGTCGACGAAGTCGGTGCGGTGACTGTCGCTCAGCGGGTGGCGTCCGGGCATCTCGATCGGCACTCGGTGTGGTTGCAGAACAGCGTGCGCGGTGCGATGGGCCTGGCCCTCGCAGTGTTGCTGGCCAGACTGTTCGACGCGCAGAACGCGTTCTGGATCGGGCTGGGTGCGATCTCGGTGCTGCGGTCGAACGCGCTGGCCACCGGTGCCACGGTGCTACGCGCACTGCTCGGCACCGTGATCGGCTTCGCGATCGGCGGTGCGGCGGTGGTGGTCATCGGCACGAATCACGCCGTGCTGTGGACGTTGCTCCCGTTAGTGATCTTCATCGCGGGTTCGGCGCCGACGGTGATCTCGTTCGTCGCGGGTCAGGCAGCGTTCACCGTGTTCTCGATCATCCTGTTCAACATCATCGCGCCGGCCGGGTGGCGGATCGGCGTCTTCCGCATCGAGGACGTCGCGCTGGGTTGCCTGGCCAGCCTGGTCGCCGGCTTCCTGTTCTGGCCGCGCGGTGCGGGCGCCGCACTCGGGGTCGCGTTCGCCGATGCCTATCGTTCGTCGTCGGCGTTTCTGCAGCAGTCGATCCGCAAGCTCACCGCGGAACCGCTGGACGATGCGGACGTCACCGCCGAGGCGCAGGCGGCGGGTGTGCGGCTCGACGATGCGTTGCGGCAGTACCTCGCGGAGAAGGGTTCGAAGCACGTCTCGCTCGAGAGCGTCGCCGCACTCGCGAACGGAGCGACCCGGTTGCGGCTGGCCGGTGTCGCGATCACGAGCTTGAAGCGTGCGGCGCCGGACGGTCACGTGGTCGTGGACGGCGACGAGCAGTTGCGGCGGCCGGTCTCCGTCCTCAACCAGCGCGCCGACCGGCTCAGCGACTGGTACACCGACCTGGCCGCGAGTTTCGGCAATCCGGCCCATCCGGCGTTGCCCGGCGTGGACGACGACCGTGACGACGACGAGTCCTTCCTCGAAGTGGTACTGCCGGAGGTCGAGCGCTGCGGCGATCGCGACCGTGCGGTGCGCGCCGAGCAGTTGCTGTGGTCGGGTCAGTACCTCGGCGACGTGAACCGCCAGCGGGCCGAGCTGCTCGAGCCTGCCGAGCAGGTGTGGGCCGCGCAGACCCGCCCCTGGTGGCGCCGCTGACCGCCGCTTCGCGGCATTTGGCCCCTGTGCAGGGTCCGCTGCGGCGTGTCGCTCTGCAGCACGGCCAAATGCGCAACGGAACGGCCACTGATTACGTCAGGTCTGTATGGCACGCGGGACGGTTGCCACGGCTCTGGTGCTGGTGCTCTCCGCCTCGGCGTGCACCGGTTCTCGACCGACATCGGCGACAAGGCCGTCGACGGCGCCGAATGCCCGCGCTTCGACCACAACGCCTGCACCGCAGGGAGTGCCGTCCGCGCCGTCGGCCGGTTGGCGCCGATCGGACAAGGCCGGCGGATTCGCCGGGCCGCACGCGGTCAGCTTCGTCTCGGCGCTGCGTGGCTGGGCGCTGTTGCCGGGAACGTGTCGGGGGTGCGCGCGGATCGCTCGCACGGACGACGGTGGAAGGCACTGGCGGACGATGACCTCGGTGCTGCGGGTGCCAGGTCGTGATGTTGGCGTGGTGGACGGCGAGGTCGATCTCGACTTCATCGACCGACGCATCGGATACCTGTTCGTGAAATTCGACCGCACCGACGATTGCGTGCTGACCACGGTCGACGCCGGACGGACGTGGCGGCCCGCCGCGCTACCCGCACTCACGTCGATGAGCAACGGCGCTGGGGTGGTGTACGCGCTCACCGCGGCGACTGAACATCGCCGGCAACATGTGTTCCGATCGCGCGCTGGGAGCACACACTGGACCCGGCTCGGCGTCAAGGCCGGCACGGTAGACCGATCAGCCGACGTCGCCACCAGCAGCGACGCAGTTGCGCTATTGCGGACCGGTGACGATGGGCCTCACCCGGTACGTCTCGGTCGCCTGCTCGTGAGCGAAGACCGCGGGCACAGATTCGTGCGGCGCGCGAATCCCTGTACCGCGGCGGATGGCGGCGCGGCCCTGATCAGCATCACGCGCAACGATCCGCAGCGACTGATGCTCGACTGCTACAACGGCGAGC
>DASXJN010000072.1:0-30561 GCA_036497365.1 Jatrophihabitantaceae bacterium | reverse complement strand
GGGGCGTAGTTCGGAGGTTGCCCGTAGGTGGGTAGTTGCCCGTAGGTGGGTAGCTGCCCGTAGGTGGGTAGCTGCCCGTTGGTGGGCAGCTGACCGTAATAACCGGGCAGCTGACCGGGGTAGGTGGGCGGCGCTCCGCCGGCCCACCCGGCCTGCGGTCGCGGCGCCTTGAGCAGGACGGTCCGGTAGTCGTCGTTGTTGTCCGTGAGCCGGCGCACCACCAGAATCGCCAGCGTTGCGGCGATGATCTCGATCAGCGAACTCGCCATCTGGAGGTTCGTGTTCACCCGCAGTTCGTCGAGGGTGTCCGGTCCGCCGTTACTGCCGACGCGCCAGACGAGGAAGGAGAGCAGATAGCTGGCCCACCACCAGCCGAGCAGATGCATCCCGCCGGACTTCTTGCCGGGTGTTGATCGCCATGCGTCGATCGCGATCTGCAGCGGGAACCACAACGACACGATCGGGCAGATCCAGCCCCAGAATGCCCAGCCCTGCGAACGCCGCTGACCGGTCGGCGAGAAGATGCCCGCGTTGCGGCGCAGCGGCCAGAACCAGACAGTGAACGTGATCGCGGAGCCGATGGTGACCACCAACAGGACGACCGCGGCTACGCGCACTCGATGGTCGCTGACGTTGGCATCGGCGAGGGAGATCGTGCCGTCGTGGTCGATCAGGTGTCCGACCAGCGTGCGCCGCCCGTTGAGCGCCCACAGCACGAACACGTCGGCCATGAGGGTCAACACCAACCCCAACTGCGCAATCGTCGCGCGCGTGCGCAAGGACGTGGTCGGGCCCGGCTGTGGCGGAGCGACGAACGGGTACTGCGGATACCCGGGAGGGGCGAACTGGTAAGGCCGGTCGGTGTGCATCGTGTGCCTTCGCGCGAGTTTGATCTTGAGCTCGCGAATCGTATGGCAGCGCAGCACCGAATTCGACCGCTGGCGACATATTGCTGCCGTCCGAATTTGACCGTTTCGCACTAAAGCGCTTTAGTGGAGAAATGCCCGGTTCGGCACGACGAGTCACGATCGCGGATGTCGCCGCACGGGCCGGTGTGTCCGCGGGGGCCGTCTCGTTCGCGCTCAACGATCGTCCGGGTGTCGCCGCGTCGACGCGCCGCCGCATTCTCGAGGTCGCCGGTGAACTCGGCTGGCAGCCCAGCCATCGGGCCCGCTCGCTGTCTCGGTCGACCTCGTTCGCATTCGGCCTCGTGCTGGCGCGCAGCACCGAACTGGTCGGCGCCGATCCGTTCTTCCCGGCCTTCGTGTCCGGAGTCAACACCGTCCTCGTCGCGCACGAACGATCGCTGCTGTTCACCGTCGTGCCCGACACCGACTCGGAGCTGGCTACCTACCAGCGGCTGGCCGCCGAGCAGCGCGTGGACGGCGTCATCCTGCCGGACCTGCGCGTGCACGACTCACGACCGCGGTTGGTGGCCGACCTTGGCCTGCCCGCGATCACCCTGGGCCGTCCCGATCGCATCGGCGGTGACCGGCGGGTCGGTTCGGTCTCGGTCAACGATGTCGTCGGCATGCGCGAGGTGGTGCGCAGTCTGGTCACCGCCGGGCACGAGCGCATCGCGCACGTCACCGGCCCGCGGAACTACCTCCACGTGCGCCACCGCCGCAACGCGTGGGCGGACGAACTCGACACCGCCGGCCTGCCGCGCGGCGCGTGTGTCTACACCGACTTCAGTGCAGGAGCCGGCGCGCGCGCGACCGAGCAGTTGCTTCAGGCGGACGAACGGCCCACCGCCATCACGTACACCAACGACGTCATGGCCATTGCCGGCCTCGCCGTGCTCCAGCGGCACGGCCTGCGGGTACCACGCGACATCTCGATCACCGGCTTCGACGACACCGAACTGGCGCACCACATCGAGCCGCCGCTCACCACCGTCCGCACCGCCGTCGCGCAGTGGGGCGAGCGGGTGGCCGTCGAACTGCTCACCGCGACCGGCGGCAGCGCGCCGCAGCACATCGATCTCGAGCCGGCCCGGATGGTCGTCCGCGCGTCGGTCGCCGCGCCACCGGCGCGGTCGAAAGCACGGAAGGGAGCACCACCCCGATGAGAACCCTGCTCGCCGCCGGAGCGGCCGCGCTGCTCGCGGCCACGGCGCTGTCGGCCTGCACCGTGCAGCCCGTCAACGCCGGTACGGCCCGCACGTCGCGCGGTCCGATCACCATCTGGTACTCGAACAACCCGCAGGAAGTCGAGTGGGGCAAGCAGGCGGTGAAGGCCTGGAACGCCACGCATCCCGACCAACCGGTCACCGGGCAGGAGATCCCGACCGGTAAGTCGTCCGAGGCAGTCATCCAGGCCGGCATCATCGCCGGCACGGAACCGTGCCTGATCTACAACACCTCGCCTGCGTCGGTGCCGTCGTTCCAGCAGATCGGCGGGCTCGTCCCGCTCAACCAGTTCCCGGGCGCCGGTCAGTACATCCAGCAACGCACCGGCAAGCAGGCCGCTCAGTACCGCAGTCCGGACGGCAACTTCTACCAGCTGCCGTGGAAGTCGAACCCGGTGATGATCTTCTACAACAAGAAGTTGTTCGCCAAGGCCGGCCTCGACCCGAATCATCCGAACCTGTCGAGTTACAGCGACTTCATCGCCGCCGCCAAGAAGATCGTCTCGACACACGCGGCGAAGTACGCGATCTATCCGTCACCCGCGACCGACTTCTTCCAGTCCTGGTACGACTTCTACCCGATGTACATCGCGCAGAGCGGTGGCACCCAACTCATCCAACACGGGAAGGCGACCTTCGACGACGCAACCGGCCGCGACGTCGCGAACTTCTGGCACGAGCTCTACGCCGACAACCTGGCCGGCAAGGAGACCTACAACGGCGACGCGTTCGCCGACGGAGTCGCGGCCATGTCGACGGTCGGGCCGTGGGCCATCGCCGTCTACAAGAAGGTCGACTGGGGCGTCGTGCCCGTGCCGACCAAGGACGGCAAGCCGAGCCCGTACACGTTCAGCGACGCCAAGAACGTCGGCATGTACGCGTCGTGCACGCACCGTCTCACCGCATGGGACTTCCTCAAGTACACGACGAGCAAGGCGCAGGACGGCAAGTTCCTCGACATCACCGGGCAGATCCCGATGCGGACGAACATCCAGACGACCTATGCGAGCTACTTCAAGTCGCATCCGGCCTACGCGACCTTCGCCAAGCTCGCGGCGGGAGTCGTCGAGGTGCCGAACGTGCCCAACTCGGTCGACATCTGGCAGGCGTTCCGCAACGCATGGGAGAAGAGCGTGATCTTCGGCAACGCCGGAGTGGACAGCACGCTCGCCGGCACCGCCCACAGCGTCGACGACATCCTCGTCCAGAAGTGAGGAGCTGATCATGACGCAAGCAACAACGTGGCGGAACCGACTCGTCGGCCGGCGCCCGATCGGCATGCTGTTCGTGCTGCCCTACGTGGTGTTCATCGCGGCGATCTTCGCCTACCCGCTCGGGCTAGCGGTCTACATGTCGTTCCACCGCTACATCTTCACCGCGCCCGGGGTCGAAGTGCCGCGGCCGTGGGTCGGCCTCGACAACTACCGCGAAGCGCTCGGCGACAGCCAGGTGCAACAGTCGTTCTGGAACATCCTGATCTTCCTGGTGATCAACGTGCCGCTGACAGTGGCGCTGTCGCTGATCCTCGCGTCCGCGCTCAACTCGAAGTTCCGCGGACGGACGATGTTCCGCACGGCGTACTACCTGCCGTACGTCACCGCGAGCGTCGCGATCGTCGGTGTGTGGCTGTTCCTGTTCCGCAGCGACGGCCTGGTCAATCAGCTGCTCGGACCGCTGGCGCCGACTCCGTCGTGGCTGATCAACGAGAACTGGGCGATGCCGTCGATCGCCGGCTTCGTCACGTGGAAACAGCTCGGCTTCTTCATCCTGTTGTATCTCGCCGCGTTGCAGAACGTGCCCAGGGAGCTGTACGAAGCCGCATCAGTCGACGGCGCGTCCTGGTGGCGGCAGTTCCGGGCCGTCACCATTCCCGGCGTACGGCACGCGACATCGCTTGTCGTGCTGCTCGCCATCGTCACCGGCGCCAACCTGTTCACCGAGCCCTACCTGCTCACCGGCGGCGGTGGTCCCGACGGCGCGTCGGCCTCACCGGTGCTGCTCATGTACCAGTTCGGCATCGAGCAGAACCGTCCCGACGTGGCGGCCGCCATCGGCGTCGTCCTCGTCATCGGCGTGCTGATCATCGCCGGTATCCAACGACTGTTCGAGCGCGGCTGAGGAGGCGGCGATGACTGCACTACTCGACCGAGAGACCACTACCGAGGACGAACAACAAGAGTTCGCCCAGCCGAGGGCGTCCGCCTCGTGGTGGCGGTACCTGCTGCTCACGATCGGCGCGATCGTGTTCCTGTTCCCCTTCTACTACATGGTCGTCGGTTCGTTCTCGTCGCAGAGCAGCGGATCGATCAAGGGACTCATCCCGGGCGCGCTCGGTTGGACCACGGAGAACTACTCGCGCATCAACGCTGCGATCGATCTGCCGCAGTCGCTGCTCAACTCGGCGATCTTCACCGCCGGTGTCGTGGTGTGCACGTTGTTCTTCGGCACCCTCGCCGGGTACGCCTTGGCGCGGCTGCATTTCCGGGGCCGGGGATTCCTGTTCGCGGTGATGCTGCTGTTGCAGGCCGTCCCGTTCCAGTTGCTCATCATCCCGATCTACGTGCTGGTCGCAAGGAACTACGGATTGTCCGACAACTACCTCGGGATGATCGCGCCGTTCGCGATCAACTCGACAGCAGTGTTCGTGTTCCGGCAGTACTTCCTGCAGCTGCCCGAGGAATTGTTCGAGGCGGCGCGGATCGACGGCGCGAGTGAGTGGCGGCTGTTGCGCAGCGTCGCGATCCCGCTGGTGAAACCAGCACTGCTCACCGGTGCGTTGCTGACCTTCATCGGACCGTGGAACGAGTTCCTCTGGCCGTTCCTGATCACCAAGAAGCAGTCCCTCCAGCCGCTTGCCGTGTCGCTGTCGAACTACATCACCACCGCAGCGGCGACGGCGCACAACCCGTTCGGCGCGATCCTCGCCGGCGCGTGCGTGCTGGCTGCGCCCGCGATCGTCCTGTTCGTGTTGTTCCAGCGCAAGTTCGTGTCCAGTGATCTGGGCTCCGGAGTGAAGGGCTAAGAGTGACCGTCTCGACCACAGTTCCCGCGACGCTGACCCGCCTCGGGGTGGTGATGACGCCGGACGAAGCCAACCCGCTCGAGGCCGAAGGTGTGCTCAATCCCGCCAGCGGCCGCGACGCCGACGGCCGGCTGTGGCTGCTGCCCCGCCTGGTCGAGGTCGGCAACGTGTCCCGTGTCGGCCTGGCCGAGGTGATCGTCGAGGACGGTCGCCCGGTCGGCGTGCGTCGCGAGGACGTCGTGTTGGTACCCGGCGCCGGTTGGGAGCGCGCGAACGACCACGGCGGCGTCGAGGACCCGCGCACGACATTCGTCCCCTCGCTGGGTGTGCACGTGATGACGTATGTCGCCTACGGCCCGCTCGGTCCGAAGCCGGCCCTGGCGACCTCGACCGATCTGCGCACCTGGACGCGTCACGGCCCGATCCATTTCGACTACCAGGCCGATCTCGACACCGATCTGAACCTGTTTCCCAACAAGGACTGCGTGTTCTTCCCCGAGCCCGTCACCGCACCGGACGGTCGAGCTGCCTACGCGATGCTGCACCGGCCGATGTGGGACCTCTCGTGGGTGCGGCCGGGGGAGGGCACCTACCTGCCGGCAGGGATCACCGACGACCGCCCGGGCATCTGGATCAGCTACATCCCGGTCGACGACGTCGCCGGTGACCCGTCCGCACTCGTGCACCAGCAGCAGCACCGCCTCGTCGCGATGCCCGAGTACGACTTCGAGGCACTCAAGATCGGCGCCGGCCCACCGCCGCTCGCGGTGGACGGCGGCTGGTTGCTGATCCACCACGGCGTCACCGGTGAACTCGTGCAGGGCTTCGACCAGCAACAGCGCGTGCGCTACTGCGCCGGCGCGATGCTGCTCGACCGGGACGACCCGTCCCTGGTGCTCGCGCGCTCCGCCACGCCGTTGCTCGAACCCGCGACTGCGGAAGAGACCGCGGGCATCGTGCCGAACGTGGTGTTCCCGACCGCGATCGAGAAGATCGGTGACACGCACTACGTCTTCTACGGCATGGCCGACTCCGCCATCGGCGTCGCACGTCTGGACCTGTCGTGAGAATCGGCAAGGCACTCGCGACGGTGGCCGCGTCGGTGCTTGCGGCCGGGCTGGTCGCGGTACCCGGCCCAGCCGTCGCCCGCCAGCCTGCCGCGCCACTGACCAATCTCGCGCACCTCGACTTCCTGACCTCGCCGGTGACGCCGCCGGACCAGAACCGGCACACCACCTACCGGCTCGACGCGCATCCGTCCGTCGGCGTGCTGTGGGTGTACGCGACGCACAACGACGACGGCAGCTTCACCCGGGTCGGCGGCGGCGACTACGACTCGGCGACCGACACCTACGGGCAGGGCGCGTTCGACGCCGACGACATCGCGCGAGCCGCGGTCGTGTATCTGCGGCACTGGCAGCAGTTCGATGACGCGCAGAGCAAGGCGAAGGCACGAGCGCTCTTGCGCGGGCTGACCTACCTGCAGACCGACAGCGGACCGAACCGCGGCAACGTCGTGCTCTGGATGCAGCCCGACGGCACGATCAACCCGAGCGCAGATCCGAAGGACGACCCGGATCCGTCCGACTCGGCGAACTCGTATTGGCTCGCGCGCACCATCTGGGCGCTCGGTGAGGGGTATGCGGACTTCGCCGGTCATGACTCCGCGTTCGCGCACTTCCTGCGCACCCGAATGCGGTTGGCGATCGGCGCGCTGCGCCGTGACTCGCTGTCGCGGTTCGGCCAGTACCTGCACGCGGACGGCGCCCGCACGCCGGCCTGGCTGATCGCCGGCGGTGCCGACGCGAGCGCCGAAGCCGTGCTCGGCCTGAGCGCGTACGTGCGAGCCGGTGGCCCGGGTGCGCGCACAGCGCTGGACGAGCTGGCCACCGGCATCGCCGACCTGGGGACGCCCGCCGGCCGGAGTTGGCCGGGGGGCGCGATCCTGCCGTCCGCAACGTCTCGTTCCTCCTGGCACGCGTGGGCCTCGCTGACTCCGGCAGCCCTGGCCGAGGCCTCGACCGCCCTGCGTGACCCGAGCCTCGCGCGCCCAGCCGCTCGCGACGCACGGCAGTTCAGCCCGGCGCTGTTGACGGAGTACGGACCGATCAACGGACTCACCCCGGCGCCGACCGACGGTTCGCAGATCGCCTACGGCGTCGACTCGCGCGTCGAATCGCTGCTCGCGGTCGCCCGGGTCGAGGACTCGACGAAGCTGCGCCGCCTGGCCGGCGTCTTCGCCGGTTGGTACTTCGGCCAGAATCCGGCCGGCGTCGCCACCTACGACCCGGCCACCGGTGTGACCGACGACGGCGTGGCCGCGGACGGCACGCTGAACCGCAACTCCGGCGCCGAGTCGACGATCCACGGCCTGCTGTCGATGCTCGCGCTGGATGCACATCCGGCGGTGGCACGCATCGCCGAGCAGAGCGCGGCGGTCACCGCCCGCCGCGGCGCCACTGTCGTGGAAGGTGAGGCGGCGACCGTCACCGGTTCTGCCCAGGTCGCCGACGCCGATCCGGCGTCCTCAGCGGAGTCGGCCTGGAGCGGCGGCAAGTACCTGGCGATCAGCGGTAGCTCGACGGCATCCTGGACGGTGCCTGCCGATCCGCGGCCGCGCATCGTGACCGCCGTCGTCGACCGGCTCCCGGGGCGCGCGGCCAAGGCACGATTCGACGGCGTCGGCGCGATCGACTTCGGTGGCGGGGCACCGCAAGGTGCCTCCGCGGTGCCGGGGCGGCTGGTGCCCGTTCGCGTCGGCACGCTCGCGGCCGGAGCGACCGCGATCAGCGCGAGGTTCACCGGCAGCCGGGGCAAGCTCGACGCGCTACTTCTCACCCCACGCGTGTCGGTGCTGCGCACGCCGGGTTCAGCTGTGCTGAGCAACCTCACCGAACGCCGCCGCACCACCTCGGTGCCGGGGTACGGAGCCGTCACCGTCGCGCCGTTCGGATTCCGCGTGCTCGAACGTCGTCCTTGATCAACACCAAGGGGCCGGCCCGGACCGCTGAGGGTCACGGCCCGGGGGCGCGATCCCAGCCACGCACCGTGTATCCGGTGTTGCCGCCGTGCTGGTCGAGCACCGTATATGCCACCCAGATCCGCTGATAGTCGAACGCCGTTACCTCGGCGAGGCCGTCGTCGGAGCTGACGTCGCCGGCCCATGCCAGCTTCGAGACAAGGACGATGTCGAGTCCGATGGCCGTTTGCAGCTCGTTGTGCTCGATCTCGCCGGGACCGTCGTGCAGCAGGACGAGATCGACGAACTTCAGCCGCGCGCCGGCGCAGAGGTCGCGGAAGAAGGTCGTGGTGCCGCGATCGACTCCGCGCCGCACCGACAGCGGAGTGAACGTCGGAGGCGCGTCGGGACTACCGCCGGCACTCAACTGCTCAGCGGTCGCGCAGTGATAGTCCTCGACGGCGAAGAACGGCGTGGGCGCCGACGACACGGATGGGCGGTCCGGCAACGGAGTCGTGTCGAACGGAATGGTGTACGGCTGGGGGCCGTCGCTGCTCATCAGCGTCCCGTCGGCCGCGGTGATGAGCAGGTAGGGGATGAGTGTCATGGCTCGAAGCGATCAGGCGGGTGCGTTCTTGAGCCGGTCCCAGCCCTTCACCGTCCACGACGCGTAGCTACCGTCCGGTTTCTGCACCCGATACGCCGTCCAGAGCTTCCGGTAGAAGAGCGAGACCGACTCCCGCGTCGCCTCCTCGTCATCGCTCCACTGCAGCGAGCTGAACAGCACAGTGCCCAGCCCGAACGCGCTGAACACCGCCCCGACGCCGTTTCCGCCGGCCGATTTGGTCAGCAACACGTCGGCGTACTTGACCGAGTCACCGCTGACGAGATCGATGAACAGCGTGGTCGTGGCGATGTCGAGCATGCGCGCGACCGCGAGGTCTTTGAAGTGCGGCTTGCCGGCTTGCGGACCGTTTTGCGAACCGATACCGACGTCGGTCGAGACACCGAGGTTGAAGCTTGCGAGCGGAAAGAGCGGATTCTGGTCCGACTTCAGCGCAGGGCGGCCCGGGAACGGGTTCTGCATGTATTGGTTGTTCACGAAGTCGATCTGGTACTCGCTCTTCAGCAGCGTTCCATTGGACAGGGTGATGACCAGATAGGCGTTGCTCACGACAATCCTCCCGACGTCTTCGGTCCGCGGTCAGCGCAGGATGAAGGTGTATTCCGCGGTGCCGCCACCGCTGTGGTCGGCGCACTGGCGCGTGACATAGGTGCCGCGCGCACCGGCATAGCGGCCTGATCCGCCGGTGATGGTGAAGGCTCCGACGCCCTCGTCGGTCACCGTTCCGGTGCCGGTGATCGTCCCGTCGTCGAGCTGGAACAGGTGCGACTCGACGCTGGCGAGTGAATCGGAGGTCTCATGAGTCCCGAGCACGGTCCCCGTCTTGAACACCGTCCCGATCGCAGGGCCGCGGGCAACGCGGTGCAGCACGCCGCGCACCGTGATCGAGTCACCGACGCAGGCTCGCGCCTGCGGCCCCACGATGCGCAATTGCGCTCCGAGCAAGCCGAAGGTTGCTCGCGGAGCAGGAGCGGCCTGCGCCGCGTCCGCTCCCATCCCAAGTACGCCGGCCGCTCCGACAACACCGCCCGCGGACAGCAAGGCACGCCTAGAGACTGCGCTCATGAGGTCCCCTCCCACACGACCGGCACAGCTAAGACACCGGTGGCGCAAACCTAGGTCAATGAGCTCGCAGTGGCAATGGTCAGCTGGTCGGGGCGCGCAAGGAGTCGGCCACGTTGGCCGGGACGACCTCGAGCCGGGCGAAGCTGCGTTCGAAGCGGCCGGTGCCCGCAGTCAGCGAGCGCAGCGTGATCGCATAGCGCACCAGTTCGGCGTCGGGCACCTCGGCGTGGATGATCGTGCGCTCCATGCCGAGCGGCGCGCTCTCGTCCGGGACCGTTCCGGTGACCCGGCCACGACGGCCGGAAAGATCTGACATGACCGGGCCGACATGCGCGTCCGGGACGGTGATTTCGAGTGCCGCGAGCGGTTCGAGCAGCGCGCACTTGCCGTTGGCCGCGGCGTCCTTGACCGCCATCGAGCCGGCGGTCTGGAAGGCCGCGTCGGACGAGTCGACGCTGTGTGCCTTGCCGTCGACGAGGGTGACCATCACGTCCACCACCGGGATGTGCTGGTTGTCCAGGCCGAGCTCGAGCTGCGCGCGGGCGCCCTTCTCGACCGAACCGATGAACTGCGACGGGACAGCCCCGCCGACCACCTTCTCGGTGAACACGATGCCGGCACCGCGGTCGAGGGGTGTCACCACGACGTCGCAAACCGCGTACTGGCCGTGGCCGCCGGACTGCTTCACCAGCCGGCCGTGCCCGTGTGCCTCGGCGAGGAAGGTCTCGCAGAGGGCAATCCGCAGCGGCACCGTCTCGACGTGTGCACCGGTGGCCCGCAGCCGTTCGAGGACGACGTCGGCGTGCGCCTCGCCCAGGCACCACAACACCAGCTGGCCGGTGTCCTTGTGCCGCTCGACCCGCACGGTCGGGTCGCCCGCCGTCAGCCGGGCCAGGCCCTTCGCCAGCGCGTCCTCGTCGGCGCGTGTGGCCGCTTCGACCGCAATCGGCAGCTGTGGTTCGGGCATGTCCCACGGTTCGATCAGCAGCGGCGCCGCTTTGGCCGAGAGCGTGTCGCCCGTTTCGGCGGTGCCGAGCCGCCCGATCGCGACGATGTCGCCGGCGACGGCCCGGTCCACCGGACGCAGGGTGGCGCCCAGCGGGGAGAAGATCTGGCCGACTCGCTCGTCGGTGTCGTGATCGGGATGACCCCGCTCGCCACCGCCGTGCCCGGAGATGTGGACCGCCGTCTCGGCGGTCAGCGTGCCGGAGAAGATCCGCAGGATCGACAACCGGCCCAGATAAGGGTCGACCGAGGTGCGCACGACCTCGGCCAGCAGCTCTCCGGACGGGTCGCACGACACCGCCTTGGCTGCCGCCCCGTCCACCGCGGTGACCGCGGGCGGGTCGAGCTCGACCGGCGACGGGAAGGCACCGGAGAGCACCTCGAGCACCTCGGCCAGGCCCAGCCCGGTGGTCGCGCACACCGGCAACACCGGGTAGAACGTGCCACGCGCGACCGCTGTCTCCAGGTCGTCGATGAGCACCTCGATGCCGATTTCTTCGCCGTTGAGGTAGCGGTCGAGCAGCGTTTCGTCCTCGCTGTTGTTGATGATCGCCTCGATCAGCGCGCCCCGCTCGGTCTCCGCGTCGATCTGGCTGACGAGGTCGGCGGACTCCTTCGGCGGATAGCCGGCGCCGTAGTCGAAGCCCGTCCGCGACAGCAGACCGACCAGCCCGTGCGGCGCCTCGCCGGCGCCACCGCCGATCGGCGAGTACAGCGGCAGGACGTCCTGCCCGTCCGGGCCGCCGAACAGCCGCTGGCACTCGGCGAGTGTGCCGCGGTAGTCGGCACGCGGCGCGTCAAGCCGCGAGATGACCACCGCGCGCGGAGTGCCGACCGCAGCGCATTCCTCCCACAGCGAGACGGTGATCGGGTCGATGTCCTCGGCGGAGGAGACGACGAACAGCGCTGCGTCGGCCGCGCGCAGTCCGGCGCGCAGCTCACCGGTGAAATCGGGGTAGCCGGGGGTGTCAAGCAGGTTCACCACGACGTCGTCGCTGTCGCCGCAGTGCAGCGGGCACACCGACAGTGCGACCGAGCGCTGCTGGGCCATCTCGACCGGGTCGTGGTCGCTCACCGTGCTGCCGTCCGGAATCGTCCCGGCCCGGCCGATCTCGCCGGTGGCCGCGAGCAGCGCTTCGACCAGCGTGGTCTTTCCTGCGCCGGAGTGCCCGACGAGGGCGACGTTACGGATCTTCTCGGGTCGATCCGCGGTGTCGATCGTCGCGGCTCCGGCGCGGGGTCCGGCCTTCTTAGTCGACATTCGTGCGGCCTCCAGATGATCTCCGGACGAAATCTCCGTTCTGGCATTCGACACCCGCGCGCAGTGATGGGACAAGCAATCGCCGAAGATCCTTCGCGCCCGGCATGCATTCCGGTGCCGATATCGTTGGGCGTCCAACCCGCGAGGACCGCCGCCGAACCCGTTCGGCCGACCGAAGTGGACCGACTCGAAGCGTGCTGAACATTCATACCCGCGCCGCGTTTTCCAAGGCACTCGATCCGATGGGTCGACGGCTCGCCGGGGCCGGAGTAACCCCCAATGCCGTGACCGTCGCCGGCACGGTCGGCTCCGTCTCCGCCGCGCTGGTGTTCTTCCCGATGCACGATTTCTTTGTCGGCACGCTGGTGATCTGGGCGTTCGTGATGTTCGACCTGGTGGACGGCGCGGTTGCCCGTGCCGGCGGGACGGGAAGCCCGTTCGGCGGAGTGCTGGACTCGACCTGCGACCGGTTGGCCGACGCCGCTGTGTTCGGAGCGCTGGCGTGGTACTTCGGGCGACACGACCAGCCGTGGTTGTTGCTCGCGGCGCTGCTGTGCCTGGTGATCGGGTCGCTGACGTCCTACATCCGGGCGCGGGCCGAAGCGGCCGGCATGAACGCGACGGTCGGCATCGCCGAGCGGGCCGAGCGGCTGATCGTGGTGCTGGTCGGCACCGGTCTGGACGGGCTGGGTGTGCCGTTCGTCCTCGCGGCCGCGCTCTGGCTGCTCGTCGCGGCCTCCACGATCACGGTCGGGCAGCGGATGGTCACCGTCTACCGGCAATCTCGCGACAGGACGAACCCGGCGCCGGCCGATCCGGCGCAGACGGTGCGGCCCTGATGCTCGATCGGGTTCGCGGGCGCGCGGTCGACCTCGGTTACGCCGCGGGCTGGGGCCTGGTCAAGTCGGCGCCTTCGGGCCTGGCGCGCCGTTCGTTCGCCGCGGTCGCCGACGCGGCGAGCGTCCGCAACGGCAAGGGCGCCCAGCAGTTGCGCAAGAACCTGCGGCGGGTCGTCGGTCCGGACATGCCCGAACCGGAGTTGGACGAGCTGGTCGGTGCCGGGCTGCGCTCCTACGCGCGGTACTGGCTCGAGACCTTCCGGCTGCCGAAGATGGACAAGCGTGCGGTTGTCGAAGCCACCGAGGTGAACACCGAAGGCATCGCGAACATCGACGAAGCACTCGAGCGTGGCCGCGGCGCAGTCCTCGTCCTGCCGCACACCGGCAACTGGGACGTCGCCGGCCTGTGGCTCGTCGCGCACTCCGGGCCGTTCGCCACCGTCGCCGAACGGCTCAAGCCGGATTCGCTGTTCGACCGGTTCGTCGAGTACCGCGAGAGTCTGGGCTTCGAGATCCTGCCGCTGACCGGCGGCGCGCGAACACCGCTGGACGTGCTGCGCGAGCGGCTGCGCGAGAACAAGGTGATCTGCCTGCTCGGTGACCGTGATCTGTCGCGCAACGGGGTCCCCGTCGACTTCTTCGGCGAGCCGACCCGGATGCCGGGCGGCCCGGCGGTGCTCGCCGCGACCACCGGCGCTGCGCTGATGCCCGTCGGCCTCTGGTACACCGACGACGGCGGCTGGGGCCAGGTGATCCAGGCACCGCTCGAGATCCCTGAGGGCCGCCTCCGCGACCAGGTCCCGACGGTGACGCAGTCACTCGCGCACTCGTTCGAGAAGATGATCGCGGCCCACCCCGCCGACTGGCACATGCTGCAGAAACTGTGGTTGTCCGACCTTCCACCCCGCCCGAAACCGGGCTGATCGATGCGGATCGGCATCGTGTGCCCCTACTCCTGGGAGACTCCCGGCGGCGTACAGGCGCACGTCCGCGATCTGGCCGAGCAGCTGATCTCGCTCGGGCACGAGGTGTCTGTCCTGGCGCCCGGCGACGAGGACATGTCGGGCCTGCAGCCGTACGTGGTCATGTCCGGCAAGACCGTGCCGTTCCCGTACAACGGGTCGGTCGCGCACGTGCAATTCGGGCTGCTGTCAGCAGCGCGAGTCCGGCGCTGGCTGCGCGACGGCGGGTTCGACGTGGTGCACGTCCACGAGCCGGCCGCCGCGAGTCTCTCGCTGCTCGCGTGCATGATCCACGACGGCCCGCTCGTCGCGACGTTCCACATGGCCCTGACGCGGTCGCGGTTCCTGACCATGTTCGACAACGTGCTGCAACCGTTCTTCGAGAAGCTGAGCGGACGGATCGCGGTGTCCGCCGCGGCCCGCAACGTGCTCGTCGAGCATCTCGGCGCCGACGCCGTGGTCATTCCGAACGGCGTCGCGGTCGCGCACTTCGCCGAGGCTCACCCGTTGCCCGGCTATCCGCAGGACCTCGGTCCCGAAGGCGGCACGATCGGGTTCATCGGCCGTTACGACGAGCCACGCAAGGGAATGGACGTCCTGGTCGACGCCGTAGCCGAACTCGCCCCGCGCCGGCCCGGCCTCCGCGTGCTGGTCGCCGGCCGGGGCGAGGCCGATGAGTTCCGCGAGCGGCTGCCGCGCGCGATCGCCGACCGGTTCCTGCTGCTCGGTCAGGTGAGCGAGCCGGACAAGGCCCGCATGCTGCGCAGTGTCGACGTCTACTGCGCCCCGAACACCGGCCAGGAGAGCTTCGGTGTGATCCTGCTCGAGGCCATGTCGGCGCGCACACCGATCGTCGCCAGTGACATCGACGCGTTCCGCCGGGTGCTCGCCGACGGGGCGGCGGGGGAGCTGTTCGGTGTGGGTGACCCGGCGGCGCTCGCCGGCGCTCTCGAGGCGGTGCTCGACGATCCCGCTCGTCGGCACACCCTGGTCGCCGAGGGGACCCGCGTGGTGGCGCCCTACGACTGGGCGGTGGTGGTCTCGGCGGTGGTCCGGGTGTACGAGTTGGCGATCGCCGGCGCGGGTTTTCCTGCGGGAGGCGGCCCGACCGGTTAAGTTGAGGCGTGCTTCCGGTGGGCTGGCTCATTCTCGCGGTCGCCGTCGCGATCCTGCTCTCGATGTGGGTCACCTTCACGCTGACCCGCTTGGACCGCCTGCATGCCAGGGTCGACGCCGCTCGCGCGGCCCTCGACGCCCAGCTGGTGCGTCGTGCCGCGGCCCTGCAACATGTGGCCGAGTCGCCGGACACGGATCTGCCATCAGCCGAGCGAGCCCGCTTCGGGGATCTCGCCCAGGACGCGCTCACGTCGACCGGCTCGGGGCGAGAAGCCGTCGAGAACGCGGTAGGACGGGCGGTCACCCACCTCGCGGGCGGATCTGTGCGGGTCGGCGCCGATGCGGTGGCCGAGCTGCGCGAGGCGGCCGCGCGGGTCGAGGTGGCGCGGCGTTTCTACAACGACGCGGTACGGGACACCCGTACGCTGCGAATGCGGCGGATGCCCCGCCTGCTCCGGCTGGCCGGCAACGCCGAGCTGCCGCGGTTCTTCGACATCGACGACACCCTTCCACCCGACACCCCGATCGAGCAGCGGTCCGCCGAGCTCTCGTAGTTTCCCGATCAGGAAGTTCCGAGCCGGGTACTGAAGATTTGGCGCTGAAAATTGGCCTAGTGCCCTGCCGATCCCTCAGCGGAAACCGACTATGAAGGACCAGCCATGACCAGCACACCTCACTCGACTCGCGCCGCCCTGGCGGCCGCTGCGGTCGTGGGCCTGCTCGCCACGGCCTGCACCGGCAGCAGCACGCCTTCACCGACCACTCCTGCCGCCACCCCCGCGCCGTCCTCGTCCGTCCCGTCCAGGAGTGGGCCGGCCCCGAGCAAGCCGCCGAAGCACCACGCCAAGCCGGCCCCGAAACCCAAGGGGAACCCGGTCGACCCACTGACCGGGCTGCACGACCATCCGCACCTGCCGGTGGTCTCGGTCAAGATCGACGACACGGCGCCCGGTCGGCCCCAGGTCAACATCGACGAGGCCGACATCGTCTACGTGGAGCAGGTCGAGGGGGGCCTCACCCGGCTGCTGGCGATCTTCGGTTCCAAGCACCCGTACCACGTCGGCTACGTGCGGAGCACGAGGCCGAGCGACCCCGACCTGCTCCTGCAGTTCGGCAAGATCACTGCCGCCTATTCCGGCGGTGCGCACGACTCGCTGCCACGCATGTACCGCTCCGGTCTCAAGAGCTGGAGCAACGACGCGGGCGCGCCCTACTACTCGCGGGTCAGCCGGGCCGCGTCGAGCTACATCAACCTCGACCTGAACATCAATGCGGTGGCCAAGCACGTGCACACGCCGCGGGCGCACAGCATCGGGATGAAGTGGAGCAAGAAGCCGCCGTCGGCCGGCCACTCCGGCAAGTCGGTGCAGGTGCTCGTCGGCGGCACCCTCGTCGACTTCCGCTGGCGCCCGAAGCTGCATGAGTACGTCCGCTACATCGGCGGCGTCGCGCAGCGCGAGTCAGACGGCAAGTACGTCGCCACGCCGAACGTCGTCGTCCAGAAGTGCCGGATCGTTCCGCACCCGCAGGACACCGACGTCCTCGGCAACCCGTCCCAGTTCACGCACACGACCGGCCACGGCAAGGTCGCCGTGTTCCGCGGCGGCAAGCGGTTCGACGGAAAGTGGTCACGCAAGAAGGTCACCGACGGCACCACGCTCAAGCTCGCGTCCAACGGCAAGCCGCTGAGCCTGCACCCCGGCGGCGCCTGGTTCGTCCTGGCGCCCCGCAAGTCACATATCAACAGTCACTGAGGCCACAGGCAGGCCACTGGATGGCCAGCGGACGGCCTCGCGGCGGACGCAAGCTGGCCGGGGGCTCGTAGAATCGGGACCATGTCCGACCAGCAGTCCGTCCACACCACCGGCACCGCACGCGTCAAGCGCGGCATGGCCGAGATGCTCAAGGGTGGCGTCATCATGGACGTCGTCACGGCCGACCAGGCGAAGATCGCAGAGGACGCCGGCGCCGTTGCCGTGATGGCGCTCGAGCGGGTGCCCGCGGACATCCGCGCCGAGGGCGGCGTCTCGCGCATGAGCGACCCCGACATGATCGACGGCATCGTCGCCGCCGTCTCGATCCCGGTGATGGCCAAGGCCCGCATCGGCCACTTCGTCGAGGCGCAGGTCCTGCAGTCGCTCGGCGTCGACTACATCGACGAGTCCGAGGTGCTCACCCCGGCCGACTACGCCAACCACATCGACAAGTGGGCCTTCACCGTTCCGTTCGTGTGCGGGGCGACGAACCTGGGTGAGGCGCTGCGCCGCATCACCGAAGGCGCGGCGATGATCCGGAGCAAGGGCGAGGCCGGCACCGGCGACGTCTCGAACGCCACCACCCACATGCGCCAGATCCGGCAGCAGATCCGCCGCCTGCAGAACCTGCCCGAGGACGAGCTGTTCGTCGCGGCCAAGGAGCTGCAGGCGCCGTACGAGCTGGTCCGTGAGGTCGCCGAGGCCGGCAAGCTGCCTGTCGTCCTGTTCACCGCCGGTGGCATCGCGACCCCGGCCGACGCGGCGATGATGATGCAGCTCGGTGCCGAAGGCGTGTTCGTCGGCTCAGGCATCTTCAAGTCCGGCAACCCGGCGCAACGTGCCGCTGCGATCGTCAAGGCCACCACCTTCCACGACGACCCCGACGTGATCGCCAAGGTTTCGCGCGGGCTCGGCGAGGCGATGGTCGGCATCAGCGTCGATGAGATCCCGCAGCCGCACCGTCTCGCCGAGCGCGGCTGGTAAAGCTCCCTTTGCCGAAGCCGACGGTCGGGGTCTTCGCGCTGCAGGGCGACGTGCGCGAGCACGCGCACGCCCTGGAAGCCGCGGGCTGCGCCGCCGTGCCGGTGCGCCGTCCGTCCGAGCTGGCCGCGGTCGACGCGCTCGTCCTGCCCGGCGGCGAATCGACAACGATGATCAAGCTGGCGCGCACCTTCGAACTGCTCGACCCGCTGCGCGAGCGGGTCGCCGACGGCCTGCCGGTGTACGGCTCGTGCGCCGGGATGATCCTTCTCGCCGACCGCGTCGACTCGGCCGGCTCGCCGCTCGCCGAGACGATCGGCGGCATGGACGTGACCGTGCTGCGCAACGCCTTCGGCCGCCAGGTCGACTCGTTCGAGGAGGACGTGACGATCGAGGGCGTCGACGGTGGTCCCGTGCACGCGGTGTTCATCCGCGCGCCCTGGGTGCAGGACGTCGGCCCGAAGGCGACCGCGCTCGGCTGGACCACGGCCGGGCACGTGATCGCGGTCCGGCAGGGGCCGCTGCTGGCCACCTCGTTCCACCCCGAGATGACCGGTGATCTTCGCGTGCACGAGTACTTCTGCGCGATGGTGGCGGGCCGCGCCTGAGCGCGGTTGGTGCAGACTGACGCGGTGATCTCGGACATCTCGGTGACCTCGGACGACACGGAGCGGCCCTCGCGCCGTCCGATCGCCGTCGTCGCCGGCCTGTTCGTGGTCGTGGTGGCGGCCCTGGTCATGAGCATCGCCGCCGCCCACGTGCGGCCGAGCGGTCATTCGCGCGCGGCCCGCGGCGGCACCGCCGCGCCGCCGCCGGGGCTCACGCTCACATTGCCGAGGCAACCCGCGGTGAAGCGGGACCATTTCAAGCCCAACGCCGCGACCAGTGTCATCAGTCTGCTCCTGTTCGCAGCTGGCGTCGTGATCATCTGCGGCGTCCTGTTCGCCGTGTTGCGCGCCGTGTACAACCTGCTGCTCGCACTTCGCCTGGCGCTGCGGCGCCGCCGGCGGACGACCGTTGTCGCGACCGACGTAGCACCCGCCGACCTGGCCCGGCAGATGTCCGATGCCGTCGACGAAGCGCTCGGGGAGCTCGAGGCCGACCGTCCGGTGAGCGACTCGATCATCGAGTGCTGGCAGCGGCTGCAGAGTGCGGCGGCCGAGGCCGGCGTCGCGCCGGTCCGGTCCGACACACCCGACGAGGCGATCCGGCGGATCTTCTTCGCCACCGAGGTCAGCGGCACGCCGCTGCGCACCCTCGCCGAGCTGTACCGCGAGGCGCGGTTCTCCCGTCACAGGATGGGTCCGGACGACCTCGTCTCCGCACGTGCCGCGCTCACCGCGATCATGGTCGACCTGCGCGACGAGGCGGAGGAGCCGCACGATGTCCACGCGTGAGGTCGCCGAGAGTCGGCGTCGCGAAGCGCGCGTGCTTGCGAAGTACGCAGCCGCGGGTGTCGTCGCCGCGGTCATCGGCTACATCGCCGCGCGACAGTCCGACACGGTGACCCCCGCGTTGCTGGTTGCCGGTGCCTGTCTCATCGCGGGACTGCTCGTCGGTGTCGGCGCGATCGTGTGGTCGACCTACAGCCCGCCACCCGGGTCACTGTCCACGCACGTGCGCCGCAGGCGCACCGACCGCGAGTCCGGCGGCCTGCACCGGGTCGAGCGCACGATCGAGCGCGGCCTGCGCGAGGTCGACCCGTTCAACTCGCGCGTGCGGCCCTGGCTGATCCGCCTGGCCGAGCAACGACTGCGGCACCACCTGTCCGTCGATCTCGACCGAGACCCCGAATCGGCCCGCGAACTCCTGGGAGGCTCCCTGTGGCAGCTGATGCAGCAGCCGCTGACGACCGTTCCGACGCAGCAGCAGCTGGCGGAATGGGTGGCGCGCATCGAGGCGCTGTGAGTGGGAGCGTGAGTGAGCCTGTGAATGCCGACTCGCCGGCCACGGTCCGCGACGCGCTCGCCGGCGTGACCACACTGTGCCGCGACGTCCTCGACCAGGTCGAGCGGGCGATCGTCGGCAAACGCCACGCGCTCGAACTCGTCCTGGCCGCCGTGCTGGCGGGCGGTCACGTGCTGCTCCAGGACAGCCCCGGGCTGGGCAAGACCCTGGCCGCGCGCACCCTCGCGCAGACTCTCGGCCTGCCGTTCCGGCGCGTCCAGTTCACCCCGGACCTGCTGCCGGCCGACATCACCGGCTCGTTCGTCTGGGACCAGCGGGTCGGTGAGTTCCAGTTCCGCCGCGGCCCGCTGTTCGCCGGCATGGTGCTCGCGGACGAGATCAACCGCACCCCGCCGAAGACGCAATCCGCGTTGCTCGAGGCAATGCAGGAGCGGCAGGTGACCGTCGAGGGGACGACCTTTCCCCTCGAGACGCCGTTCCACGTCATCGCCACCGCGAACCCGATCGAGTACGAAGGCACCTACCCGTTGCCCGAGGCACAGCTCGACCGCTTCCTGCTGCGTGTCTCGTTCGACTATCCGGGTGCCGAGGACGAGGTGCGGGTACTCGCCAACCGCATCGACCGGGCGCGTGAGGAGCTGACCGTCGACCAGGTCGCCGACCGCGCCGGCCTGCTCCGCGCGCAGCAGGCCGTCGAGCAGGTCTCGGTCGACCCGAGCCTGCAGCAGTACTGCGTCGCACTCACCCGTGCCACCCGCGAGTCGTCCCAGGTCCTGCTCGGTGCATCCCCCCGCGGTTCGCTCGCCCTCGTGCTCACGGCGCGCGCGAGGGCGGTCATCGCCGGCCGCGACTACGTCGTCCCCGAAGACGTCAAGGCGGTCGCGGTCGCCGCGCTCGCGCACCGCATCACCCTGCGTCCCGAGGTGTGGATGCGGGACGTGTCGACCGCCGACATCGTCACCTCGGTGCTCGCGCACGTTCCGACGCCGCGGGTGTCGTCGACCGGTTCCGGCACGCCGACGCCGACGCGGTGACCGGAGTCTGGCGGCCGACGGTCGCGCTGCTCTCGGCGAGCGGGGCGGGCCTGGTGCTGCTGTTCGCCGGTGTCGCGCTGCATCGTCCTGACCTGATCGCGCTGGCGGCGCCGTTGCTCTGCTGGCTCGGCGTGCACCTGGCACGCCCGGGAGCCGGCCGGCTGGCCGTCGACGTGCGTTCGGCCGCGAGCACGCTGTTCGAGAACCAGGCCACGGCAGTCGTCGCCCGTGTCGACACACCGCGTGGCACGGACGCGTTGACCGCGTCGTTCGTGCCAGGGCCGTGGATCGCCACTCAGCACTCCGGCGACGTGGTCGTCGCGCCGGCTGAGGACGGCCCCACCACGGCCGAGATCGACGTGGTCGGACGGCGTTGGTCGCGCGGTTCGGTCGGCACGCTGCGGGTCACCGCGTGGGCCGCGCAGGGATTGTTCTACTGCGACCTCGAGGCAACCGGGCGGCTGGTTCGGGTCCTGCCCTACCGCGACCGGTTCTCGGTCACCGACGCGCTGCCGATCACCAGCGGTGTCGTCGGCGCGCACCGGTCACGGCGGCCCGGCCAGGGCACCGACCTTGCCGGAGTACGACCCTTCCAGGCGGGCGACCGCCTCCGCCGGATCAACTGGCCGGTCTCGTTGCGGACGGGCGAACTGCACGTGACCGCCACGCACACCGACCTCGACGCGACCGTCATGATCGTCGTCGACAGCTCGACCGACCTCGCGCCCGACTCGGACGACCCGGCCCAGATCGGCGGCACCCTCGACACCGCCGTGCACGCCGCCGCGGCGATCGCCGAGCACTATCTGCGCGCCGGTGACCGGGTGGGCATCCTCGACGACGGGCAGACCATGCGCACGGTGCTGCCGGCGGCCGGACGTGCGCACCTGGACCGGATCGTCGACTCCCTTCTCGACGTCGACACGACCCTCGGCCGCCGCCGCGAACCGGTGCACGTCGCCCGGCTGCTCGCTCGTGCAGCGCCGCGCGCCATGGTCATCCTGATCACGCCGCTGCTCGAGCAGGCCCGTCCCGAACTCGCGGTCGAGATCGCCCGGGCCGGCCACCCGGTGCTGGTCATCGACAGCCTCGGCGAACACGTCCCGGCCGGGCCGCCCGGCTCGAGTGCCGATCTGGCCTGGCGACTGCAACGGCTGCAGCACGACTTCGACATCGACCGGCTCGCTGACGCCGGCGTGCCGGTCGTCGCCTGGCACGGGGCGGGCAGCCTGAACACCGTGCTGCTCAAGCTCAGCCGGGTGTCCGCAGCGCCGCGGATCGCGCGATGATCACGCGCGTGCCGGCCGCGATCCGCGCCGTCGTCCTGCTGGCCGGCATTGCGCTCGTGCTCCTGCCGGGTGCGCTGCATCCCGTCCCGTTCGCGGTGACTGCCGTCGGCGTTGCGGCCGCGGTGGTCGCGCCTCGACTGGCCGGCAGCCTGTTCGCGACCATCGGCTTCGTGTTCGCCTGGCTCGCTGCCGCCGGGTGGTCGGGCAGCATGCCCGTCGACCGGACGATCGCAGCGGCCGCCGCGCTGTACGTGCTGCAGGTGAGCGCCGCGCTGGCCGCCTGCGTACCGATCGACGCGCGCGTCGACTCCGCGGTCCTGATCCGGTGGGCGCGGCAGTGCGTGCTGCCGGTGCTCGCCGCGTCCGCGTTCATTGCGCTGGACGAGGCGTTGCCGCAGCGCACCGGCACCGCCTGGTACGAGCTTGCCGGCCTGTCCGGGGTGCTGCTGGTGGGCGTCGCCGGGCTCTACGCCGTGCGTCGCCGCGATGCCTCGATAGCTAGAATGGACGGTCGGGCACCCGACCAGTGACAGGACGGAACTTCACGTGAGTGGCCATTCGAAATGGGCGACGACCAAGCACAAGAAGGCTGTCATCGACGCCAAGCGCGGCAAGCTCTTCGCCAAGCTGATCAAGAACATCGAGGTCGCGGCCCGCACCGGCGGCGGTGACCCGGACGGCAACCCGACCCTGTACGACGCGATCCAGAAGGCCCGCAAGAATTCGGTGCCGGTCGACAACATCGACCGTGCCGTCAAGCGCGGTTCGGGTGCCGAGGCCGGCGGCGCCGACTGGCAGACGATCATGTACGAGGGTTACGGGCCGAGCGGTGTGGCCGTGCTCATCGAGTGCCTGACCGACAACCGCAATCGCGCGGCGTCCGAGGTCCGCACCGCGATGACGCGCAACGGCGGCTCGATGGCCGACCCGGGGTCGGTCGCGTACCTGTTCAGCCGCAAGGGCGTCGTGCTCGTGCCGTCCGACGGGCTGTCCGAGGACGACGTGCTGGGCGCGGTGCTCGAGGCCGGTGCCGAGGAGGTCAACGACCTGGGCGACTCGTTCGAGGTCATCAGCGAGGCGGGCGACCTGGTCGAGGTGCGCACCGCGCTGCAGGGCGCCGGGATCGACTACGACTCGGCCGAGTCCCAGTTCGTGCCGAGCGTGCAGGTTCCGCTCGACGAGGACGCCGCGCGCAAGGTGTTCCGGCTGGTAGAGGCGCTCGAGGACTCCGACGACGTGCAGAACGTGTACGCCAACTTCGACGTGAGCGATGAGGTGCTCGAGGCGGTCGACGCCGAGTAACTGACTCGGTCAGGTGAAGTGGCGGGCGAGCCAGCGGAACTGTGCGGGAGCCTGGGTGCGCCAGTAGGACGAGTCGTGGCCGCCCGGCTCGATGCCACCGGCCGGTGTCGGGTGCAACGAGGCCCGCAGGTCCCGGGTGACCGGGGCGAACCCGTCGTCCGCCCCGCAGTCGATCCGCACCGCGATGCCGCGCAGCGCCTGTTGTTGATGCCAGATCGTGGCGTCATGCCAGTCGGCCGCGTCGTCGAAGGCGCCCTCGACGCTCTGCCGGCTGTGGTGCCAGATCGCGGGGCTCTCGGCGACCATCGCGCACACCTTGCCGGCGCCCATCCTCGATGCGAGATATAGCGCCCCGTAGCCGCCCATCGACCAGCCCAATAGTGCGACCCTGTCGACTTGCAGGCCGTGCCGGCCGAGCAGCGGAATGAACTCGTGCTCGACCATGCCCGCCGGGTCGCCGTCGTCGCGCGGGTGCCAGTACTCGTGGTCGCCTCCGTCGACCGCGGTCACCACGAAGGCGCGCACGCCCTGCTGCACGGCCTGGGCCTGGTAGTGGTCGAGGTAGAGGCTGCGGTGGAACGCCGTGGTGTGGTCGCCGCCGCGACCGTGCAGGGTGACCAGTACGGGTAGCTGCTCGCCCGGTTTGTGGCCCGGCGGGTACGAGATCGCGTAGCCGACGTCCTGGTGCCGGTAGGACGAATGGAACGTGTCGCTGACCATCGGCCCCGGCCCGTTGTCCGGTACCCCGTCCGGCAGACCGCAGCCGGCCAGGGCCAGTCCCGCCGCACCGATCCCGCCGAGCAGGAAAGCCCGCCGGGACGGCGTCATAGCGGGTTCTTGACCCAGAACTCGAAGAACACGTGACCCAGGCCGGCGAGTACGGAACTGCCTCCGATCGCGTTGAACAGGTCGTAGACGCCGCGGAAGAAAGCGTCGTTGGTCGACCGGATCTGCAGCAACACGATCACGATGATCATGCCCCAGGGCTTGATCTTCTCCGCGCCGAGTTGGGTGCGCGGATCCATATAGGGCTCGAGGATCGCCCAGCCGTCCAAGCCGGGAATCGGCAGCAGGTTGAGCAGGGCCGCCGTGACCTGCAGGAAACCGAGGAACATCAGGCCGGACCAGAACCGGATGTGCGGGTCGGTGAACCCGTGCGACTTCGCGGCCACGATCAGGACGATGGCGACGACGGCGTTGGTCAGCGGGCCGGCCGCGGCCGCCAGGCTTTGCGAGGCCTTGCTCCGGAAGTTGTGCGGGTGCAGGTAGACGGCCCCGCCGGGCAGGCCGATGCCGCCCTGCACGATGAAGAGCAGCGGCAGGATGATCGACAGGAACGGGTGCGCGTACTTGAACGGGTTCAGCGTCAGGTAGCCCCGCGCCTCGACGCTGTGGTCACCGGCACGGTAGGCCGAGTAGGCGTGCGCGAACTCGTGGAAGCACAGCGAGACCACCCAGCCGCCGAGGACGAAGAGGAAGACGCCGAGATCGCCCAGCCGGGACCCCTGGTCCTTCTCGACCCAGGCCAGCACACCGCCGACGGCAGCCACCGCGACGAAGGCGAGGAAGAGCGGGCTCGGACGCACCACGCGCCGTCGCCGGCCCAGGTCGTAGATCGACATGGCGCCACGGTACGGGGCGCGGCGTGTCGGTCGGGCCAGCGACGCGCCCCGCCCTAGGCTGGTTCGAACGACCGTTCGACCGAGCGGACCGAGCACCGGGAGGCGTTCCGTGCGCGTGCTGGGTGTCGACCCGGGCCTGACCCGCTGCGGCATCGGCGTCGTCGACGGCGCGCCCGGCCGACCGCTCGCACTGGTCTCGGTCGACGTGGTGCGCACGCCCGCCGACGCCGACGTCGGTCAGCGGTTGCTCGCCCAGGCCGACGCGTTGACCGCCGCGATCGAACGGTTCGGCCCGGACATCGTGGCGGTGGAGCGGGTCTTCAGCCAGCAGAACGTCCGCACGGTGATGGGCACGGCCCAGGTCGCCGGGTTGGCGATCGTCGCGGCGACCCGAGCCGGGCTGCCGGTCGCGCTGCACACGCCGAGTGAGGTGAAGGCCGCGGTCACCGGCTCGGGAACTTCCCACAAGGCCCAGGTCGCCGCCATGGTCACCCGGCTGCTGCGGCTGACCGAGACCCCCCGTCCGGCCGACGCTGCCGACGCGCTGGCGCTGGCCATCTGCCACGTGTGGCGCGGCGGAGCCCAATCACGGCTCGCCGGCGCGCTGGCCTCGGCCTCGGCGGCACGGTCGGCGAGGATGAAGCCGTGACCGAGCCCGGCTACCGCATCGATCCCGAGACGTTGCGCGAGGTGTTCGACGATCCGGACGAGGCGCGCGGCCGCGTACAGCAGTTGCGCGCCGAGGTGCGCGACGCGCTCGACGAGATCGACGAACTGCGTGCGCGGGGTGAACTGGTCGCCTCGCTGCGGGTGCTGGGCGACCTCGACGACGCGCTGGCCGAGGCGCAGCGAGCCGTCGACCGGGCCGACATGGTCGGCAACGGCGCGCAGCAGCACACCGCTCGGCTGCGGCTCGCGCACGTGCAGCAATGGCGGGGCAACTTCGCCGAGTCGAACATGATTTTCACCGAGCTGCTCGGCGCCGCCGCCCAGTTCGGCCCGGTGATCGAGGCCTACACGTACGAAAACGCGGGCAACAACGACTACGACCAGGGGCACTGGCCGGACGCACGCGACCACTTCGCGCGGGCGCTGGAACTGCGCGAGCAGCTCGAACTGCCCGAGGCCGACGCGTCGCGCACTGCGCTGGCCGCCGCCGTCCGGCATCTGGAGGAATCATGATCGCCAGCGTCCGCGGCACCGTCGCTGCCGTCAGCCCGAACGGCGCTGTCGTCGAGGTCGGCGGAGTCGGCTTGTCCGTCTCATGCTCGCCGGGCACGCTCGCCCGGCTGCGTGTCGGCGAGCCGGCGCGCCTGGCCACCAGCCTGGTCGTGCGCGAGGACTCGCTGACCCTCTACGGGTTCGCCGACGACGACGAACGGTTCCTGTTCGAGCTGTTGCAGACCGCCAACGGCGTCGGGCCCAAGCTCGCGCAGACGATGCTCGCCGTGCACCCACCCCGTGAGCTGCGCCGCGCGATCGCGACCTCCGACTACGCCTCGCTCACCGCCGTCCCGGGCATCGGCCGCAAGGGTGCCGAGCGGATCGTGATCGAGCTGCGCGATCGCATCGGTTCCATCGACGGCAGTGATGCCGACGCGTCGCCGCTGGGTATCACTCCGGTCGCGCCGTGGCGCGACCAGCTTGCTCACGCGCTGGGCGGCCTCGGCTTCTCCGGCAAGGAGGCCGGCGATGCCATCGACCTCGTCGCCGCCGATGCGGGCGACACCCCCGACGTCTCCGTCCTGCTTCGCAAGTCCATCCAGCTCCTGGGCAGAACCCGATGAGCGAGCCGAGCGAGGATCTGGTCGATCCACAGGTCATCCCGGACGAGCGTGAAGTAGAGGCAAGCCTTCGCCCCAAGAGCCTGCACGAGTTCGTCGGGCAGGCGAAGGTGCGTGAGCAGCTCCAGCTCGTGCTCGAGTCGGCTTTGCGGCGGCAGCGACCGCCCGACCACATCCTGCTCTCCGGCCCGCCCGGCCTGGGCAAGACCAGCCTCGCCATGATCGTCGCCACCGAGCTCGGTACCGCGATCCGCGTCACCAGCGGCCCGGCGATCGAGCGCGCCGGCGACCTCGCGGCGCTGCTCACCAGCCTCACCGAAGGTGAGGTGCTGTTCATCGACGAGATCCACCGCATCGCCCGTCCCGCCGAAGAGCTGCTGTACATGGCGATGGAGGACTTCCGGGTCGACGTGGTCGTCGGCAAGGGCCCGGGTGCGACGGCGATCCCGCTCGACCTGGCGCCGTTCACGCTGGTGGGCGCCACGACCCGGGCGGGCCTGCTCACCGGGCCGCTACGCGACCGGTTCGGCTTCACCGCGCACATGGACTTCTACGCCCCGGACGAACTGGAGCGGGTGCTGTTCCGGTCGGCGCAGCTGCTCGGCGTCGCCCTCGAGCCCGACGGTGCGGCCGAGATCGCCAGCCGCTCGCGCGGCACGCCGCGGATCGCCAACCGGCTGCTGCGCCGGGTGCGCGACTACGCCGAGGTGCGTGCCGATGGGCGGGTCACGCTCGACACCGCGCACGCGGCGCTGGCCGTCTACGACGTCGACCAACTCGGCCTCGACCGGCTCGACCGGGCCGTGCTCGACGCGCTGGTCCGGCGATTCGGTGGCGGCCCGGTAGGTGTCGGCACCCTGGCTGTCGCGGTGGGCGAGGAGGTCGAGACCGTCGAGGAGGTCGCCGAGCCGTTCCTGGTCCGGGCCGGTCTGCTGGCGCGCACGCCCCGCGGCCGGGTCGCCACCCCGGCCGCCTGGGCGCATTTGGGCCTGGCCGGGCCGCAGCCACGGGGAGCGACTCTGTTCGACGCGTAACCTAATTGGACGTGAGTGCCTGGCCCTACATCGTCATCGTCGTGCTGCTCGGCGCAATGCTGCTGTTCAGCTTCCGGAACCGGAGGCGGCAGGTCGCCGAGGAGATGGTGCGTTCCAGCCGGATCGGGGTGGGCACCGAGGTGATGACCACCTCGGGCCTGTACGGCACGGTGGTCGCCAAGAACGACGACGACGGCACGGTGGTGCTGAGCATCTCTCCGGGCGTCGAGGTCAAGTGGGCGGCCGCGGCGCTGCGCGACGCCGCATCGCTGTCCGACACCTACCGGCGCGGCATGGCTGAGACCGGTGACGACGCCGCCGCACCGAAGCCGTCCGAACCGGGCTGACGCGAGTCCACCAGCAACGTCGGTCATACTGATGCACCGGATCGGCGCTGGCTGCCGCTAGCCCGACCCGAGCCGAGGCTTGCCCGTCGTCGGCGAATTCCTACCGAGGAGAGCATTCCCCGTGGCACCACCCGCCGGAACGCTGCGCGTCGGGCGTTATTTCCTAGCCCTGCTGGCCCTGGTCGCGGTCCTGTACTCGATCGTGTTCTTCGGCTCGCGGCAGACACCGAAGCTGGGCATCGACCTGGTCGGCGGCACCGAGGTCGTGTTCACCGCGAAGCCGCCCAACGGCGGGACACCGACGCACGACCAGATGAACCAGGCGCGCAACATCCTCTCCGCCCGCGTCAACGGCACAGGTGTCACCCAGTCGACGGTCGAGATCCAGGGCAGCAACCAGCTCGTGGTGTCGATCCCGGGGCAGAACTCGCAGGACATCCAGTCCCTCGGCAAGGCCGCGGTGCTGAACTTCCGCGGCGTCGTCATCGCCCCGGTGCCGGTGACCTGCTCGACGAAGAAGAACGCCAAGCCGGCGCCGCTACCCAGCGCCAGCCCGTCGGCCTCGTCGTCGTCATCGTCGGGCAGCGCGCCCGGATCGGGCCCGGCCTCGTCGAGCGGCACGGCACCCGCGTCCACCTCGCCGGCCCCTTCGCACTCGGGCCAGGCCGCCGCGGTCAGGCCATTGAACAAGCCGAAGAGCAGCGGCAAGCCGAAGAGCAGCACCTCGCCGTCGGGCAAGGCGTCCAAGACACCGTCCGCCTCGTCCACGCCGTCGGGCAGCACTACTCCCTCGGGCAGCACTACTCCCTCGGGCAGCAGTACGCCGACTCCGACGCCGACCAGCACCGCGCCGGCCGCACCGACCAAGTGCTCGGCGACCTCCGTCGCTGACACAGCCAAGGCTGCGGGCTTCAAGGTCCCACTGAGCGACACGGATGCGACGAGCCTCAGCTCGACCGACACCCAGGCGCTGCAGTCCGCGCTCACCAACTACAACTGCGCCGCAGCGCAGACCGAGCAGGACCTCCCGAACACCTACTACGTCGCGTGCGATGGCACCGAGCAGACGAAGCAGCGGTACGCGTATTTGCTCGGTCCGGTCATCGTTCCCGGCAAGGAGATCGACACGGCCGATGCCCTTGAGGGCAACGGCCAGAACAACGGGTTCGGTTGGTCGGTCCAGCTGACCCTGAAGTCCAGCGGCCAGTCGTCCTGGGCGAACTACACCAAGGCACACAACGTCAACAACGACCAGAACTCTCCGCCCGTAACCAGCTGCGCCGCGAGCAGCACGCCGTGTGCCGACTATGTGTCGTTCACCCTCGACGGCAACATCATCTCGACGCCGGTGAACCTCTCGGCGATCAACGGTGGCGCCACGCAGATCACCGGCAACTTCACCCAGGACACGGCCACCTCCCTGGCCGACCAGCTGAAGTACGGCGCGCTGCCGCTGAGCTTCAGCACCTCGGACGTCAACTCGGTGTCGGCGACGTTGGGCACCCAGCAGCTGAAGGCGGGCCTGCTCGCGGGCGGCATCGGCCTCGTGCTCGTCGTGCTCTACTCGCTGATCTACTACCGCGCCCTCGGCCTGGTGACGATCGCCTCGCTGCTCGTCTCCGGTGTGCTCACCTACGGCGCGCTCGTCATGCTGAGCACGCAGATCAGCTTCACGCTCAGCCTCGCCGGCATCGCCGGCTTCATCGTCGCCGTCGGTATCACCGCCGACTCGTTCGTGGTCTTCTTCGAACGGCTCAAGGACGAAGTGCACGAAGGCAGATCTGTGCGTGTTGCGGTGCCCCGTGCCTGGGTGCGCGCGCGGCGCACGATCCTGTCGGCCGACACGGTGTCGTTCCTCGCGGCTGCCGTCCTGTTCTACTTCACCACCGCCGACGTGCGTGGGTTCGCGTTCACCCTCGGCCTGTCGACGATCCTCGACCTGATCGTGGTGTTCCTGTTCACGCACCCGATGGTGTCGCTGCTGTCGCGCTCGAGTGCGTTCGGCTCGGCCCGCTTCACCGGTCTCGACGCGCTGCGCGCGAGCGGCCCGGCGCCCGGGTACGAGCCGGTGCGGCGCGAACGTCCGCGCCGGACGTCGAACGCGCCGGCCGAGGAACCGCCCGGCGAGTCGAAGTACTCGGGCACCGCGGTGCTGGGCCGGCCGACGGCCCCGACCGCACCTGCCGAGGACGACGTCGACGAGACACCGCCGGAAACGACGGACGCGCCGGTTGAACCGGCCGGGGAGCCGATCGACGAGACCGCGGACGAGCCGTCCGACGAGTTCCCCGAGGTCGCGGAGGACGCCGATGACGAGGCGCCTCGCCGCCGCACGGCGCCGGAACCCGGTTCGGCGGCCGAGCGGGCGGCGCAACGCCGTGCCCGGATGCGGGAGCAACGCAATCAGCCGAAGAACCCGAAGGACGGGCAGTGATGGCCGGCACGCTTCGCAAGATGTACCGCGGCGAGTCTGACTTCCGCTTCATCCAGACCCGCAAGCGCTGGTACTTCGCGTCCCTGA
>DASXJN010000071.1:0-18503 GCA_036497365.1 Jatrophihabitantaceae bacterium | reverse complement strand
GGCCGACACGTCGAACGGATTGACCGTGATCGCATCGCTGCCGAGAAGTTCGTAAGCACCCATCTCCCGCGAGATGACCACGGCCGGCGACCGCTCGGACAGCACCAGCGCCTCGAGCACGACCAGATTCATGCCGTCGCGCACCGAGTTCACGTACACGACGTCGCTGCGCCGCAGTGCGGCGAGCGCGGCCGGATAGTCCTCCTGGATCTCGAGCAGGATCGGCGTCCAGTCATCGGTCCCGAACTCGTCGTTGATCTCGGCTGCGAGCCGCTCGATCGACGCGGTGTACTCGCGGTACGCAGGCAGGTCCTCGCGCGAGGGGTTGTCGTACACGACGTGGACGACGCGATCGCGCCACTCCGGGTAGCGGCGCAGCAGTTCGCGGTACGCGAGCAGCCCGCGCCACACGTTCTTCGACAGTTCGGTGCGATCGACGCGCCCGATCACCTTGCGGTCACCGACCTCGCTGTTGAGGGTCCGCAGCGCGCTGTCGACGTCGCGGCGGCGGCCCAACGCACCCATCTCCTCCGGGTCGGTTCCTAACGGGAACACTCCGACGCCGGTCGGCTTGGCGTTGCACACGCTCGCCGCCGACTCGGTGAAAAGGTCGGCCCACCGCTGGGTGTGGAAGCCGACGACGTCGGCGCCGAGCATGCCGTCGATCACCGCGTAGGACACGTCGTCGGGCAGCGTGGTGAAGTAGTCCGCGGGCACCCACGGGGTGTGCGTGAAGAAGCCGATCCGTACGTCGTCGCGCAATTCGCGCAGCATGCGCGGGACGAGGAACAGGTGGTAGTCCTGCACCATCACCGCGGCACCCTCGGCCGCGTCCTTCGCGAGTGCCTCGGCGAACGCCTTGTTGAACCGTACGTAGGCCGCCCACTGCCGGCGCCACGACGCGTCGAAGGCGGGCTGCTTCGGCAGGTCGAACAACTGATGCAGGACGAACCAGAGTGTCGAGTTCGCGATGCCGTTGTACGCGGCGCGGAAGGTCGGCGCGTCGATCGGGAGCATGTGCACGTCGAAGTCGCCGTCCAGCGCCTCGGCCACGAGCGGATTGTCGGACAGCCGGTCGGTGCCGGCCTGCCGGGCCAGCGTGCGTTCGCGATCGTTGAGCGCGGCGCAGACCCACAACGCGTCCGGGGTGGACGACAGCGCCGCCTGCATCCCGCTGACCAGGCCACCACCGCCACGCCGGATCTCGTCGTCCCCGTCGTCCACGGCAACGACGGTGAGCGGGCCACGGTTGGAGGCAACGATGAGCGGAGCGCGTGCAGTCATGCTTACCGTCCTACCCCCCGCTACGACTGACGGTCACCCTTCGTCGCGCAGAATGTCCAGCGCGCGCTGCAGGTCCGGCGGGAACGGCGAGCTCACACTCAACCACTCCCCGGTGGACGGGCGTTCGAAGCCGAGTTCGCGGGCATGCAGCCACTGCCTGGTCAGGCCCAGCCGCTTGGCCAGGACCGGATCGGCGCCGTAGGTGAGATCGCCCACGCACGGATGCCGGACCGCCGCCATGTGCACCCGGATCTGGTGGGTGCGACCGGTCTCGAGATGGATGTCGAGCAGGGTCGCCGCCCGGAACGCCTCGACCGTCTCGTAGTGGGTCACGCTGGGCCGTCCACTCGCGACGACGGCGAACTTGTAGGGGGCCGACGGATGCCGGTCGATCGGCGCGTCGATCGTGCCGCTGGTCGGGTCGGGATGGCCCTGGACGAGCGCCGCGTAGCGCTTGTCGACGGTGCGCGCCTTGAACGCGCGCTTGAGCACCGAGTAGGCGTGCTCGCTCTTGGCCACGACCATCACGCCGGTGGTGCCGACGTCGAGGCGGTGCACGATGCCCTGCCGCTCGGCCGCACCGGAGGTCGCGACCCGGTAGCCCATGGCCGCCAGACCCTGGATCACGGTCGGTCCGGTCCACCCGGGGGACGGATGGGCGGCCACGCCGACCGGCTTGTCGACCACGACCAGGTCGTCGTCGTCATAGAGCACGACCAGGCCGTTGACCGGCTCCGCCGCTGCGACGGGGCGGTCCGGCTCCGGCAGAGTCACCTCGAGCAGCGCCCCCGCGCGCACCTTCGCGCTGCGGGCCGGCGTCGCGCCGTCGATGCTCACGTGCCCGGCGTCGATCAGGTCGGCCGCGGCGGTGCGCGAGAAGCCGAGCAACCGCGACATCGCGATGTCCAGACGCAGTCCGTCGAGGCCGTCCGGCACCGGGAGCAGCCGGGTCTCAGCCACCGTCGCGGGCACCACCGTCGAGTGCGATGCCGAGCAGGCTCAGCACACCGGCCAGGATCGCGCCGCACACGATCGCCGAGTCGGCCAGGTTGAAGATCGGCCAGTGCTCGGCATTCTGCCCGAACAGGCTGATCCAGTCGACGACGTGGCCGCGGAACACGCCGGGCGCGCGGAAGATCCGGTCGACCAGGTTCCCCAGCGCGCCGCCCAGGATCAGGCCGAGCGAGACCGCCCAGCCGGTGGAGCGCATCCGGCTCGCGGTGCGCACGATGATCGCCACCACGACCAGCGCGACGAGCGACAGGATCACGGTGAACCCGGTGCCGAGCGAGAACGCCGCGCCGGAGTTGCGGGCGATGTCGAGGTAGATCGCGCCGGCCAGCAGGCGCGTCTGATCACCGGGCTGCAGGTTGGCCACGACGAGCACCTTGGAGACGACGTCTATCGCCAGGGCGAGGACGGCGACGATCGCGAAGAGCGCGACCCGGCGCCGACGGCGCGGTGCGGGGTCGACGACCTCGGCAGGCGTCGCGGTGTCGTCGTCTGCGGGCGTCACCTGATCAGTGTCGCGCATCGCCGGAAGCAGCCGATCCCGACCTGCTCGGACGAAGTGGCACGGCGATTGACGTCAGCGCCGTTCCTCGCGCTGCTTGCAGGCCACATCGAGCGTGGCCATCGGGAAGGCCTTGAGGCGGGCCTTGGGGATCGGGCGCCCGCAGCTCTCGCAGTAGCCGTAGGTACCCGCATCGATGCGTTCGACGGCGCGCTGGATCTGGGTCATCAGATCCATCCGGTTCGCCGCGATCGACTGCTCCTGCTCGCGCTCGAAGGTCTTGCTTCCCGCGTCTGCCTGATCGTCGCCCGCGCCGTCGGTGCCGGACTGCTGCAGGTCGTTGAGATCCTGCAAGGACAGTTCATAGGCGGCGCGCATCTCGTCCAGCTGCTCGACCAGGTCACGCCGGACGGCGGCCAGCTCCTCCTTGGTCCATTCGGAACCCTTGGGCACCGAGATGGAGGCCGCCGAGCCGTTCGGCGCGGTCTTCGCCGGCGCCCTGGCGGGCGACTTCGCCGGCACCGGCGCTGCGGCCGTAACCGGCGTTACCGCGGCCGCGGCGGGCGGCGGCGCGGCGCTGCTGACCGGCGCCGTCTTCTTGGCCGCCGCCTTGGTGGCCGCCTTGGTGGCCGGTGTCGCCTTCTTCGCCGTGGACTTGGCCGGCGCCGCCTTCTTCGCGACCGTCTTCCTCGCGACCGTCTTCTTCGCCGGTGCCGCCTGCTTGGCTGAGGCCTTCTTCACGGCCTTTTGTGCGGGCGCCGCCTTCTTCGCGGCGCTCTTCCTGGCCGGCGCCGCCTTCGTGGCGGTCGCCTTCTTGGCCGGCTTCTTCGCGGGCGGCGACTTCTTCGCGGGCGCGACCCTCTTCGCCGTCGCCTTCTTCGCGGGAGCCTTCTTCGCCGGAGCCTTCTTTGCGGGCGCCTTCTTTGCGGGCGCCTTCTTTGCGGGAGCAGCCTTCTTGGCGGTGGACTTCCTGGCCGGAGCCGACTTCTTGGCCGCCGCCTTCGACACCGACGCCTTCTTCGCCGGCGCGGCTTTCTTCGCGGCGGCCTTCTTTGCGGGAGCGGCCTTCTTCGCCGGGCCGGACTTCGTGGCCGGCGCCCGCTTCGCGACGGCCTTCTTCGCCGGCGCTGCCTTTTTCGCCGCGGATTTCCTGGCCGGCGCCGCCTTCTTGGCGGGAGCCTTCTTTGCCGCGGTCCTGCTCGCGGCACCGCGCGTGCTGGCGGAGGCCACCTTCGCGGCCCCCTTCTTCGCAGCGCTCGATCCGGCGCGACGCAGCGCCCGTCCGATCCGTCCTACGGCAGCCATGCCGTCGCCACCCCTCTGCGTGAACGGCACTTCCTGCCGGCTCGTCAACGTGCCTTCGAAAGGCGGCCAACTATATGGTCCGGAGCGCCGGTTTTGCCAGTAGCCGCGCCGGAGCCCCCCGCGATTGCGGAACCACGGCCTCCCATATTCGTACGGCTCCAGCCGCGCGTGCCGCTACGATCGAAGTGCAACGACGAGGACGAGTAGCCGCGAACCTCTCGACCGAAGCGACCCGGGGACGGTGGAAGCCCGGGGGCCGGGCCGCGGCGAAATCACCTCCGAGCACCGGAAGAACCGGGCGGATCCGCCCTTACTAGACCCGGGCCAGCAATGAAGCGGGCGCGCGATGCCGCAGCACAGGGCAGGACGCGCCAACGAGGGTGGTACCGCGGTCCGCGCGAGCGGGTCGTCCCTCGAGTCCGAGGCAGCACAGCCCAGCATCGACTCGAGGAGCACCATGTACGACGCCCTGCCGGCCCATGTCGACCTCGTCGACCTCGATCACCAGGTGATCGACCGCTGGGCCAAGGACCGGGTCTTCGAGCGCAGCCTCGAGCAGACCGCTGACGGTCCGTCCTGGATCTTCTACGAGGGCCCGCCGACCGCGAACGGCATGCCCGGCACCCACCACGTCGAGGCGCGGGTGTTCAAGGACGTCTTCCCGCGGTTCAAGACGATGAAGGGCTTCTCGGTACCCCGCCGGGCCGGCTGGGACTGCCATGGCCTGCCTGTCGAGCTCGCCGTCGAGAAGGAGCTCGGCTTCACCGGCAAACCGGACATCGAGGCCTACGGCATCGAGCAGTTCAACGCCCGCTGCCGCGAGAACGTGCAGCGCCACGTCGACGCGTTCGAGCAGATGAGCGAGCGGATGGGCTACTGGGCCGACTACGAGAACGCGTACTGGACGATGCGGCCCGACTACGTCGAGTCGGTCTGGTGGGCGCTCAAGCAGATCTTCGACAAGGGCCTGCTCGTCGAGGACTATCGGGTCGCACCGTACTGCCCGCGCTGCGGCACCACGCTGTCCGACCACGAGGTGGCCCAGGGCTACGAAGACGTGACCGACCCGTCGGTCTACGTGCGGTTCCCGCTGACCTCCGGACCGGAGGCCGGCTCGGCAGACCTGCTGGTGTGGACGACCACGCCGTGGACGCTCGTCTCGAACACGGCCGTGGCGGTGCACCCGGATGTCGACTACGTGGTCGTCCGGGCGGGCGAGCACCGCCTCGTCATCGCCGCCGACCTCGTCGCCAAGGTGCTCGGCGACGACGTCGAGATCCTGCGGCACTACTCAGGCCGCGAGATGGAGCGCTGGACCTACCAGCGGCCGTTCGACCTGGTGACGATCGAGAACGCGCACTTCGTCGTGCTGGGCGACTACGTCACGACCTCTGACGGCACCGGGCTGGTGCACCAGTCACCGGCGTTCGGCGCCGAGGACCTCGCGGTGTGCCGTCAGTACGGCCTGCCGGTGGTGTCGCCGGTCGAGCCGAACGGGCACTTCAGCGACGACGTCGCGTTGGTCGGTGGGATGTTCTTCAAGGATGCCGACGAAACACTGGTCGCCGACCTGCGGGAACGCGGGCTGCTGTTTCGCCACGTGCCCTACACGCACAGCTATCCGCACTGCTGGCGCTGCCACACGCCGCTGATGTACTTCGCGCTGCCGTCCTGGTACGTGCGGACGACCGCGATCAAGGACCGACTCCTCGCCGAGAACGAGGCCACTACCTGGTACCCGAACACGATCAAGCACGGTCGCTACGGCGACTGGCTGAACAACAACATCGACTGGGCGCTGTCGCGTGATCGGTACTGGGGCACCCCGCTGCCGATCTGGCGCAACGACAGCGATCCGTCCCGCCTGGTGTGCATCGGTTCGCTGGCCGAGTTGAAGGAACTGTCCGGTGTCGATCTCGGCGATCCGCACCGGCCGTACGTCGACGACGTCACGTTCACCCGGCCCGGCGAGGACGGCACGTACCGACGCGTGCCGCAAGTGATCGACGCCTGGTTCGACTCGGGATCGATGCCCTTCGCCCAGTTCGGTGCGCCGTACCGCAACGGCGACCAGGCACAGGCGTCCTATCCGGCCGACTTCATCTGCGAGGCGATCGACCAGACCCGCGGCTGGTTCTACTCGCTGATGGCCGTCGGGACGCTCGTGTTCGACCAGAGCTCGTACCGCACGGTCGTCTGCCTCGGGCACATCCTGGCCGAGGACGGCAAGAAGATGAGCAAGCACCTCGGCAACATCCTCGAACCGATCTCGCTGATGGAGCGGCACGGCGCCGACGCACTGCGCTGGTTCATGCTGTGCAACGGCTCGCCGTGGGCCTCGCGCCGCATCGGGCACAAGGTACTGGACGAGATCGCCTCGAAGGTGCTGCGCACCTACTGGTCGATCGCGTCGTTCCAGTCGCTCTACGCGCGCGCGAACGGATGGGACGGCACGCAGTCCGGCGAGCCGACCCAGCTCGACCGGTGGGCGTTGTCGGAGGTGAACCGGCTCGCCGCCGAGGTCGATGCCGCGTTGGAGGACTTCGACACCCAGCGGGCGGGTCGCGCACTCTCGGCCTACATCGACGACCTGTCCAACTGGTATGTGCGGCGTTCGCGGCGGCGGTTCTGGGACGGCGACCCGGCGGCGCTCTCGACCCTGCACTCGTGCCTCGACGTGCTCACCCGGCTGCTCGCCCCGTTCGTCCCGTTCGTGACCGAGCGGGTCTGGCAGGCGCTGTTCACAACCTCCGGTGCGACCGATTCGGTGCACCTCGCCTCGTGGCCGGTCGCCGACCAGTCGCTGGTCGACGCGGACCTGTCCGCGCAGGTGGCCCTCGTGCGCCGGCTGGTGGAGCTGGGCCGGTCCGCGCGTGCCGACGCGAAGGTCAAGACCCGGCAACCGCTCGCCCAGGCGTTGATCTCCGCACCGGGCTGGACGACGCTGCCCGACGCCCTGAAGGACGAGGTGCGGGAGGAGCTCAATGTGGTCGAGTTGGCCCATCTCAGCGCCGCCGGAGAGCTGGTCGAGCTCTCGGTCAAGGCGAACTTCCGCGAACTGGGCAAGGTGTACGGCAAGCGCACGCAGCAGGTCGCGAACGCGATCGCAGAGGCGGCCGGCAAGGACGCGGACGGCTTCGTCTCGCGCTACCGCGAGGCGACGATGACTGTCGAGGTCGACGGCGACACGCTGCCGCTCAGCGGCGACATGGTCGTGGTCAGCGAGACGCCGCGCTCAGGCTGGACGGTGGCCTCAGCCGGCGCTGACACGGTGGCCCTGGACCTCGAGCTGACCCACGAGCTGCGCCTGCTCGGCCTGGAGCGCGACATCGTCCGGATGGTGCAGGAAGCACGCAAGAACGCCGGGCTCGAGGTCACCGACCGGATCGAGCTGTGGTGGCGCGTCGGTGGCGCACCGACGCCGGGCGAGGCGATCCGGACCCACGCCGGTCAGCTGGCCGGCGAGGTGCTGGCCACCGAGTTGCACGAGTTCGACCACGCCGGCGCGCCGGACGTCCCCGGGCTGCACGAGGTGGAGGATGTCGCGCTCGGCCTGCACATCTGGTTCCGCCGCACGGGCGGCTGAGCGTTCAGACCCGCGAGACGAAGGGCTCGCACATCGAGCACGGCATGAAGCCGTCCTCGGTGGCCTGGGCCAGTGCGATCGGTTCCGCGTCCTGGCCCTGAATGATCATGCACGTCTCGAGGTGGTAGCGCGGGCGGCCGTCCACGACCCACACCTGGTCGGTCGCCACCGGCTCGGCGTCGGCTGCACTCGGTCCGGCGGCGGCGTCAGCCGGCTCGCCGGCTGACTCGCCTGCCGACTCCCCGGCTGGGTCGCCGGGTGCGTCCGGCTCCTCGGCCGGCGCGCCCTCCGGACGGCACTGGTCGCACGCGCTGAAGCCGTCGTCCAGGGCTTGCCCGAGGCGGACCTGCTCGGACGTGCCGCGCGCCAGTCGCGAGCAGTCGACACGGTGATAGTCGGGCCGGCCGTCGATGACCCAGACCGGTGCCGAAGAACCCGGGACCGGCGCACACCCGAGGCACTCGGTGAAACCATCCGCCCGGGCCTGGCTCAGCGGGATCGACTCGGCGTCGGCATCGCCGATGCGGGCGCAGTCGCGCAGGTGGTAATCGGGCTTGCCGTCGACGACCCAGACCTCCGGGTCGTCGGCCGCGGTTGCTCGGCCGGGTTTGGGGCGTCGGCCCTTGGCGCCGTTGGCCGATTCAGCGCTCTGGCTCGCCTTGCCGGCGAACGCGCTGCCGGTGACCAGGCTCTTCTGCGGTGGAGTTGCAGTCTGCGCCGCGGGGCGTTTCGGCGCGGCCACCGCTGTCGAGCCGGACTTGCCCCGCGCGCGCTCCCGCCAGAGCACCATCGCGGCCAGCACGCTGCAGGCAAGCGAGGCGATCAGCCACGGACCGCTGGCGAACACGAGACCGAGGATCAGGCAGACCAAGGCGGCGAACAGGGTCAAAAGCACCATGACTGCTTCCCCCTTTCGGCACCGGCAGAGCCGCGGCGAGGGTTCTACCCAAATCGTCAGGTCTGCTGCGCGTCGGCCATTTCGTCGTTCTGGGCCGGCTCGGCGTTGCCGCTCGCGTCGAGGTCACGCAGCTGCGACTCGAGGTAGCTCTTGAGTCGCGTGCGGTACTCCCGCTCGAAGGTGCGCAGTTCCTCGACCCGGCGCTCGAGAGCCGCCTTGCGCTGCTCGAACTGGGCCGTGATGGTCGCGGCGCGCTGCTCGGCTTCCTGGACCGTCCGGGTGGCCCGGCTGTTGCTGTCCTCGTCCAGCTGGCGAGCGCGGGTCTCAGCGTCCTCGACGTGCTTGCGGGCCTGTTCCTGCGCCGAGTTGACGGTGTTCTCGGAGTTGCTCTGGGCCTCGGTGAGCAGCCGCTCGGCCTCTGCCTTGGACTGGGCCAGGTGCTGGTCGGCCGTCTGCTGGGCCAGTGCGAGCACCTGGACCGCCTGCGCGTGGTGCTCCATGTTGGGCGAGCTGCTCTCGGCCGGGGCCGGCGCTGCCTGGGCCTGGGCCTGCGCCTCGGCGACGGCCCGCTGGGCCTGCTCGAGCTGCTGCCGGGACTCGCCGAGCTGCTGCTCGGTCTGGGCGAGCTGCTGCTGGAGCTGGACGACCTGCTGCTGCGCACCGTTCTTGCCCTGCGACAGCGCGCGTTCGAGCTCGCCGATGTGCGCCTGCATCCGCTGGTTCTCGTCACGGGCCGCGTTGAGCTCGTTGGTCGCTGCCTCAAGCCGGCCGTCGTCGGCCGGTGCGGCAGCCGGCGGAGCGGCGGCCTCGGAGCCGGCTCCGTTGGAGCGCGACCGCAGGTCGTTGTTCTCCTCGATGAGACGGGAGAGTTCGACCTCGACGATGTCGAGGAACGCGTCCACCTCTTCCTCGTCGTATCCGCGCTTGCCGATGGGCGGCTTCTTGAACGCGACGTTGTGGACTTCAGCTGGGGTCAGCGGCATTCGGTCACCTCGGTGCTCGTCGCGCCCCGGTCGTCCCGGCGCGGGTGGGATCGTGCGGTTTTCCACTGGACAACTTCTACTACAGGGTCAATCTGAGATTTACGGTTACGCATCCTAGCCACGTCATACCGCATAGGACGACAGTGCCAAGCGTAGGCCGATGATCGCGAGCAGCAGGATGAGGATGGAAAGGTCGAGACTTACCCCACCCAGATGCAGTGGCGGCACCAGTTTGCGGAGCAATTTGATCGGCGGATCGGTCGCCGCATAGACGATTTCCAGACCGATCGCGGCCACTCCGACCGGGCGCCACGACCGGGCGAACTGGCGCGTGCACTCGACCACGAGGCGGGCCAGCACGATGACCAGGTACAGATAGAGGACGTACTGGATCGCCGCGAAGAACTGGGTCAATCCGGTACACCTCCTCGGGCTGCGCTGGTGGAGCTGGTCTGGTTGGGCCGGGTGCCGGCCCGGCTGTGGCCGCGTGCATACACAACGGCCTGGCACCGTCCATGGTGCCAGGCCGGTGCATCTGGGGTTCAGCTCTGGTTGAAGAAGCCATTCTCGATCCGCGCCTTGTCCTGAGCGGTCACCGTCACGTTGTGCGGACTCAGGAGGAACACCTTCGCGGTGACCCGCTCGATGCGTCCGTGCAGGCCGAAGGTGAGGCCGGCGGCGAAGTCGACCAGCCGCTTGGCGTCGGCATCGTCCATCTCGGACAGGTTCATGATCACCGGCGTGCTCTGGCGGAACGCCTCGCCGATGGTGCGGGCCTCGTTGTAGGTGCGCGGGTGCAACGCGGTGATCTGGTAGCCGGTCGGCGCATAGTCGGCCGAACCGTAGCGATCGTTGTCGTCGCCGTACTCGCGGTAGTCGCGCTGCAGCGTCTCGACCCGACCACGGCCCTCGTGGTGCGTCTCGCGCGAATAGCCGTCGGGGGCGTAGCTCTGCCGCCGCGCCGGGGCACGCTCGACCGGAGGCGCACCTGCGTACCCGTCGCCGGCGTAACCCTCGCCGTCTGCGAGATCTTCGTCTTCGACCAGGCCGAGGTACACGCCCATCCGGTGCATGGCTCCGGGCATCGGTCTCCTCCTGTTGGTTCCCGTGTCGTCCTGCGACGCGGTGCGTTTCTGTCGTCAGGAAAACGTCTTGCTCGGACGCTAGCCGAAAACAGGCGCGCGACGGCCGAGCAACGCCGTACCGACACGCACGTGTGTCGCGCCGTGTCGCACGGCCTGCTCGAGATCGCCGCTCATGCCGGCCGAGATCGCATCGGCGCCCGGATGATCGCCGCGCAGCCGCGACGACGCCTGCTCGACGACGGCGAACGCCTCGTCCGGATCGGCGTCCATCGGCGCGACCGCCATCAACCCGCGCAGGCGCAGCCGGTCGGCAGCAGCCACCGCGTCAGCCAGCGCCGGAATGTCTGCTGCCAACGCTCCGCCGCGATCGGGATCGCCGTCGACGCTGAGCTGAAGGAACACCTCGAGCGGTGCACGGTCGATCTGCTCGACCGCGGCGGACAGCGCCTGCACCAGTTCGGTCCGGTCGACCGAGTGGACGGCGTGCGCGTAGCCGGCCACCGAGCGCGACTTTCGGCGCTGCAACTGGCCGACGAAATGCCAGCGCGGCGCGCTGGTGTCGGGCAATTGAGCCAGCAGTTGGGCCGTCTCGTCGACCTTGGCCGCAGCCTCCTGGTCGCGGCTCTCACCCACATCGAGCAGGCCCAACCGCGCCAGGGTGGCCACGTCGGTCGCCGGGTAGGTCTTGGTCACCGCGATGAGCGTCACCGTGCGCACGTCTCGCCCGGCTGCGGCGCACGCGTCAGAGATCCGGCTCCGGACCGCGCCGAGAGCGCCGACCAGGTCGGCCCGGCGACCGTCGTCGAGCTCGCTCATCGTTGGGTGCAGGGCGCGCTCGAGTCGGTCAGGACTTCAGGAAGTCGGGCACGTCGAGCTCGTCGTCCAGGCTCACCGGCGTGCGCGCGCCGTTCGGCGGCGGTGGGACGGGACGGCTCTCGCTCGGCGCCTCGACGTGCGGCTGCACCGGCGGCGGAATCGGCGGGCGCGCCGCGGCCGCCGGCTCGCGCCGGATGTCGACCTTCTTGTACGGCAGCTGTCCGCTGTCGAAGCCGGCGGCGATCACCGTCACGCGCACCTCGTCGCCGAGCGTGTCGTCGATGACCGCGCCGAAGATGATGTTCGCCTCGGGGTGTGCCGCTTCGGCGACCAACGACGCGGCTTCGTTGATCTCGAACAGGCCGAGGTCTGATCCGCCGTAGATCGACAGCAGCACGCCGTGCGCGCCCTCCATGCTCGCCTCGAGCAGCGGGCTGGCGATCGCGATCTCGGCCGCCTGGCGCGCGCGGTTGTCACCGCGTGCCGAGCCGATGCCCATCAGCGCCGAGCCGGCCCCGCTCATCACGCTCTTGACGTCGGCGAAGTCGAGGTTGATCAGGCCCGGGGTGGTGATCAGGTCGGTGATGCCCTGGACACCGGAGAGCAGCACCTGATCGGCGCTGCGGAACGCATCCATCACGCTGACGTTGCGTTCCGAGATCTGCAGCAGCCGGTCGTTGGGGATGACGATCAGCGTGTCGCATTCCTGGCGCAGGCTGTCGATGCCGTCGTCGGCCTGGGTCGCGCGCTTCTTGCCCTCGAACGAGAACGGCCGCGTCACGACGCCGATGGTCAGCGCGCCCAGCTTGCGCGCGATGCTCGCGACGACCGGCGCGCCACCGGTGCCGGTGCCACCGCCCTCGCCCGCCGTCACGAACACCATGTCGGCGCCCTTGAGCACCTCTTCGATCTCGTCGCGGTGATCCTCGGCGGCCTTGCGACCGACCTCGGGCTGCGCGCCGGCGCCGAGCCCACGGGTCAGCTCACGGCCGACGTCGAGCTTGACGTCCGCGTCGCTCATGAGCAGCGCCTGGGCATCGGTGTTCACCGCGATGAACTCGACGCCCTTGAGGCCGACCTCGATCATCCGGTTGACGGCATTGACGCCGCCACCGCCGACACCAACGACCTTGATGACCGCGAGGTAGTTGTGCGGTGCTGTCATGACTCTCCCCTGCACTCGCTGGCTCTGCCCGGGATTCGGAACCCTCACCCTCAAGTAGACCGTTAACGTTATGTCAACCTGGGATGCTGCAGCCGAAGTTAGAGGCGTGCTCCGGTGTTTGCGTGCAGGCTCGCCGACGACACGCCAGAAATCTCTCCCCCTCCTTGATTTGGTATCGACTGACCGAAACGATCATGAAAATCTGGTCGGTCGGTACCAAATCAAGTCAGCGGGTGAAGGGCTGGGCCGGGTCGGTCACGTCGATCTGGGTGCCCGGCTGTTTGAGCAGCGTCGGCAGGACGCGCGCCTTTTCGGCACTCTGGGCCGCGCTCCCCCAGTGCACAAGTCGACCGTCCTTGAGCAGCAGGGTGATCGCCTGCGGATCCAGCGCCTGGATCGAGTCGATGCGCGCACGCAACTGCTCCGGCAGCGCCGAGGCGACCGTGGCGACGGCACCGCCGGTCGCGCGCGCGGCCGAGCCCTTGGACACGACGAACAACGGCAGGTGTGCCGGTCGCTTGTGCACCGCGCGGTACTGGTCGCCGGTACGGTCGACGAGGCGGTATTCGTTACCCACGTGCACGACACCGATCGGCGCGCGCTCGCTGACCGTGATCACGACGGTGGACGGGAACGACGTGGTGACGGTGACAGATGCGACGTCGGGCAGCCGTTCGACCCGAGTGCGGATCGCATCGGTGTCGAGGCGCACGAGCGGCGTGCCGTCAGCGACCTCGGCCGCCGCGCGGATCTGCGTCGTGCTCAGGCGATGCGTGCCGCGCACGTCGACGGTGCGCACCCCGAACACAGAGCTGAAGGCCACCACCCACGTACCGACCGCGGCCAGGACGACGACCGCGATCGCGGCCAGGATCAGCTTGCGGTGCGGGATGCGCGACGGTGCGACGTCGTCCTCGTCGATGCGTTCACCGCGCTGGGCCGTCGTGGTCACTCGGCTGCCTCCTCGGCCGCCCGGCGTGCCGCGCACGCTTCGCGGATCTCGTCGCAGAGCAGGTACACATTGCCGATGCCCATCGTGATCACGAGATCGCCCGGACGCGCGATCGCGGCGATGCGCTGCGGTACGTCGGCGTAGTGCGGTTCGTAGATCACCTGGTCGGACGGCAACGAGATCAGGTCACTGATCGTCGCCCCCGTCACGCCCGGGATCGGTTCCTCGCGTGCCGCGAAGATGTTCATCACCATCGCGATGTCGGCGATCGCCATCGCCTCGGCGAACTCGCGCGCGAAGGTCTGCGTGCGGCTGTACGTGCCGGGCTGGAACACCGCGATGAGCCGTCCCGAGTCACCCACGACGGACTTGGCGGCGACGAGCGACGCCGCGACCTCGGTCGGATGGTGCGCGTAGTCGTCGTACACGCGCACGCCGCCGCCGACACCGTGCGACTCGAAGCGGCGGTGCACCCCGCCGAACTTGGCCCATGCCGAGACGACCGCATCGATGTCGAGTCCGAGTTCCGCGGCCATCGCAAGAGCGGCGGTCGCGTTCAGCGCCATGTGCTTTCCCACCAGCGAGCCGACCCGCACGTGCCGTTCGCCGATGCCGGCCGCGGTGACGGTGAACTCGACGGCGTCGGGAAACGCGATGACGTCAGAGACGCGGACGTCGGCGTCCTCGCTCGCTCCGTAGCTCAACACGCGTCGCCCGGACGTTCGCGCGTAGTCGGCGATCCGCCGTGCGCCCGCGTCGTCGGCGCAGGTGAGCAGCAGGCCGTTGTGGTCGACGCGGTCGACGAACAGTTCGAACGCACGGAAGATGCCTTCGAGATCGCCGTGATTCTCGAGGTGGTCGGCCTCGACGTTGGTCACGATCGCCGCGGCCGGACGCGTGAGCAGGAACGAGCCGTCACTCTCGTCCGCCTCGACGATCGCGAGCTCGCCGCTGCCGAGGTGCGCGTTCTTGCCGGTCTCGTAGAGGTTTCCGCCGATCGCGAAGGACGGGTCGATGCCGCACGCCTGCGCCCCGACGGTGAGCAACGAGGTAGTCGATGTCTTGCCGTGCGTACCCGAGACCGCGACGCAACGGCGGTCCTCGAGCGCGGCGGCGAGCGCGGCCGCGCGCCTCAGCACGGGCATGCCGCTCTCGCGCGCGGCGACCAGTTCGAAGTGCTTGGGGTTGATCGCCGTCGTGTAGACGAAAGTGTCGGCGTCGTCGAGGTGATCGACCGAGTGGCCGATGTGCACCTGCGCGCCCATCGCGGTCAGCGCGTCGACGCCGAGTGACTCGCGCGCCTCGCATCCGGTGACCGGGATGCCCCGCTCGATCAGGATGCGGGCCAGCCCGCTCATGCCCGCGCCGGCGATGCCCATGATGTGGACCCGGCCGAGCTCGGCCAGCGGCGGGACGACGTCGGTGGCAGCACTGCGGACCAGCGCCGCGCCCGGCGCCTCCCACTCGTCCGGCCGGTTCTCGGCGGCGTCCCTCGTCGGCGAGGTCATTGCCTTTCCCTCGCTCCGCAAGCGTCGCTCATCGCCTGGTCTCCGCGACGATCTCGAGGACGTGCCGGGCCAGCACGGCGTCGGCGGTGCGCGCGCCGGTCGTCGACGCCGCTGCGGACATCGCCGCGAGCGTAGCGGGGTCGCTCACGCGGGGAATCACTTCACGCTCGATCCAGGTCACATCGAGATTCTCGTTGTCGACCATGATGCCTCCGCCGGCGGCCACGATCGGCTCGGCGTTGTAGCGCTGCTCGCCGCCGCGCAGCGGCAGCGGCACGTAGGCCGCCGGCAGACCCACCGCAGTCAGCTCCGCGCACGTCATCGCGCCCGAGCGGCAGACGACGAAATCCGCGGCCGCGTACGCGTACTGCATTTCGTCCACGTACGGGACGACGACGTACGGCGGCGAACCGGCCGGGACGTCCACCGTGTTGGCCGGGCCGACGATGTGCAGCACCTGGATCCCGGCGGCGCGCAGCGCGCCGGCGGCCCCCGACACCGCGGCGTTGATCGCCTGCGCACCCTGCGAACCGCCGGTCACCATCACCACCGGACCGTCCTGCTCGAGACCGAACCGGGTGCGCGCCTCGGCGCGCAGTGCAGCGCGGTCAAGGGTCGCGATCGCGGGTCGTAGCGGGATGCCGATCGGCGTCGCATGTGGCAGCCGCACCGCGGGCGACGCGGTGTACACGTACTTGGTCAACCGGGCCGCGAACCGGTTGGCCACACCGGCACGAGCGTTGGCCTCGTGGATCACGAACGGAATGCCCTGCTGGCGCGCAGCGAGATACGCAGGCATCGCGACGTAGCCGCCGAACCCGACGACGATCTCGGCGCGCGTGCGTTCCAGGACGGCACGTGCAGCTTGCACCGAGGTACGCAGCTTGCCCGGCGCCGCGACCAGTGCACGACTGGGCTTGCGCGGCAAGGGCACCGGCGGGATCAGTTCGAGCGGGTAACCGCGCGCCGGGATCAGTTGCGTGTCGAGGCCGCGCACCGTGCCCAGCGCGGTGATCTCGGCAGCCGGCTCGAGCCGCCGCACCGCATCGGCGAAGTTCATCGTCGGTTCGATGTGTCCGGCCGAGTGTCCGCCCGCGACGACGAGGCGGGCACCAGGGGCCGAGCTCGTCGCACGGATCACCGCGACCTCCGCCGCCCGTCCGTGCCGGTGGCGCGCAACGGTGCGCGATGCGGCGGCGCGGCACGCGGTTTCGGATACTGCGGCCCGAGCCGCGGCGCGGCGACCTTTGCCGTTGTTCGCGAGGGTTGGTCGCGCTTCGCGGCCGTCCGTGCCGGCGCCGATCGCGGCGCGGCCTTCCGTGCGGGCGCGGCACGCGGCCGCCGCTTGGGCGGTTGATACGGGCGCGGCACGGGAATCCGCAGCCAGCGCTGGATCCGCGAGCGCTCGCCGGTCCGCTCGTCGCGCCGGGCCGCGCTGACCGCCGGCGCCTCGTGCCGCGCGAACGACACCAGCATGCCGAGCACGAGGAACGATGCGAGCAGGGACGTGCCGCCGGCCGAGATGAACGGCAGCGGGATGCCGGTCACCGGCAGCAATGCGGTCACGTACCCGATGTTGATCACCGCCTGCCCGCACAGCCAGATCGTCGCGGCGCCTGCCACCAACCGAACGAACGGGTCGGCACTACGTCGGGCGACGCGCATTCCTGCGTACGCGAACAGCGCGAAAAGCGCGAGCACGGCCGCTGCACCGAGCAGGCCGAGTTCCTCACCGATGATCGCGAACACGAAGTCACTGTTGGCGTTCGGCACCCAGTACTTGGACGTGCCCTCGCCGAGGCCGACACCGAACAGCCCACCCGAGCCGAGCGCGTACAGACTCTCGGCGGCGTGATAACCCGACCCACTCGCGTTCTTCAGCGGGTGCAGGAACGAGGTCAGCCGGGCAAGCCGGTACGGCTCGGTCACCGCGAGCAACGTCACCGCCCCCGCCACCGCGGCGACGATCACCGCGAAGTACCTCAGCGGCATGCCGATCATCCACAACAGGCCGAGCAGGATCAGCATGTAGCAGCACGTCGTGCCCAGGTCGGGCTCGAGCATGACCAGTGCCGCCACGAACGCGAAGCCCGGCACGAGCGGCAGGAACAGGTGTCGTGCCCTGCGCAGCGTGCCGAGCTGCTGCTTGCGCGCAAGCAGATCGCCGCCCCACAGCAGGATGCCGACCTTGGCGAACTCGGACGGCTGCAGCTGCAGCGGCCCGAGATCGATCCAGCGCCGCGCGCCGTAGACCCCGAAGCCGATGCCGGGGATGAGCACCGCGATCAGCGCCACGACGCCGATGATCATCAGCGGGTAAGCGAGGATGCGGTACGTGCGCGGCGAGGTGCGCATCGCGAGCCAGAAGATCGGCAGGCCGAGGGCGATGAACAGGCCCTCCTTCACCGCCTGCGTCCAGATCCCGCCGGTGCCGCTACCGTCCGCCTGGTTCGCCGCGGCGATCGTCGTCGAGACGGCCATCAGCACGCCGAAGACCAACAGTCCCGCGGCGGCGAGCAACAACAATTGCACCGACGCGTAGGGACGGTCGAGGAATCGCTCACCCTCGCGCGGCGCACGCTGCAGCCTGGTGCGCGCCGCCGCCACCAACGACGAAGGGCTCACTGTCCGACCCTCGCTGCGCTCAGATCGGCCACCAGAGGAGTGCTGCGCCCATGGTTCGCTCCGCAAGCGTCGCTCACGCAACAACCTCGCGGACGGCCGCCGCGAACGCGTCACCGCGCGCACCGAAATTCGCGAACATGTCGAACGACGCGCCGGCCGGTGCGAGCAGCACGGTGTCACCCGGACGGGCCAACCCGACCGCGGCACGCACGACCTCCAGCATGGCTCCATCGTCGTTCGTCGCGACCTCGATCACGGGGACATCTGGCGCGTGTCGCTGTAGCGCTTCGGCGACGACGGCGCGGTCGACACCGAGCAGCACGGCACCGCGTAACCGAGGAGCGACCTCCGCGACAAGATCGTCCACCGAGGCGCCCTTGAGCTGCCCGCCGGCGATCCACACGACGGAGTCATAGGCCAGTAGCGAACCGCGCGCAGCGTGCGCATTGGTCGCCTTGCTGTCGTCGACGAAGTCGATCCCGGCCACAGTGTCGACGTGCTGATTGCGGTGCGGGTCGGGGACGAACGCCGCGAGCCCGCCGGCGATCGCGTCCGGCCCGACCCCCGCGGCACGTACCAGGGCTGCGGCGGCGAGCGCGTTGGCGACGTTGTGCACGCCGGCCGGACGGACGTCTTCCACCGTAGCGAGCACGACGTCCTCGTCGCCGAACGCGCGTGACACCAAATGGCCGTTCGCCACGCCCAGTTGACCCCGCGCCGGCTCGTCCAGCGTGAACGCGACGTGTTCGCCGGGTGCCGACCGCAGCAACTCGGCGACGAGCG
>DASXJN010000070.1:0-9691 GCA_036497365.1 Jatrophihabitantaceae bacterium | reverse complement strand
CGCCCGACCGTGCTGCGCCTGTCGGACGAGGCAGAGACCGCAGTGAACCTCGCCGATCCGGACGCCGTCCTCGGCAGCGGACCGGGCGGCTGTCTCGCGGTCGTCGGGTTCGAAGGCGCCGCGGCGGACGTCTCCTCGCGCCGCGAAGCGTGTGATGAAGCGCTCGCCGCGGCCGGCGGCGAGCCGTTGGGCCGCGAGCCGGGCGAGGCCTGGCGCACCGGCCGGTACCGCGCGCCCTACCTGCGCGATCCGCTGCTGGACGCAGGGGCATTCGTCGAGACGCTCGAGACCGCGACGTTCTGGTCGAAGCTGTCAGACCTCCGCGTCGCCGTCACCACGGCACTCACCGACGCGCTTCGCGATGCGGGCACTCCGCCGGTCGTCCTCTGCCACATCTCGCATGTCTACGAGACCGGTGCGTCGCTGTACTTCACCGTCCTCTGTGCGCAGGCCGACGACCCGATCGCCCAATGGGCTAAGGCGAAATTCGCCGCGAACGCCGCGATCCGCGGGGTCGGCGCGACCATCACGCACCACCACGGTGTCGGCACCGATCACCGCGCCGCCTATCACGAGGAGATCGGACCGCTCGCGCTCGACGTGCTTCGCGCTGCCAAGACGGCACTCGATCCGGCCGAGATCCTCAATCCCGGCGTGCTGATCTGACATGCGTGCCTTCACCGCGCTGGTGAACCCGATCTCCGGCGGCGGCAGAGCCGCGGAACGGTGGGCGCCGCTCGCCCGCCGGCTGTCGACCGCGGGTGCCGACGTGCGCGTCGAGCTGACGCGCGGCCGCGAGCATGCTGTCGAAGCGGCTCGGACGGCCGCGGACGAGGGCCGAGTCGTCCTCGCCGTGGGTGGCGACGGCCTCGTGCGCGACGTCGCCGAAGGTGTCGTCACCACTGCCGGCACGATGGCGATCGTCCCGGCCGGTCGGGGCAACGACCTCGCCCGCACGTTGCGCCTGCCAACGTCGACCGACGGCCTGGCCGACCTGCTCCTGACCGCCGAGCCGCGGCCGCTCGACGTCATCGACCTGGACGGCACGATCGTCGTCGGCAACGTGTACTGCGGCATCGACTCGGTGTCGAACGCGATCATCAATGCCAACCGCAGGATCCCGGCCAAGCTCGTCTACCGGCTGGCGCCGGTACGCGCGATTTTGACCTGGCACGCACCGACCTTCACCGTGACTCTCGACGGCGATGTCCGCACGTTGAAGGCACATTCGGTCGTCGTGGCGAATTCGGGCGCGTACGGCCACGGCCTGCGGATCGTCCCGTCCGCGGTACTCGACGACGGCCGGCTCGACGTGCTGCTCGTCGGGGACGGGCCGCGGCGCGCGGTCGTCTCGTTCATGCGGGCCGCGCAGCGGGGTACGCACGTCAGCCGTGCCGAGGTCGAGGTGGTTCGTGCGCGGGAGGTGACGATCGCCGCCGACCGGTCGCTGCCGGTGTGCGGTGACGGCGAGGAACTCGGCACGCTACCGGCCACGATGCGGATCCGCGCAGCGGCGCTGCCGCTGCTCGCCCCGCCGGCCTGACCCGGCTCGGTCAGTCGCGGTCCTGCCAGGTGCAGACGCACACCTCATTGCCTTCGGCGTCGGCGAGGATCCAGAAGGCTCGTGCCTCGTCGTCGCTGACCAGCGTCCCGCCGGCGGCGAGCGCGGCGGCGATCCTGGTGTCGGCCTCGTCGTGAGGCACGGTGATGTCGAAGTGGATCCGGTTGCGCTGCGGGCGGGGCTCGTCCATCTGCTGGAACCACAGTGCCGGGCCGCGGCGGGTCGGGTCGACGAGCCCGTCGGTCGGCGAGCCGTTGCTGTGCTCGTCCTCGTAGGCGAGCGCCGCCTTCCAGAACGGCCGGATCGCCGGGATGTCGAGCGCGTCGATGGCGAGTTCGAGCAACTGGACGGCTCGTCCGGGACCGACCGGCGAGGTGTCGAGACCGAGATCGCGCACCGCATCGGTGATGCCGTGCGCGAGTTCGACATCGCGGTCGGTGATGGCCGGGCCGGACTGGAGAGAAAGGTCGAGCCGGTCGCCGCGAACGTCGGCACGCAGATGCTCGTCGGCGTCGTTCCCGCATGCCGCCACCGCGACCGCCGCGGCTCCGACCGCCTGGTCGAGCGACGTGACCGTCACCGACGTCACGAGGTTGCCGAGCAGGTAACGCCAGCCGATCGCTTCGACGGCGTCGGAGGCTGCCGTCCGGGACAGCGTCTCGGTCATCGGTTGAGCTCGCGGACCACGGTGCGGGGTTCGTGCTCCACGGGCAGATTCAGCGACGCCGCGATGAAACATGCCTTGCTGGCCGGCGCGTGCAACCGCTCGGCGAGTTCGACCTGCTCGGGATCGGTGATCGTGATCAGCGGGTGCAGCGTGATCTCGGTGAACTTGCCGGCGCCGTCGGCGTCCTCGGTCATGATGCCGGTCGGATGATCGATGTAGGCGACCACCGTGATGCCGTTGGCCGCGCACTGGTGCAGGTAGGAGAGCATGTGGCACTGCGCAGCCGCGGCGAGCAGCAGCTGCTCGGGATTCCACCGCGACTGGTTGCCGCGGAACACCGGGTCGGACGAGCCGGCGATGGCCGGCGCATGCTCGACGCGGACCTCGCAGTCACGGTCGTAGCTGCGGTAGGTCGAGGTGCCCTCGCCGCGATTTCCCGTCCATTCCAGCGTGAGGTTGTAGCGGTGTTCCTTCTGCACGTCGTCTCCTCTGCTCGGGCGCGGGCAATGACCGCCGCCACGTCCGCGATCGTCGCCTGCGACACCGACAACGGCCTAGACGTAACGTAAAGGCATGTCCGCTGCTGCTCCGCCACTGGGGTCGAAACCCCGCCGTGGCCCCGGCGCCTGGATCGGCGCGTTCACCGGCTTCTACCCCGCGACGGCCAACGACCTGTCCGGGCTCGACCCGGTCGCCCGCTTCCTCTATGCGGCCCGCAGCGTGATTCTGGTGATCTCGGCGCAGTCCGCGGTCATCGCCGGGTTGCTCGCCGCGACCGACCGCCGCTTCGAGGTCATTCCGTTCATCCTGGTCTTCCTCGGCTACGTCGTGCTGCACGCGATCAGCAACCTGTCCAATGACTACTTCGGCTACCGCCGCGGACACGACACCGAGGACTCGCCGCGACGCCGCTACACCCTGCACCCGGTCGCCAGTGGCGCGTTCACGATGCGATTCCTGGCCACCGGGCTGGCTGTGCTGGCCGTGGCCGCCGCGGCGATCGGCGTCTACTTCGTGGTGCTGCGCGGCTGGGGTGCGGTATGGCTGACCCTCGCCGGCGCGGTGCTCCTGTACGCCTACGACGCTGCACCGCGCGCGTTGAAGGAACTCGGCCTGGGCGAGTTGGCCTCGTTCGTGGTCTGGGGCCCGCTCATGATCGGCGGCGGCTACTACGTCATCACCGGGCACTGGTCGGGCGAAGCGTTCCTCGCGTCCGTGCCGTACGGGCTCGGCGTGATGTCGATCCTGGTCGGCAAGCACATCGACCAGCGGGCCTTCGACATCTCGCAGGACCAGCACACACTGCCCGTCCTGCTCGGCGAACAAGGCGCCCGGCTGCTCAACCAGGCTTCCGTTGCGCTGATGTACGTCATCACCGCAGTCGCCATCGCCGTCGGCGCCCTGTCGCCGTTCGTCGCAGTGGTCGTCGTGGCGGCACCGCGGGCCTTGCGGGCGCTGCGAGTCATGGCGGCGCCGGCGCCGGACGGCCCGCCGGAGGGCTACGTGGGCTGGCCGCTCTGGTACCACCGGGTCTGCCTCGTCCACAACCGTGCGTTCGGGTGGCTCTACATCCTCGGCGCCGCAGCAGGCGCCGTCTGGCCGGCCGCCTCGCTCGGCCGATAACCCTTCGGTCGCGCGCGCTACGGTCCGGGCATGCACTCGATCTGGGAGTTCCTGCTCGTCGCGCTGATCGTCACGCTGACCCCCGGACCGGCGACCGCCCTCGTGTTGCGGGTCGCTGCGCGGGACGGGCGACAGGCGGCGCTCGCGACGGTGGCGGGCAACAGCGTCGGCGTGCTCGGCTGGGCCTCGCTCTCCGCGGTGGGCGTCTCGTCACTGATCCTGGCGTCGCAGATCGCCTACGACGTGTTGCGCTTCGGCGGCGCTGCAGTGCTGATCGTGCTCGGGCTGCGCTCGCTGCTCCGCCGCGGCACGGACGAGGAACTGACATCGCCGCCGCGGCTCACCGGCTGGCGGATCGGGCTGCTAACCAGCGTCGCCAACCCGAAGCTGGCCGTCTTCTTCGTCGCGCTGTTCCCGCAGTTCCTTACTCCCGGGTCCGCGGTCCTGCCCGAGGCGCTCGGGATGGGCGGAATCATCGTGCTCTACGACATCGTCTGGTTCAGCCTGCTCGCCTACAGCGTCGACCGCGCCGGACAGGTGCTGCGGCCGAAGGTGCGCCGCATCATGGAGCGCACCACGGGTGGCGTGATGGTCGCGCTCGGCATAAGCGTGGCCGCCGACGCACGCTGACCGCGCCCCTCAGCTGCCGTACGGTCGCAACTGGTAGTCGCCGACGGTCGACGCGACGACCGTGCCAGATTCGTTGGCCACGGTTGCGCGGAGTTCGAACCGTGGCTTGCCACCGTCGGCCGCTTCGGCACGAACCCGTGCCACGCTGTCGGCGTCGAGCGTGGCCTGCGCGATCAGCGGCGTACGGCCCGCGGCGACGAAGTCGATCGACATGGACCGGACGAGCGGATAGTGCGTCGTCGCGTCGAAGGTGGCGAAGTGCAGTGCGCCGCCGAGCACCTCGGCCAGCGTGAAGATGACGCCCGCGTAGATAGTGCCGAAGTGGTTGCCGTTGCCCTCGACGGGAAGCGCGGCTCGCACGGTTCCGGGATCTGCCGCGACGAACCGCACGCCCATCTCGTGCGCACGCGGGACGAGCTGCGCCAGCCCGGCATTGAGTTGGGCAACGACATCGGTCATGGTGCCGCACCCTAGCGGGGCAGCAGCTCGTAGCGAGGATTGGCCAACGCCAGGTGGCCCTTGTACTCGCCTATCCGACCGCTGGCGCGCACCACGGCTCCGGGCTCGATACCGGCAATGCGGGTTCGTCCGAAGAACAACAGCCGCACACCGCCGGTGCGGTCGAACACCTGGACCTCGAGCGAACGTCCGCCGGCCGTGCCGACCTGAACGGCCTTGATCCGTCCTTCGACGGTGACCAGCTGCTTCCAGCTCACGGCGCCGATCGGCACGACTCCGTTGCCGGCGGTCCGCGCGGGTATGTCGTCGGGCCGCTCGCAGACGTTTCGTAGCGCCGGCTCACGCGCGACCTCGTGCTGTCGCGCCTCGAGTCGTTCGACCTGCTCGTGCGGGAGGGTCGTGTCGAACGGAACGATCGTCGCCGCGACGTGCGGGATGCGTCCGACCGCCTCGGCGATGCGATCTGCCGTGCGGTCGTGCAGGAGGCGCTGCGACCACCGGCTGAACGTCCGGCGCGGCAGCAGCACGGTTACCTCGGCACGGTCACCGACCACCGTGTTCAGCGCGAGTTCGGCTACGCCGCGCACGAGCCGCCGGTCAGGGCACTCGACCATCACGAGCGGCACGCGGTCACCGAGCCCGCGCTCGATCCAGTCGTGTTCGAGTTGTCCGGCCACCTGGTCGTCCAGCATGAAGTGCACCGCCTGCACGGTGGTGGGTCGCAGGCTGCCGGCGTAGCGCAACGCGCGCAGAACAGCGAGATCGAGCCGGTCGACGAGCACCAGGACGGTGTGCCGCGCGTAGTGCGGTGCCTCTGCCTGGTCCTTCCGGATCCAACTGACCAGGTCGAGGGACCGCGCTTCGTCGCGGTACCGGCTGTTCAACCGCATCAGGACGAGCCAGAGCACCGGGAAGAGCACCACCACCAACCAGGCGCCCTGGTTGAACTTGACGATCGCGAAGACGACCACGACGCAGGCGGACATCACGCCGCCCACAAGGCTGGTCGCCAGGCGCAACCGCCAGCGGTTCTCGCGACGCTTGCGGTAGTACTGCGCCATGCCGAAACCGGCGATGCTGAACCCGGTGAAGACGCCGATCGCGTAGAACGGGATGAGCTTGTCGACGACTGTGCCGACACTCAGAAGCAGCGCGAGTGCGGCGATGGTCAACACGATGATTCCGTTGCTGAACGCCAGCCGATGCCCGCGGCGCATGAGCTGCCGCGGCAGGAACGAGTCCTCGGCGATGAAGCTGGCGAGGAACGGGAATCCGGTAAACGGCGTGTTCGCACCCGTGTACAGGATCAGTGCGGTGGCGACCTGCACGAGGACGAAGCCGAGATGGCCGAACCAGGAGGTACCGAACGAGGCCTTGGCCACCTGGCTGATCACCGTCGGCGACCCGTCGGTGTACGGCGTCGCGTGGGTCTCGAAGGCCAGGTACGAAATGCCGAGCACCAGTGTGCCGAGCAAGACGCTCATGACGGTCAGGGTGCGGCGGGCGTTGGTGCCGACGGGTGGCTTGAACGCGCTGACCCCGTTCGAGATCGCCTCCAACCCGGTCAACGATGCACCACCGTTGGCGAACGCCTTGAGGAGCACGTAGATCGCGGCACCAGTGAAGATCGCATGGTGCTGGTCCGAGACGTCGATCATGCCGCTGACGTGCGCGATGTGCGGCAGGTCGCCGAGAACTTCGCGGGTCACGCCGACCACGATCACGAGTCCGGCCATGACGACGAAGAGATAGGTGGGTACCGCGAAGGCGCGCCCCGCCTCACGTACCCCGCGCAGGTTGCCGAACGCGAGCACGAGAACAACGGCGATCGTGATCGCCTCGCTCCATGCGTACGGGCGTAGCGCCGGCACCAGCGACGTGATCGCCGCTGTTCCGGCAGCCGACTGCACGGCAACCGTGACGATGTAGTCGATCAGTAGGGCGACCGACGCGATCTGCGCGACGCGCGGGCCGAAGTTGTCGCGGGCGACCACGTAGGAACCGCCGGCCCGCGTGTAGATCGTCACGACCTGCCGATACAGCACGGTCATGACGACGAGGACGAACAACACGACGCAGGTGAGCGGTAGCAGCACGTGGAAGCCCGTCAACCCGAAGGCCGGCAAGAGGAAGATCAGCATCTCCTCGGTGCCGTACGCGGAGGACGAGATGCAGTCGCTCGACAACACGCCGAGCGCAGTCTTCTTGGCCAGCCGTTCCTCGTGCAACTGCGCGGTGACCAGCGGCTTGCCGAGTACGGCTCGCTTGAGTTGGTAACCGAGCCGTTCCGGTACGTCGATCTCGAGCTGGTCCGTCAACGCACACCCAGCAAGCGCACGATCAGCCACAACGACGCGAGAATGAGCGCGACGGCGATGCCGAAGTTGAGCAGCTCCACACGTCGAGCGTGACCCGTGATCCGCACCTTTCGACGGCCATTCACGCGTTCCTCACGCTTCCTTCGCGCTTGCGGTGACCTGCGCGGAAACGGCGTGAGGCGCGCGCTACGAACGCGTGAAAATCACGGTTGCCGCATGCGCGGCATCAACCTTGCGGCGTTCACTTCGACGTCGTGAACGATTTTTGGGCTGTTGTCATCGGACTCGCGGTCTTCGCGCTGCTCGCGCTGATCGCCAAGGGGGCCGAAAAGCTGTGAACGCGGCCAATGCCGTCGGACTGATCCTGTCGATCCTCGTGACGATCTTCCTGGTGATCGCACTGATCTTCCCCGAGAAGTTCTGATGAACGACACCGTCGCCGGCGTCCTGTTCATCCTGTCGCTGGTGACCGCTCTGGTTCTCATCTATCGACCGTTCGGCGACTACATGGCGCACGTGCTGGCCAGCGAAAAGCACCTGGTACCCGAACGAGGGATCTATCGCATCGGCGGGATCGACGCCGGCGCCGAACAGACTGCGTGGCGCTACCTGCGCTCCGTGCTGGCGTTCAGTGGGATCTCGGTGGCCTTCCTGTACCTCCTGCTGCGCGTCCAGCAGCACTTCTGGCCGCCGTACGCGGTCCCGAAGATGACGGCCGACCAGGCGTTCAACACGGCCACGAGTTTCGTCACGAACACCAACTGGCAGTCATATTCAGGGGAGAGCGCGCTCGGCTACATCGCGCAGATGGTCGGCCTCACCGTCCAGAACTTCCTGTCGGCGGCGGTCGGCATCGCGGTGGCAATCGCCCTCGTGCGAGGATTCGCCCGCAACCGCACCGACCTGCTCGGCAACTTCTGGGTCGACCTGACCCGGATCTCGGTCCGCATCCTGCTGCCGATCGCGATCGTCTTCTCGATCATCTTCGTCGGCGCCGGCATGATCGAGAACTTCCACCACTACGCCACTGTGCACACCGTTGCGGGCGGCGTCCAGACCATCCCCGGCGGACCGTTCGCCAGCCAGGAAGCCATCAAGGAACTCGGCACGAACGGCGGCGGCAGCTTCAACGCCAACTCGGCGTATCCGTTCGAGAACCCGACGGCGTGGACGAATTGGCTCGAGATCTTCCTCATCCTGTGTATCGGGTTCTCGCTGCCCCGAACGTTCGGCAGGGTCATCGGTGACCTGCGCCAGGGGCGCGCGATCGCGTTCGTCATGGCCGCTCTGGCCGTACTCAGCGTCGTCCTGACGGTCGTCTTCCAGTCGATCCATCACGGCACAGTGCCCACCTCCGTAGGCGCGGCGACCGAAGGGACGGAGACCCGATTCGGGGTGCCGGACTCGGCAACGTTCGCGGCCGGGACGACCCTCACCTCGACGGGCGCCGTGGACAGTTTCCACGACTCGTACACGAGCCTCGGCGGCGTCATGACGTTGTTCAACATGATGCTCGGTGAAGTCGCGCCGGGCGGGACCGGCTCCGGCCTGTACGGCATTCTCGTGCTCGCCGTCATCACCGTGTTCGTCGCCGGACTGATGGTGGGCCGCACGCCGGAATACCTGGGCAAGAAGCTCGGCGGCCGCGAGGTCAAGTTCGCCTCCCTGTACCTGCTGACGACACCGGCTCTCGTGCTGTCGGGTACCGCCGTCGCGATGGCCCTCCCGGGCGAGCGCGCGAGCATGCTCAACACCGGGCCGCACGGGTTGTCCGAAGTGCTTTACGCGTTCACATCGGCAGCGAACAACAACGGCAGCGCCTTTGCCGGACTGTCCGTCAACACGCACTGGTTCAACTACGCGCTCGGCATCGCGATGCTGCTCGGCCGGTTCCTGCCGATCATCTTCGTGATCGGGCTGGCCGGTTCGTTGGCGCGCCAACAGCACATCCCGGCATCGGACGGCACGCTGCCGACGCACCGGCTGCTGTTCGTCGGCATGTTGTTCGGCGTGACGCTCATCGTCGTCGCCTTGACCTACTTCCCCGCGCTCGCGCTGGGGCCGCTCGCGGAGGGTCTGCACTGATGTCCACTCCTACCATCACGCCACCGCCTCCGCCGTCATCGCCGGCGCGCGCCGTCAGTGCGAGGCCGGCGCAGCCGCAGCGCGTCGGCGCCGGCCTGCTCGACCCGAGGATGCTATGGACCTCGCTCCCGGACGCCTTGCGAAAGCTCAACCCGGCGACGCTGTACAAGAACCCGGTCATGTTCATCGTCGAGATCGGGGCAGTCTTCACCACCGTGCTGGCAATCGCCAACCCGACATTCTTCGCGTGGGCGATCGTGGTCTGGTTGTGGCTGACCGTGCTGTTCGCGAACCTGGCCGAGGCGGTGGCCGAGGGACGCGGCAAGGCGCAGGCCGACGCGTTGCGGC
>DASXJN010000069.1:0-19770 GCA_036497365.1 Jatrophihabitantaceae bacterium | reverse complement strand
CTTGGCCTGGTCGCGCTTGCCCTCGGCTTCGGTGCTGCGGTCACCCGACACCTTGCCGGCTGCTTCCTTGGCCTTGCCGCCCATGTCGTCGATCTTGTTCGACACCTTGTCGCTGCCACTCATGAGGAATCACCGTCCCTGAACCGTTCGTTCCGACACATAGGACGTACCCGGCTGATCGAGAAGGGAAACCCGAACCTATCCCGCCCGTGCGGCAGCCAGTGCGATCCGTTCGTCCGGCTGTACGGCGGCAAGTCGGAACCAACCAGCCCCCGACGGGCCGTAGAACTCGCCCGGCGAGCACACGATCCCGGCGCGGGTCGCCAGGTCGCGTGCCGCGGCCCACGCGTCACCGTCCGGCCCAGCGACCCAGAGGTATAACGCGCCGGCGGGCAGGTCGGCCTCGTAGCCCAGCGTGCGGAGCAGATCGCGCAGGGTCGAGAGTCGACGCAGGTACCTTTCGCGCTGCACCTCGACATGCGCGTTGTCGCCGAGTGCGACAACGGCCGCGGCCTGGACCGGGCCGGACGGCATCAGCCCGGCGTGCTTGCGCACCTCACGCAGGTAGTGCACCAGTTCCACATCGCCGGCGTAGAAGCCGATGCGGGCGCCGGCGAAGTTGTCGCGCTTGGACAGCGAATGCACGGCGAGCACGCCGGACGTGCCTTCGCGCAGAATCGTGGTCGGCTCGTCGTGCCAGCTGAACTCGGCATAGCACTCGTCCGAGAGCACAGGCACGTTCCGGTCGCGACCCCACGCGGCGGCCGCCGCGAGATCCAGGATGTCGCCGGTGGGGTTGGCCGGCGAGTTGACCCAGACGCACAGTGCTCGTGCGGCGTCCGCTGCGGAGATCTCGTCGAGGTGGTGGTAGGCGACGGCTCTACAGCCGGCAAGCGTCGCGCCCATCTCGTAGGTCGGGTAGCTGATCGCCGGGTACAGCACCGTGTCGCGCGACGGGTCGCGCAGCTTGAGGTATTGCGGCGTGGACGCCACGAACTCCTTCGTCCCGACGACCGCAGCGACCTCGGTCGCCGGGTCGACGGTTGCCTTGAGCCGGCGGCCGATCCATTCGGCGGCGGCCGTGCGGAACGCGATCGTGCCGATGCTCGGCGGGTAACCGCGCATCGTGTCACCCACCCCGAAGGCCTCGACGACTGCCGCGGGTGGCGGATCACACGGCGTGCCGATCGACAGGTCTACCGCACCACCCTCGTGCCGGTTCGCGATCGCGCTGATCTCGTCCAGCCGCTCGTACGGATACGGCGGCGGGGTGAAGCCGGTCATAGTTGGCCCTCCTGCAGGGTGTTCTGCGGCGTGTCGCCCTGCTCCGGGGCCAAGTGTTGGTCGAGGAGTTCGGCGAGGTGGATGCCGGCGACGCCGCCGAGCTGTTCGAGTTGGGTGCGGCACGAGAAGCCGTCGGCGAGGATCACCGCGTCATGCGGCGCACTGCGCACGGCCGGTAGTAGCGCTGTCTCGGCGACTGCCACCGACACCTCGTAGTGGCCACGCTCGACGCCGAAGTTGCCGGCCAGTCCGCAACAGCCGCCGACCGCGGTGAGGTCGGCGCCGGCATCGCGCAGCAGTGCTTCGTCCGCACCCCAGCCGAGTACCGCGGCGTGATGACAGTGCGGCTGCGCCACCGCGGTGACACCGGCCAGGGACGGGGCCCGCCAGTCAGGCGTGTCGGTGAGCAGTTCGGTCAGCGTGCGGGTCGCCGCCGCGACCTTCGCCGCACGCGGGTCGTCTGGCAGCAGGTCGCGCAGGTCGCCGCGCAGCACCGCGGTGCAGGACGGTTCGAGCCCGACGATCGGGATGTCGTGCGCGATCGCTTCGTCGAGCGCGTCGAGTGTTCTGCGCAGTTGCTTGCGGGCGCCGTCCAGTTGGCCGGTCGAGATCCAGGTGAGCCCGCAGCACACCGGCTTCGTCGGGATGCGCACTGCGTAGCCGGCCCGCTCGAGCACGCGCACCGCCGCGGCGCCGACCTCCGGGCTGAAGTGGTCGGTGAACGTGTCGACCCAGAGCAGCACCGGCCGTCCCGTTGCGGACGGACGGAACGTCTTGCGGAAGGTCCGTCGTGCGAATGCCGGCAACGGTCGGCGCCGATCGATGCCGCCGGTGCGCTTGGCGAACTCGGCGAGGTTCGGGCGCCGCAACAAGGCATTGGTCAGTCGGGGCGCCCGCGCGGCCATCCGCGCGACGCGCGGCAGCCAGCCCAGGCTGTAGTGCGACGGCGGACGCAGTCGCCGCTTGTACTTCTGGTACAGCACTTCGGACTTGTAGGTCGCCATGTCGACCCCGGCCGGGCAGTCGGCCGAGCAGCCCTTGCACGACAGACACAGATCAAGCGCGTCGTGCACTGCCTTCGCCTTCGGACCGCGCACGAGTGAACCGTTGGCCATCTCTTGCAGCACGCGCGCGCGCCCACGCGTCGAGTCCTTCTCGTCGCGGGTGGCGAGGTAGGACGGGCACATCACCCCGCCCGCAGCAGTGGTGTCGGCGCGGCACTTGCCCACGCCGACGCAGCGGTGCACTGCGGTCGACAGATCGTTGTTGTCGTGCGGGTAGGCGAAGCCGAGATGTTTGGTGAGCGGCCGCGCAGCGGGAACACGCAGATCGCGGTCGACCGGCTGCGGGTGTACGAGCACCCCGGGGTTGAGCAGATCGTCCGGGTCGAAGACGGACTTGACCGACTCGAAGGCGCGGATCGCCTTGGGCGAGTACATGTAGGGCAAGAGCGCGCCGCGGGCGCGGCCGTCGCCGTGCTCTCCGGACAACGAGCCACCGTGCCGGCCGACCAGCGCGGCCGAAGCCACGACGAAGGAACGGAACCGCTTCGGGTCGTCGCTGAACGGGAAATCGATGCGCACATGCACGCAGCCGTCGCCGAAGTGGCCGTACACCAGCCCGTCCAACCGGTACTCGCGGAGCAGCCCGTCGAACTCGCGCAGATATGCGGGCAACTGCTCGGGCGGGACGGCGGCGTCCTCCCAGCCGGGCCAGGCGGGCGCGCCGGCGGGGGTGCGTCCGCCGAGGCCGGCACCGTCCTCGCGGATACGCCACAGGGCGCGCGCGGACGAGCCGGTGACGACCGACGATTCGAGGCAGCCGGCGTCGGCAACCAGCTTCTCGGCCGCCGCTATCGCGTCGCGCTCGGTCGTCCCCGACGTCTCGACGAAGAGCCAGCCCTTGCCGTCCGGCAGATCCGGGACGGCCGAAGCACCACGGCGCCGGCGGACGACATCGACGAGGCGGGCATCCATGCCTTCGAGCGCGACCGGTTCATGCGGCAGCAACGCGGGGACGGCCTCCGCTGCCGAAGGCATGTCTGCGTACCCGAGCACGGCGAGCGCAACCGCCGGAGGCGAGTCGACCAGCCGTACCGTCGCGCTGGTGGTCACGGCCAGGGTGCCTTCGCTGCCGACGAGGAACTTCGCCAGGTCGACCCCGTTCTCAGGCAGCAGGTGCTCGAGCGAGTAGCCGGACACCTGTCGGCGGAACCGGCCGAACTCGGTGCGGATCATCGCGCGGTGCTCATCGACGATGTGCTGCAGCGCGGCATGGAGCGGTTCGTGGTCGCGTAGCCCTTCGCGGCCGAACTCACGTGCGCGGAGCCGGTCGCCGCGCAGCGTGAGCGCGTCGAGCTCGACGACGTTGTCGGCGGTGCGACCGTACCGCAGCGCGCGCGAACCACAGGCGTTGTTACCGATCGAGCCGCCGATCGTGGCGCGCGCGTGCGTGGACGGATCTGGCCCGAACCGCAATCCGTGCACGCCCGCCGCCGCGGTGATGTCGTCGAGGATCGTGCCGGCCTGGACGACCGCAGTGCGCGCATCGGGGTCGACCGAGAGCACCCGGTTCATGTGCCGCGAGAAGTCGAGCACGATGCCCGGCCCGACGGCATTGCCGGCGGTAGAGGTACCTGCACCGCGCGCGGTCAACGGCGCGCGGTGTTGACGCGCCACCGCCAGCGCTGCAGCTACGTCGGAGGCGTCGTGCGGGAACACGACCAGGTCAGGCACGACCCGGTAGTTCGAGGCGTCCGTGCTGTACTCCGCCCGGCGGCGCACCGAGGCGTCGACGTCCGTGACTTCGGCAGCGCGCAGGGCGGCTACCAGCTCCCGGACCTCGCGCACTTGAACATTCTCCCGTACGGCGCGAGTTACAGGCGCCCGGCTTCGATGATGCGCCGCAGGAACTGGCGCGTGCGCGGCTGCTGCGGGTCGCCGAAGACCTGTTCGGGCGGACCGTGCTCGAGCACCCGACCGCCGTCGAGGAAGCACACCTGGTCGGCGACGTCGCGCGCGAACGACATCTCGTGGGTGGCGAGCAGCATCGTCATGCCGTCCCCGCGCAGCTCCCGGATCAGCTCGAGTACCTCGCCGACCAGCTCGGGGTCCAGCGCGCTGGTGACCTCGTCGAACAGCATCAGTCGCGGCTTGTTGACCAGCGCTCGGGCAATGGCGACGCGCTGCTGCTGTCCGCCGGAAAGCTCGTCCGGGCGGGCATCGGCGCGGTTGCGCAAGCCGACCCGATCGAGCATGGCCAGGGCTTCGGCCTCGGCCTGCTCGCGCGATGCCCGGTGCACCCGCCGGGGCGCCAGCGTCACGTTGTCGATGACCCGCAGATGGGGGAAGAGGTTGAACGACTGGAAGACGATGCCGATCTTGGTACGGACCTCATTGGCGTCGACCCGTGGATCGGTGATGTCCTGCCCGTCCAGCTCGATGACCCCGTCGTCGACGATTTCGAGCAGGTCGATGCAGCGCAACAGTGTCGACTTGCCCGACCCCGACGCGCCGATGAGCGCGACGCACGAGTGATCCTCGGCCACCAGATCGAGGTCGTCGAGCACGACCGTGTCGCCGAACGCCTTGCGCAACCCGGCCACGCGCAGCAGCGGAGTCTGTGACTTGTCGACACTCGGGCTCATCGGATCTGCCCACCACCGACCCAGCCCTTGCGCTTCGAGTACCAGTCGGTGAACCGGGTCAGCGGGATCGTCAGCGCGAGGAAGACGAGGCCGGCAAAGACCTGGTGGACGAACTTGAAGTCCTGCGACTGCTGGTTCAGCGACGTCAGGGTGATCTCGATGACACCGACGAAGCTGACCAGTGTGGTGTCCTTCTGCAGGCTGACGAAGTCGTTGAGCAGCGGGGGGATCACCCGGCGCACAGCTTGCGGGAAGACCACGAACCGCGTCGTCTGCCAGGTCGTCAGGCCGAGCGATCGAGCCGCCGAGCGCTGCGACAGATGGATCGACTCGATGCCGGCTCGGAAGACCTCGGCCACGTAGGCCGAGTAGGTGAGGACGAGCGCGATGATGCAGAGGACCATTTCCGATTTCGGCGCACCGGCCAGACGAAGCCCGGGGACGCCGTAGCCCACCAGCAGGATCACGAGCAGCAGGGGCAGGCCGCGGAAGATGTCGGTGTAGGCCGCCGTGAAGAACCGGATCGGAAAGAACGCCGGCCCCTGCAGCGTGCGCAGAACGGCAAGCGTCGCGCCGATGACGAGGATGCACACCTCGCTGATCAGCATGATCTGAACGTTGATCCAGAACGCGTCGAGCAGGCCCGGCAGGCCCTTCCACCCCACGCCGAGGTCGAAGAACGAATCGCGCACCTTCGGCCAGCCGCTGCTGCTGTGGATGATCGTGACGAAGACCGCGATCACTGCCACGGTGATCGCGAGCGACAGCAGGATCGCTCGCGTGCTGCGTCGCCGCCGGTAGGCGTCGCGCTCGCGCTGCAGCGCCGACGGCTGCCACTCCGTCGTCGACACGAGCTACTTCAGCACGGGTGCGCCGGCGTGCGCGGTGAGCCACCGCTTCTGCAGCTGGTCGAGAGTGCCGTTGCTGCGCAGCTTGTTCACCGCCTGCGTCACGCACGACGTCAGGGAGCTGCCGTGGTCGAGCACCAGGCCGAACTGCTCCGGCTTCCCGGTCACCGGCAACTGGCCGACGATCTTCGAGTGCGACACCTGGGCAGCGGTGACGTACAAACCGGTCGGCAGGTCGACGACCAGGCCGTCGATGGTGCCGTTCTTCAGCGCCTGCACCGCAAGGTTGTTCGTCGGGTACTCAGCCGGCGACTGGCTCGGCTTGATGACGTTGTTGATCGCGTCGAAGCTCGTCGTGCCCTGCTGCGCACCGAGCTTGGCGCCCTTGAGCGCGGCGACGCTCGTCGCGTTGGCGTACTTGTTGTTGTCGAGCGTGACGATCGCCTGAGCAACGTCGTAGTAGCCGCTGGAGAAGTCGACGACCTGCGCGCGCTTCGGCGTGATCGACACCTCGTTGATGTCGAAGTCGTAGTTCTTCGGTGCGGGCGAGATCACGCTGTTGAACGTGGCCTTGGCCCAGTCCACCTGGCTCGGGTTGTAGCCGAGCTGCTTGGCGACGGCATAGGCCACGGCCGATTCGAAGCCCTTGCCGTTGGTCGGGTCGTTGTGCTCGAACCACGGCTCATAGGCGGGCGAGTCGGTGGCCACGGTCAGCTTGCCGCTGCTGCGCGTCTGCATCGTCGACGGCGTGCACTGTGCAGGCTGCGGCGTGCTGCTGCTGCCGGACCTCGCCTGCTCCGACCCGCCGGTCGGTGCGGCAAGAGAGGAGCCGGCACCGCCGCCGCTGCTTGCCGCGCAGCCCGCGCTCAGGACGACGGCTGCGCCGAGCGCAGCAGCAACCGCAACGACATTTCGCATAACTGAACTCCCAAACCTCCGACGAGGGCAGGCAGGAATCCTATCTACGCGGTGTGCGACGTGTGACCAGGCAAGCGGTCACGATGCGAAACAGGACGGCGGCGGGGTGCCGTCGAGGGCCAGGCGCACCGCCGCGCGGGCGGCCACCGGCCCGACCAGATTGCCGGTGCCGTTGTAGCCGCCGATGGCGACGACACCGTCGTCGACCGCGGTGCACAGCGCACGGCCCTGGGCGCCGACGGTGAACCCGACCGACGCGGCCCAGCGGTGCGTGACCTGCACGGGGCCGCCGGCGAACCGGGCGGCGATGTGCTCGATGTAGTGCTGCACCGGTTCGGACGGTTCGGTGTCATTCGTCCACTCGTCCGCCTCGAACCGATCGCGCCCGCCGCCGACGGACAACCGGCCGTCCGCGCCCTGCTGCGCGTAGTCATAGCCCCATCGTCCGTACACGGGGCAGTGCAGCCGCCCCGGCGTGACCGGTGCCGTGGCGACCATCTGCAGCCGCGCCGTGCGCACCCGGTTGGCGAGTTGCGGCAACAGCACATCGAGCCGGCCGTCCACAGCGACGATGACGACGCGCGCCGTGACCGTGCCGTGCTCGGTGGTCACCTGTTCGGAGCGGACGTCGTGCACACGGCTGTGCTCGTGCAGTGACGCGCGTCGGCTGAGCAGCTCGGCCAGGCCGATCGCGCGGCGCGCCGGGTTCATCACCGCGTCGTCGGGCAGGAACAGCCCGCGGCCGAGCGAACCGTCGTAACGCTCGACCGCGATGCCGTGCTTGCGCAACGCCGCTTCGTGCTCGTCGCAGTCGAGCAGTTCGCGCGCGTGATCTGCCGCCTCGTCCGAGGTCTCGGGATCGCCGGGCAGCCCGGCCAGCCGGATCGAGCCGACCCGCTTCACGACATCCGGGACGAGCGAGGCGAGGTGATCGAGTTCGCGCAGCGTCGCACGGTAGAGGTCGACCGCGGCGTCCTCGCCCCATTCGGCGATCGCCGAATGCAGGTAGGCGTCAGGTCCGCCGCACAGGATGCCGCCATTGCGGCCGGCTGCCCCTGCGGCCACTCGGCCGGCATCGACGCCGACGACCGTCAGACCGCGATCGAGCAGAGCCTCGACAGCGGCGAGTCCTGAACCGCCGAGACCGACGACGCACGCGTCGGCTGCGACGTCACCAGGAAGCGGCGGCAGTCCGCGCCAGGCTGCGACATCCGCAGCCTCGTCCCAGCCGACGGCCATCTAAGGCAATGCCAACTGAGACTTGCCGAGAACGGCCACTCCCCCGTCCGAGACGTGATAGCGCGACCGGTCGAGTTCGAGGTCGACACCGATGTGCGCACCCTCGGGCACGACGACGTCCTTGTCGAGGATGGCGCGGCGCACCACGGCACCACGGCCGATCTGCACACCGGGCATGAGCACCGATCCCTCCACGTAGGCGCCCGCGTGCAGCCGCACGTTCGGTGAGATGACGCTGTGCCGCACGGTCGCGCCCGAGACGATCGTCCCTGCGCCGACGATGGATTCCTGCGCGATGCCGCCCTCGACGAACTTGGCCGGCGGCAGGTGCTCGTGGTGGGTGTAGATCGGCCACTGCTGGTTGTACAGGTTGAAGATCGGGTGCACCGCGACGAGATCCATGTGCGCGTCGTAGTACGCGTCGATCGTCCCGACGTCGCGCCAGTAGCCGCGGTCGCGATCCTCGGCGCCGGGCACGTGGTTGTCCTGGAAGTCGTAGACGTACGCGGCATCCTGCTTGACCATCATCGGCATGATGCTGCCGCCCATGTCGTGCACCGAGTCCTCGTCCTCGGCGTCCTCGCGCAGCACATCGAGCAGGACCTGCGTGCTGAACACGTAATTCCCCATGGATGCGTACGCCTCGTCCGGGCTGTCCGGGAGACCAGGTGGATCGGCCGGCTTCTCGAGGAAGCCGTTGACGCGATGGTCTGAGGCTGCGTCGATGACGCCGAACGCGCTCGCCTCGGTGCGCGGCACGCGGATGCCGGCCACCGTCGCCCCCGCACCGGACTCGATGTGGTGCGCCACCATCTGCCGCGGGTCCATCCGGTACACGTGGTCGGCGCCGAACACCACGATGTAGTCGGGCTTGTCGTCGTAGATGAGGTTCGACGACTGCAGGATCGCGTCGGCGCTGCCGGTGTACCAACGCGGGCCGAGGCGCTGCTGCGCAGGCACCGGCGTGATGTAGTCACCGACCACGGTCGACATCCGCCAGGTCTGGGTGATGTGCCGGTCGAGGGAGTGCGACTTGTACTGGGTGAGCACGCAGATGCGTAGGTAGCCCGCGTTCACCAGGTTCGACAACACGAAGTCGATCAGTCGGTAGTTGCCGCCGAACGGCACCGCCGGTTTGGCACGGTCGGCCGTCAACGGCCACAGTCGCTTGCCCTCACCGCCTGCTAGGACGATGCCGAGTACCCGCGGCTCCCTCGCCATGGACCCAACCCTAGCTCCCGACTACAGCTATGGTCACAACCATGCGGGTAGCCGTCCTCACTCGTGAATATCCGCCCGAGGTCTACGGCGGTGCCGGGGTTCACGTCGAGTTCCTGGTCCGCGAACTGCGGCGCATCGTCGACGTCGAAGTGCATGCGTTCGGCGCGCCGCGCGAAGAGCCGGACGTGCACTCATACCGCACACCGGCCGGACTGGCCGAGGCCAACGCGGCCCTGCGCACGCTGGGTGTCGATCTCGAGATGGCGGCCGCGATCGGTGGCGCGGACGTGCTGCACTCGCACACGTGGTACACCAACATGGCCGGCGTCTGGGGTGCGGCGATGCACGGCAAGCCGCATGTGATCAGTGCGCATTCGCTGGAGCCGGCCCGCCCGTGGAAGGCCGAACAGCTCGGCGGCGGCTACAAGATCTCGTCCTGGGCCGAGCGGCAGGCCTACGAGACGGCCAGCGCGATCGTGGCGGTGTCGTACGGCATGCGTGCCGACATGCTCGACGCCTACCCGTTCGTGGACCCGGCTCGCGTGCACGTGATCCACAACGGCATCGACACCGATCTGTACTCGCCTGCCACGTCCGATGTCGTCCTCGACCGGTACGGCATCGACCGATCGCGGCCCTCGGTCATCTTCGTCGGCCGGATCACCCGGCAGAAGGGTTTGCAACACCTGCTGAACGCGGCCGCTGCCTTCGACCCGGAAATCCAGCTGATCTTGTGCGCCGGGGCGCCGGACACCAAGGAGATCGCCGCCGAGACAGAGGCGACCGTCGCGCGGCTGTCCGACACCCGAACCGGCGTGGTGTGGATCCGCGAGATGCTGCCGCGTGCCGAGATCAGCGAGCTGCTCACGTCCGCGACGGTGTTCGTCTGCCCGTCCGTGTACGAGCCGCTCGGGATCGTCAATCTCGAGGCGATGGCGTGCGAGACCGCGGTGGTCGCCTCGGCGATCGGCGGTATTCCTGAAGTCGTCGCGGACGGGCTGACCGGCCTGCTCGTGCCCTATCTGGCCGTGCCCGCCGAAGAGTTCGAGGCCGGGCTCGCCGAGGCCGTCAACGGCTTGTGCAAGGACCCTGCCCGGGCGGCGGCAATGGGACGTGCCGGGCGCGAGCGCGCCGTCCACGAGTTCGGCTGGAGCGCGATCGCGCACCGTACTGTGGAGTTGTACGAATCGCTGCTGTAGCCACCGGCCGAGAGGACGCGTCGATGACCGAGGTCGAGCGCTCCGCTCCGCCCGGCCGGGTGCGTCAGACACGGCAGGCCGCGGCCATCGAGGACGTCCTGCGCGAGGCGGACGGCTTCCGGACGGCGCAGGAACTGCACGACGAGCTGCGGCACCGGGGCGACCGGGTCGGGCTGACCACGGTGTACCGGCACCTCAACCTGCTCGTCGAGCATCACCTCGCCGACGTCGTGAACCGCGGCGACGGCGAATCGCAGTACCGGCTGTGCGGGAGCGGGGCGGGCTCGCCGGTGTCGTCCGAGCACCATCACCACGTCGTGTGCCGCGAGTGCGGGCGCAGCGTCGAGGTCGCCGGTCCCGAGGTCGAGGAGTGGGCCGAGCGGGTGGCAGCCGCCGCCGGCTACACCGACATCAGCCACACCGTCGAACTCTTCGGACTCTGTTCTCAGCACGCCTGAGCGGGCCGGCGGCTGGGCCCGCTCGCTCCGCTCGGGGCCGTCCGCCGGCCCACAGCGCAAGCTCGCTTCGCTCGCGCGCGGGCGTGGCTCTTCGCGCGAGCGCTCATCGCGTTCGTGGTTGCGTTCTCAAACCACAAATACTGCCGTGGCCGTGTTGGGGGCGACTTCGGTGAAGCCGGCGTCGTGGACGACGGGGGCGCCGCTATTGACGGCGCCGCGCCACTGGAGCGGCGTCGCCGTCCGGACGGCGATCGGGAAGCCGTCCTGCTGCCACCGCGTCCGGCGGCGGCGCGAGAGCGAACGCCAGCCGAGCTGCGCGGCGTGTCCGGCCTGTGCCATCGCCTTGCCGGCGCTCATCTCGACCTCGGGCGACAGCAGCACCAGTGGCACCGACTGATCGGGTGCCGGCGGCGGCTCGGGATCGTCGAGCTCCGTCCCGCCCACTTGCAACCGCGAGAGCTCCGGCGGCCAGGCGTCCACCGGGATCGGCGGGTAGACGCGTACCTCGGCGCTCCCCGAGACGACCGTGATGCCCGGCAGCTGCTCGGCCCGGCGCCACTCGGCACCGCGGGCACGCCGGACGACCTTGCGGATGCGGCTGCCGTCCCACGCGCGGATCGCGTCCTGCCAGTCCGGCTCGTCCGAGGTCAGCATCACGAGCACGGCGCGGGCCGCCGTCTCGAGCGCATCGGTGCGTGCCGGCGGCGCGTCCCGCTCGATGCGCACTACGAGCGGCAGCACCAGCTCCGGGTCAGGCGAGGCCACCGATCCACCGTGCGAGCAGGCGGGCGCCGAAGCCGGTGGCGCCCTTGCTGAACATGCCGTCGTCCTTGGCCGCGCGGCCCGGTCCGGCGATGTCGAGGTGCGCCCACGGCAACCCACCGGTGAAGTGCTGCAGGAAGAGCGCTGCGGTGATCGCGCCCGGGTTACCCGGCGCGTTGTTGGCGTCCGCTACGTCGGAGTCGAGGCTCGACTCGTACTCGGCCGACAGCGGCATCCGCCACAGCGGCTCGCCCGCGGCGTCACCGGCCCGGGTGAGCTGAGCCGCGAGATCGTCCGAGGTGGCGAACAGACCGCCGGTGTGCAATCCCAGCGCCACCTTCATGGCGCCGGTCAGCGTCGCGACGTCGACGAGCACGGACGGCCGGAGCCGAGCCGCTGCGTAGGCGAGCGCGTCGGCCATCACGATGCGGCCCTCGGCGTCGGTGTTCGTGATCTCGGACGTCCGGCCGCCGACGTGGCGCACCACGTCGCCCGGACGGTAGGACGACGCCCCGAACGCGTTCTCGGCGGCCGGGACGAGCGCCGTGACGCGCACCGGCACCCGCTCGGCTGCGACCAGCCGGATCGCGGCCAGCACCGCCGCGCCGCCGGACATGTCGGTCTTCATCGTCTTCATGCCTTCGCCGAGCTTGATGTTCAGCCCGCCGGTGTCGAACGTGATGCCCTTGCCGACGAGGACCACGTGCGGCCCGCGCGCCGAGCCTCGCGGCCGCCAGGACGCCTCGATCAGGCAGGGCGGCCCGGACGATCCGGCGCCGACGGCAAGAACACCGCCGAAGCCGTGCTCGGCGAGCCAGTCCGGGTCGTGCACCTCGACGTCCACGCCGAACGCCGGCAGTACGTCCGCGGCCTGCCGGCCGAGCCAGGCGGGTGTCTTCACCGAGGACGGCGTGTTCGCCAGGTCGCGTGCCCAGGCCGTCGCCTCGGCTGCGCGCACGCCGGCCTCGACCGCCTCGGCATCGGTGACGTCGGCCAGCTCGACCGTCCGCTTCGGGCGCGGAGCCCCGGTGGCCAGCGAGTACCGGTACCCGCCGAGTGCCAGCCCTTCGACGAAGGCGGCGAGCCGGTCGCCGGCCAGGCCGGGTCGGGCCAGCACCGTCCGTCCGCCGGGCAGGTCGCGGCCCAGCTTGCCGGCGGCCAGCCGCAACACGTCGGCGGGAGCCGTCTCGGTGACCGGCGCGGCACTGACGCCGGTACGAGCGAGCCGTACCTCGATCATGACCGCGATCCTTTCACCTGCCCGGGCATGCGTCGGCCCCGGACCGTTGGGTCCGGGGCCGAAAGCAAAAATCGCGCTACTGGCCTACTGACTTCAGGGCGTCACCCAGGGCACTTGCTTCGTCCGGTGTCATCTCGACGACGAGGCGTCCCCCGCCTTCGAGCGGAACGCGCATCACGATTCCGCGCCCCTCCTTGGTGACCTCGAGCGGGCCATCGCCCGTCCGCGGCTTCATGGCCGCCATGCGTACCTCCTAGAGGTGAGCCGAGCGCTCACAATGCGTCGCTGTGAGGGTCCATTCTCCCTGATCGGGGCGCACACCTCCAACGCCGGGTCGGGGTAGCGTCCATTCCCGTGACCGACGAGCTGTTGATCGAGCGCGCCGACGGCGTCGCCACCGTGACCCTGAACCGGCCCGACAGCATGAATTCCCTGTCGATCACGCTCAAGGAGGCGTTGGGCAGCGAACTGGACGCGATCGCGCACGACGCGAGCGTCCGCGCCCTGGTGCTGACCGGAAGCGGACGGGGGTTCTGCGTCGGCCAGGACCTGCGCGAGCACGTGCTCGCGCTCGAGTCCGGCGACCCCGCGCCGCTGAGCACGGTCGAGCAGCACTACAACCCGATCATCACCGCGCTGGCGACGATGCCGAAGCCGGTCATCGCGGCCGTCAACGGCATGGCGGCCGGTGCGGGTGCCGGACTCGCATTCGCCTGCGACTTCCGGTTGATGTCGACGAAGGCCGGCTTCCTCATCGCGTTCGCGAACGTCGGCCTGACCCTCGACAGCGGGGTGTCGTGGACACTGCCCCGCCTGGTCGGTGCCGCCCGCGCCACCGCACTGTGCCTGCTCGCCGAGCCGATCGGCGCCGAGGCCGCCCTCGAGATGGGACTGGTCAACGGGGTGTTCGAGCCGGACCACCTGATGCCCGCCGTCCGTGAGCTCGCCGCGCGGCTGGCCGCCGGGCCGACTGCGGCCTACGCCGCGATCCGCGAGTCGCTCGCCTACGCCGCGTCGGCCACCCTGCCGCAGGCGCTGGCCAAGGAGGCCGAGTTGCAGACGGCCATGGGGCATACCGAGGACCACCGCACGTCCACCGGGGCCTTCGTCGCGAAGCAGAAGCCGATCTTCACCGGCCGCTGACCTCGTCGCACCACCACCCCAGCCTTGATTTGGTATCGACTCACCATTTCGATCATGAAAATCTGGTCAGTCGGTACCAAATCAAGTGCGGGGTGGGCGCGCGCGCCAGCAGGTGGCGACGTGGTCGTCCACCATGCCGGTGGCCTGCATTAACGCGTAGCCGGTCGTCGGGCCGACGAACCGGAAGCCGCGCTTCTTCAGTTCCTTGGCCATCGCCTTCGACTCGGACGAGGTGGACGCGATGTCGGCCAGCGTCTTCGGACGGGGGTGGCGCGCCGGCGCGAACGACCACAGCAGCTCATCGAGCCCTTCCGGCACAGCGTCGCGAATCGCCCGCGCGTTGCTGATCGTGGCCTCGATCTTGGCGCGGTTGCGGACGATCCCTTCGTCCGCGAGCAGCCGGGTCACGTCGCGCTCGCCGAAGGACGCCACGTCATCCACCCCGAAGTTCGCGAACGCCGAGCGGAACGACCCGCGCTTGCGCAGGATGATCAACCACGACAGCCCGGACTGGAACGCCTCGAGCGACATCCGCTCGAACAGCGCACGCTCGCCGTGCAGCGGCACCCCCCACTCCTCGTCGTGGTAGACGATGTAGTCCGGAGTCGAGTTCGCCCAGGCGCAGCGCGGCCGGTCAGCCGTCGTCATCGGCGGAAGTATCGGCGGATTTGTCGAGGTCGACGGGCTCGGCCGCGTCGTCCTCGCGCGCGGCCGCCCGCTCGGCGGCCACGTGATAGGGGCTGCGCAACTCCTTGAGCCGGACGATCTCGGCGTCGCGCTCGCGCAGTTCGTCGGCGAGCCGGTCGAGCAGCAGGTCGGTCTCGGCGAAGCGGTAGCCGCGCAGCGCGACCGGCAACCGCACCGCGGCGACATCGGTCTCGTCCAGCCGCTTGTCCTCGGGCAGGTCCCACAGCGGCTCATCCCGGATCGGCGGCGCGATCTGCTCTCCCGCCGGCAGCAGGTAGGCGGCCAGCAGGAACAATGCGCCCGCAAGCAGCAGCGCCAGCAGCCCGTAGAGCGCCAGCGTCAGCATGCGTCGATGGTGTCATGCCGCACCGGCAAACCTCCGTCTGGTGTGGTCAACTGCCTGTGTGGCGGACGAGATTGTGACCGAACGGCGAGACGGCATCGCGATCGTGCGGCTCAACCGTCCCGAGAAGCGCAACGCACTCGACTCGGCGTCGCTCGCCGTGCTCGACCGCACGTTCTCCGAGTTGGCAGCGGACGAAACGCTGCGCGCACTGGTCATCTCGACGACCGACGTGCGGGCGCTGTGCGCCGGTGCGGACGTCGGCGAGCAACTCGACGCCGCGGCCGGGATAGCTCGGATGGCGGCGTTCACCCGCATGTACGCATGGCTGGACGAGTTCCCCGTACCGATCATCGCGGTCGCCGTCGGCAACTGCGTCGGAGCCGGGGCAGAGATCGTGGCCGGCGCGGACCTGCGGGTCGGCGGCAACAACCTGCAACTCGCCTGGGCCGGCGCACGGCTGGGCGTCCCGGTCGGCCCGGCGCGGCTCACCCCGATCGTGGGTGCCGCGCGCGCGAAGGACCTCATCTACACCGGCCGGACGATCGGCATGGTCGAAGCCGTCACCCTGGGCCTGTTGCAACGCACGGCGTCCGCCGAGGAGGCCGAGGACATCGCGCTGCACGTCGCCGGCGAGATCGCCGAGCAACACCCGCAGGGCGTGCGGGTGCTCAAGCAGATGTTCCGCGATCTGGACGGGACGGCTGCACGGACGGCCTACGAGAACGAGCACCTGATGCGGTTCCAGCAGCACGGCGCGGGCATTCCCCGCACACGATGACGTTCAGAGCTTGAGCGCGGCGAAGGCCTCGTCGACCGTCGTCGTCCGCGCCAACGTGTCGAGCGCCTCCTGCCGGACGAACCCGCGGCGCACCAGATCGTCAAGCCAGCGCCACAACGGCTCGTACAGCCCGTCCGGGTCGAGGACCGCGACCGGCTTGGCGTGCATGCCGAGCGACAGCGACGTCCACATCTCGAACAGTTCCTCGAGCGTGCCGATGCCGCCGGGCAGCGCGAGGAACGCATCGCCGCGGGTGTCCATGATGCGTTTCCGCTCGCGCATCGTCTCGACGACGATCAGCTCGTCCGCTTCGACGTCGGCCACCTCGTACGGCATGAGGTGCTCCGGGATCACGCCTACCGTCCACGCGCCACCGGCCCGTGCCGCGCGCGCGACCGCACCCATCATCGACACCCGGCCACCGCCAGAGATCAGCGAATGACCGGCGGCCGCCAAACGCTCGCCGACCTCTGTCGCGAGCTGCACATAGGACGGGTCGATCGTCAGCGAGGACGAGCAGTAGACGCAGACCGCGCTCATCGTGAGCCGGCCGCACGCGTGTCGGCCTCCTGCTCCTCGATCGCCTGCTTCTCCGCCTCGAGGGCGGCATCCTCGCGCTGCACCTGGTCGGACAGCTCGCCGGTGGACGCGACGATGTGCTGCACTGCTTCGTCCACGTCGTCGGTGACGCGGATCAGATCGAGATCGGCAGCGGCGATCTTGCCGCCGGCCAACACCGAGCTCCGCAGCCAGTCCAGCAGGCCGCTCCAGTACGCGCTGCCGAACAACACAACCGGGAATCGGGTGACCTTGTGCGTCTGGACCAGCGTGAGCGCCTCGAACGTCTCGTCCAGCGTGCCGAAGCCGCCCGGCATGATCACGAACGCCTGGGCGTACTTCACGAACATCGTCTTGCGCGCGAAGAAGTACCGGAAGTTGATGCCGATGTCGACCCAGTCGTTGAGCCGTTGCTCGAAGGGCAGCTCGATGCCGAGCCCGACCGAGATGCCGCCGGCCTCGCACGCGCCGCGGTTGACGGCCTCCATCGCACCCGGGCCACCGCCGGTGATCACCGCGAAGCCGGCCCCCGCGAGCGCTGCGCCGAGCGCGATGCCTGACGCGTACTCCGGGCTGTCCGGCTTCGTCCGGGCCGAGCCGAACACCGAGACCGCGCCGGGCAGCTCGGCGAGCAGGCCGAACCCCTCGACGAACTCGGCAGTGATCCGCTGCACCCGCCAGGGGTCGGTGTGCACCCAGTCGGACGGGCCGCGCGAGTCGAGCAGCCGCTGGTCGGTGGTGCCGGCGCCGATCTGCCCGCGCCGGAGCAGCACGGGTCCGCGCTGGTGCTCCGTACGATGCTGGGTCTCGCTCACGGGAACGACGGTAGTGGACGACCGTCAGACCGGCTCAAGAGCCGTATGTGGCCGGGCGGGCAGGACGACCTCGACGGGATCACCGGGTCGGACGACGCCGCCGGCGAGCACCACCGCCATGACGCCGGCGAGCCGCACCAGCCCGCCGTCCGCGTCGCGGTCGAGGACGGCGCGCATCAGGCCGTCCTGGTAGCCGTCCAGCTGCACGCAGGGGTTGCGCAGCCCGGTGAGCTCGACCAGTGCGTCGGCGCCTAGCCGCAACCGGGTGCCGACCGGCAGGTCGAGCAGCGCGATGCCGCGGGTCGTGACGTTCTCGCCGATCGTGCCGGCCCGCACGTGGAAACCCCGCGCCGCCAACCCGTCGAGCAGCTCGGCATGCACCAGGTGCACCTGGCGCAGATTCGGCTGGGTGGGGTCGCGGCGTACCCGCGACCGGTGCTGCACCGTGACGCCGGCATGTGCGTCGCCCTCGACGCCGAGGCCGGCGAGCAGCGTGATCTCGTCGACGGCCACCTTGCTGAAGGCGTGCTGCCCGTCGCGCGATACCGCCTGGACGTGCGCGTCGCTCATGACAGGAACCGGACGAAGGTCTGCTCGACCGCGGCGATCCGCTCTATCAGCACGGACTCCTCGGGCTTGTGCGCCAGATTCGGGTCGCCCGGGCCGAGGTTGACCGCGGGAATGCCGAGTTCACCGAAGCGGGCGACGTCGGTCCACCCGAGCTTCGCGCGCGCCGAGCCGCCCGACGCGGCGACGATCGCCCGGGCAAGATCGCCGGTCAGGCCCGGACGCGCCGCGGGCGCCGAGTCCGTCAGCAACACCGAGTAACCGTCGAACACCTCCCGCAGGTGGGCGAACGCGTCGTCCTCGGAGCGGTCCGGCGCGAACCGGTAGTTCACCGTCACCCGGCACAGGTCGGGCACCACGTTGCCCGCGACGCCGCCCTCGACTGCCACCGCGTTGAGTCCCTCGCGGTAGGTGAGCCCGTCCACCTCGACCTCGCGCGCCTGGTAGTCGGCCAGCCGCTGGAGGACCGGAGCGGCGGCGTGGATCGCGTTCGTGCCGAGCCACGACCGCGCGCTGTGCGCACGCACACCGGGGATCTCGACGACCACCCGTTGGGTGCCTTGGCACCCGCCCTCGATCAGGCCGTCCGTCGGTTCGAGCAGCACGGCGAGATCGCCGGCCAGCGCATCGGGACGTTCACGCGCGATCCGGCCCAGGCCGTTGCGCACGGCTTCGATCTCTTCGCAGTCGTAAAGGACGAAGGTGAGGTCGACGGTTGGCTCCAGGGCGCCACTGCCGACCAGGTGCGCGACCCGCAGCAGCACGGCGACGCCGGACTTCATATCACTCGTCCCGCAGCCGAACATCCGGTCGCCGGCCACGCGTGAGGGCACGTTGTCCGCCAGCGGCACCGTGTCGAGGTGCCCGGCCAGCACGACCCGCCGCGCGCGCCCGAGATCGGTGCGCGCCAGCACCACGTTGCCGTCCCGCTCGACGGTCAGTGCCGGATAGGCCCGCAGCGCCGTCTCGACGAGGTCGGCGAGGTGCGCCTCGTCGCCCGAAACGGACTCCACGTCTACGAGTGCGGCGGTCAGCGCGTCGGCAGCTGAGCTCAGGTCAAGCACCATCAGAGGTTACGTGGGCGCGTTCGTTAGGGTTTTCGGCGTGGACGAACGGACCGCGTGGGCCTATGGGCTGGCTACCGTCGATCGCGAGGGCCGGGTGCTCGACACCTGGTATCCGGCGCCGGCGCTCGGGGCCATGCCGCCTGGCAGCAAGCCTGACCAGGAGCTGACGGCACTGGCCGGCACGCACGGCACCGCCGCCACCCGGCGAGTGCACCGCGAGGTGGTGCTCTGCGAGATCGACCTGGACGCGGTCGCGGCAACCGTCCCGGACGTCTACCTGCGCCTGCACCTGCTCTCGTCCCGGCTGGTCGTACCGCACGGACTGAACACCGACGGGTTCTTCGCCGTCCTGCCGAACGTCGTCTGGACGAGCGCCGGGCCGTGCCCGGTCGAGAACTTCGAGCGCACCCGGATGGCGTTGCTGCGCAACGGTCCGGTCCAGGTGCTCGGCGTCGACAAGTTCCCGCGCATGGTCGACTACGTGCTGCCGCCCGGTGTGCGGATCTGCGACGCCGACCGGGTGCGGCTCGGGGCGCACCTCGCATCAGGGACGACGGTGATGCACGAGGGATTCGTCAACTACAACGCAGGCACCCTGGGCGTCTCGATGGTCGAGGGACGGATCTCGGCAGGCGTGGTTGTCGACGACGGCTCGGACGTGGGCGGCGGCGCCTCGATCATGGGCACTCTGTCGGGCGGCGGCCGAGAGCAGATCACGGTCGGCAAGCGCTGCCTGATCGGCGCGAACGCCGGCATCGGCATCTCGCTCGGCGACGACTGCGTGGTCGAGGCCGGCACCTACGTCACGGCGGGCGCCAAGGTCACGCTGCCCGGAGGCGGAACGGTCAAGGCGGTCGAGCTGTCCGGACGTCCCGGCCTGCTGTTCCTGCGCAACAGCGTGACCGGTGCCATCGAGGTGCGCGAGCGCACCGGGCACGGCATCGCGCTCAACGACGTGCTGCACGCCAACGCCTGACGATCATGGCAGCCCGCG
>DASXJN010000068.1:0-21942 GCA_036497365.1 Jatrophihabitantaceae bacterium | reverse complement strand
TCCACGGGGTCGGCGGCAAGGGCATCCGCGTCGACGTCATCGACGTCGACCGGCGCTGACGCCGATCCCGTCTCCAACGTCGTGACCAACGACGAGTTGCTCGCGGTCGGCCGCATCGGCCGGCCGCGTGGCGTCCGCGGTGAGGCCTTCGTCGAGCCGTGGACCGACGATCCCGACGAACGGTTCGCGGCCGGCTCGGTACTGCAGACCGAGCCGGTCGACGCCGGTCCGCTCACGGTGGCGGCCTCGTCGACCGCGAGCGGCAAGCTCGTCGTGCGCTTCGACGGCGTCGACGACCGCCCGGCGATCGAGGCGCTGCGTGGCGTGCAACTGCTCATCGCGGCGACCGGGCGGCCTCCACTCGAGGATCCTGACGACTTCTACGACACCGACCTGGTCGGCCTGGCCGTGCGCTCGGTGGCCGGCGCCGAGGTGGGCACCGTGCGCGACGTGTTGCACGCCGGCGGCGCCGACTACCTGGTCCTCGAGCTGGTAGACGAGCGCGAGGTGCTCGTGCCGTTCGTGCGCTCTATCGTGCCGAGCGTCGATCTTGGGGCCGGCACCGTGGTGATCGATCCGCCACCGGGATTGTTCGACTTATGAGCGAGGCTTGCGGAGCGAGTCGACAGCGATGACCGCGGACCTGCGGATCGACGTCGTCACGATCTTTCCGGACTACCTCGCGCCGCTGCGCCAGTCCCTGCTGGGCCGGGCCATCGAACGCGGCCAGATCGAACTCTCGATCCACGACCTGCGCCGCTGGACCGACGATGTCCACCGCACCGTTGACGACACCCCGTACGGCGGGGGACCGGGCATGGTCATGCGCCCGGAGCCGTGGGGGCGTGCGCTGGACGAGATCGCGCCGCCCGACCGCACGCCGCAGCCCCGGTTGATCGTGCCGAGCCCGGCCGGCCGGCGGTTCACCCAGGAACTTGCCGCAGGACTGTCCGGCGAGCCGTGGCTGCTGTTCGCATGCGGCCGGTACGAGGGCATCGATGCGCGCGTGCTCGACTACGCGGGCGGCCGGATGCGAGTCGACGAGATCAGCCTGGGCGACTACGTGCTGGCCGGCGGCGAGGCGGCCGTGCTGGTCATGACCGAGGCGATCGGACGGCTCCTGCCCGGCGTGCTCGGCAACTCCGCATCCGCTGCGGACGACTCGTTCGGAGCCGGCCCGGACGGTTTGCTGGAGGCGCCGGCCTACACCAAGCCCGCCGTGTGGCGCGGCCGCGAGGTGCCCGACGTCCTGCTCTCGGGCAACCACGGCGCGATCGCGCGCTGGCGTGCGGAACAGTCACTCGCCCGTACCCGCGAGCGGCGCCCCGATCTGCTGGACTGACCGAAGGCCGGCCGCCGGCTGCCCGCGACCGAGTTCGGCGAGCACGATCGGTCCGACCCGTCCGTCCGGTTTGTCGGGACACGCGATCGAACGCCTTTTTTGCCGAAATTCCCTCAATTCCTCGACAAGATCAACTCTGTTTATTCGGCGCTTTTTCAGCGCGTGCGGAGAAAGCACAATGATCGGCTCAAGATTTGCTACGTACTCGCCCGTGAACTTGCCGTAAGGTCAAAAAGGGACATAGTCTCACGTCGGCTTCACGCTTCGGATCGGCTGTTTTTGCAGAGGATTGTCGGTCCGCGGGCAGGAAGCTCGCCGCACGGAAAACAGGCGACAAGTCCATAGTCATCAGAGCGGAACGGAGTTTCTCCGTTCCGCTCTTGTGCGCTCAGGGCACTGTTTGGTTTCTGTGAGGTAATAGCGGAGAACGTGGTCATAAGGGCTCGGGGACGCTCTCCAGACATCCGGTTATTTCGTGCTGCCGTCGAAAGGCGGCAGCCGATCCGGCCGGAACACAAACCGCTACTGGCCCGCTCCTAACCCGAAGCGGGCCTCGAGAAAGGGGAGGGTTGCATGTCCAGTGCACTTCGCCGGTGGATTGCCGGCGGCGGCACGGTCGGATTGCTGATCGTCGGCGTCCAGGTCCTCGGCACCACGAGCGCTTCGGCCCACAGCAACAACGTGGCCGGCCAGGCACAGTGTCAGTCGAATGGCAGCTACACGGTTACCTGGACGATCACCAACGATTACGACCTCAGCGAGACCGCGACCGTCAACAGCTTCACGCCGAGCGGCTCGTCGCTCTCGGCCAACTCGGTGGACCTCGCCGCCAGCTCGCAGGGCGGGCACTCGGCGACCATCAGCCAGACCGGGATCCCCGGCAACGCCACGTCCGCATCTCTCGAGATGCAGGGCCACTGGAGTGACAAGTACTCGCAGGCCGACCACGGTTCGGTCAGCCTCGGCGGAACCTGCAAGGTGCAGCACACGCCGACCGCACCGACCGGGCTGCCGGGCAAGTGCGATGCGTCGTTCAACCAGGTGCAGCCGACCATCACGATCCCGTCCGATCCGGGCGTGACCTACAAGATCGACGGCACCGCGCGCAGCGCCGGCACCTACGCCGTCGACCCGGGCAAGCACACCGTCGACGCGTCGAGCGCGACCTTGACGCTGTTGCCGCCGACATCGTGGAACTTCGATCTCGCGGCACCACCAGGTGACTGCAACACGACCGTCACGCCGGAGAAGCCGAACGTGACCCAGTCGGTCTGTGACAACAGCACGCACAAGCCGACCAACCCGACGCTGAATCTGGCGTCGACTCTCGGCATCACGTACAGCGTCGACAAGAGCGCGCCGTACACCGCAGGCGAGACCGTGAAGGTGACCGCCAAGGCGTCGGACGGCTACGAGTTCAAGAACGACCCGGGCAGCCCGTGGACGTTCGTGGACAAGAAGACAGAGACGCTCACGCTCACGTTCGACGACGCCCCGGACTGCATCGTCAACACGACGCCGGTAACTCCGGACGTGCAGCAGAGCGTGTGCAACGGCCACGTGCCGACCGACCCGACGTTGACCTTCAAGAACACGCCGGGCATCGACTACACCGCCGATCCGTCGAGCGGCTGGAAGCCGGGCGACAGCGTCACGGTCACTGCCACGCTGCAGGACGGCTACCGATTCCCGGCGAGCCTGCCCAGCGGCTGGTCGTTGTCGGGCAAGGACGCCGTGACAACGGTCAAGTTCGACGCTGCGCCGGACTGCCGCGGCACCGCGACCCCGGAGAACCCGGACGTCACCCAGTCGGTGTGCAACGGTCACAACCCCAGCGACCCGACGCTGACCTTCCCGAAGTCCGAAGGCATCGACTACTCGGTCGATCCGTCGAGCGGCTGGAAGCCCGGCGACACGGTGACGGTCACCGCTACCTTGCAGGGCGGCTACAAGTTCGTCTCGCCGCTTCCGAACGGATGGACCGCCGCCACGGCGACCACCGCAACGAAGGAGATCACCTTCTCCGCGGCGCCCGACTGCCGGTCGATCATCAAGCCGGATGCACCGTCGCTGACCGAGGAGCAGTGCCCGGTGACCGGCACCACGCCGATCGCGCCGACGCTGACGCTGCCCATCACCGTGGGCATCGACTACTCCGTCGACAAGCAGCCGCCGTACGCGGGTGGTGACGTGGTGACCGTGATCGCGACGACGCAGAAGGACTACAAGTTCGACACGACCCTGCCGTCCGGCTGGGTGCGCGAGAGCGACACGGTGGCCAAGTACACGGTCACCTTCGCGCCCGCCTTCACCTGTGGCGTGCCGTCCAACCCGACCCTGACTCAGTCGCAGTGCCCGGCCGGCAGCACCACGCCGTCCGCGCCGACGCTGACCTTCCCGACGACCGCTGACGTGGTCTACACGGCATCGCCGGCGGGTCCGTACCAGGGCGGCGACGCGGTGACAGTCACCGCGACGGCTCAGTCGGGTCACCAGTTCGACACGACGGCTCCGTCCGGCTGGACGTTCGTGAACGCGACGACCGAGACCTACAAGGTCACCTTCGACGCGTCCCCGAGCTGCTCCCTCCCGGTGACGCCGACCTTCAGCGACGACCAGTGCGTCGGCCACAGTCCGTCCTCGGCGACCTACACGATCCCGAGCACGACCGGCGTCGACTACTACGTCAACAAGGTGCTGACGGCGGCGGGCAAGTACACCGCGACCGACGGCTCGACGATCAAGGTCGTCGCCAAGCCGCAGACGGGGTACACGCTGGTCGGGACGTCCTCGTGGAAGCACTCCTTCCCGGCGACCCCGAACTGCAGCAACGTCAAGTCGATCACGGTGGCTCGCGCCGTGTTCCACAACGACGAATGCGTGCACGGATCGCCGCGGGGCGCTACCTACACGGTGCCGAAGACGACCGGTGTCAGCTACACGGTGAACGGCAAGAAGGTCTCCGGCGGCACGTACCGCGCCGTGGGCGGCAGTACGGTCACCGTGGTCGCGACGGCTCTGCCGGGCTTCACGCTCAAGGGCCGCAAGTCGTGGACGCACACCTTCGCCCAGACGCCGAAGTGTCACCACGTGGCGTCGAAGCACGTCCACAAGGTGCCGCCGGCCCCGCTGGCGAACACCGGTGTCCCGACGGCACGGATCCTCACGGTGGGCATCGGCCTGCTGCTCGCGGGTGCGGGCTGTGTGTTCCTGTCCAACCGTCGTCGTCGGACGAACGGCTGACAGTAACCAGCTCGAAAAGCAAGTAACGTTCGAGCGCCCCGTCCGTTAGCGGGCGGGGCGCTCGTTCTTTTCCCGGAAGAGGTATCTCGTCGTGATCCGCCCCCGTATCGCCCTGCCGGCCGCAATCGTGGCGATGGCACTGGTCGTCGGCGCGTGCTCGTCGTCCTCGTCCGGCAACGGCAGCCCGCAGCCGCTGCCGACTGCGGTCTCCTCCCTCCCGAGCAAGCTGCCCAAGACCAGTGCGACGCTGTCCGAGTTCATGCGGCACGGTCTCACCACGACCGGGAGCGCCCGGATCACCGTCACGGCACGGGCGCAGGGCAAGAAGGTGCAGAGCAGCGGGCACGAGACGCTGGTGAACGGCGCCATCACCGGGCTCGATGTCACGCTCACGTCGCCGGCCGTGCACAAGGTTCGCGTGTTGCTGGTGAACTCGGTGACCTATGCCGCGTTGCCGCACGGGAACAAGGGCAAGCCGTGGTCGGCAATGCCGCGCACGAGCGGCCACAAGCCCAGCAGGGAGGCCAAGGCGGTGCAGAGCGCGCTCGCGGCGACCGACCCGCTGGTCGCGCCCGCGAACATCGTGGCGCTGGTCACCGCCGGCGACGTCAGGATCAAGGGGACGGGCGTCACCGCCCACGTCCCGTACGCGCGGTACGCGGTCACCACGCAGGTGAGCAAGCTCGAGAAGACCGCGCCGATCCGCGTGACCCTGCTCGCCGCGCACGTGCGGACGGTGCGGCTCGACGTGCGGGTCGACGGCAGCGGCCGGCCGATCGTGGTGCGGTGGCAGTCGCAGGGCGGGACGGGCGTTCCGGCCGGGCGCGCAGAGCTGCAGGACTACAACCGGCCCGTCCATCTGCAGGCTCCCAAGGCGAGCCAGGTCTCGACCTCCGGCTGATTCGGCGGCCACTGCGGTAGAGGGCGATGCAACGATCCGCGGTGCCATGTGGCATCATCGTGGGGTTGCCCAGCGCGCGAAATCGGCGGTGTCCGGCTGATGCGCGGCGCGGCACACAGGCCGTTCCCGGGTCCACATGGTGGCCTGGTGCAACGCGGATGGCCACCTGTACGTGATCGACGACGAAGGAAGCGAATCCGACATGAACACCCTCGACACCGTGGACGCCGAGTCGCTGCGCGCCGATGTGCCCGACTTCCGTCCCGGCGACACGCTGAAGGTGCACGTGCGCGTCGTCGAGGGCAACCGCTCTCGTATCCAGGTCTTCCAGGGCGCCGTCATCCGGCGCCAGGGCGGCGGGGTGCGCGAGACCTTCACCGTCCGCAAGGTCAGCTTCGGCGTCGGTGTGGAGCGCACCTTCCCGGTGCACACTCCGGTGATCGAGAAGATCGAGGTCGTCACCCGTGGCGACGTCCGGCGCGCGAAGCTCTACTACCTGCGCGATCTCCGCGGCAAGAAGGCGAAGATCAAGGAGAAGCGCGAGACCGTCGCGCACTGACCTGTGCCGCCTGCCGAGCGACGCGATCCTGCCGACGACGACGCCCTGGCCGACTCGTTCGACATCGACGGCACCGCCGACGACAACCCGGCCCCGGCACGGGGCGCGGGTGACCTGCCTGCCGGCGATGCGGCCACTCCTCAGGCCCCGAGCGCTGCCGTCGAGCCCGGTGCGGTCGACATGACCAAGCACTCCGACGCGGACCCGGATGCCGCAGCGCCTGCACCGCCTGATGCGCCGCCGGCAACCGGCGGCTCGCGGCACCGCCGCCGCAAGCAGCGCCCGCACCGCAAGGCACCGTGGTGGGAGATGCCGGCGCTGATCGCGCTGGCGATCCTGATCGCGATCCTGGTCAAGACGTTCCTGGTCCAGCCCTTCTACATCCCGTCCGAGTCGATGGAGAAGACGCTGCACGGCTGCCCGGGCTGCTCCGGCGACCGCATCCTCGTGAGCAAGATCGTCTATGACTTCCGCGATCCGCACCCCGGCGACATCGTCGTGTTCAATGCGCCGCCCGGCTGGGACGACGAACCGCCGTCCGTGCCGCCGAGCAACCCGGTGCTACGGGTGATCCGGGGTTTCGGCCAGCTCATCGGCTTCGTCCCGCCGGACGGCATGGTGCTCGTCAAGCGCGTCATCGCGGCCGGCGGGCAGAGCGTGAAGGGCACCTCGAACGGCAACGTGTACGTCCGCGACGCCGGGTCGTCCACCTGGCGCAAGCTGGACGAGACCTACGTCTACGAGACCGGCACCGACCCGCGCGCGAAGTTCGGTCCGATCACCGTGCCCAAGGGTCGACTGTGGGTGATGGGCGACCATCGCGATCGCTCGGCCGACTCGCGCTACCACTGCGGCCAGGGCGGTACGGACGGGCCGGACAACTCGTCGTGCAACGTCACCGCTGCGACCGTGCCGATCAGCAACGTCATCGGTAAGGCGGTCGTCATCGCCTGGCCGCCGTCGCGGTGGACCACGCTCGGCACGCCGAAGACGTTCACCTCCGATGCCGCCGCGCTCGGCGCGAACGGGCTGGTGCCGGCGATGGTCGTCGTCCCGGTGTTCTGGATCGTGCGCCGGCGCCGACGTCGGCGATGACGCCGGTCGCACGGCTCGGCGGCCGGGTCCTGCTCGTCGACCACTCGGGACGGGTGCTGCTCATCCATGAGCGCATCGAGGACGGCTCGACGCACTGGCTCACGCCGGGCGGTGGCGTGGAGGACGGCGAGCATCCGCGCGATGCGGCGGCCCGGGAAGCCCGCGAAGAGACCGGCATCGAGCTCACGATCGGCCCGGACGCGGAGCCGGCGCTGGTCACCCGGCGCGACTGGTCGTGGGGCGGTATCGACTACGACCAGGTCGACCACTTCTTCGTGGTGCGGGTCGCGGACGGCACCGAGGCCACGCCGTTCCACCTGACCGAGGTCGAGCGGCAGACCTGGCTCGACCTGCGTTGGTGGTCGATCGACGAGCTTGCCGCCACCGACGCCGTCGTCGTTCCGCCGAACCTGGCCGAAGTGCTCGCGGGTGTGCTCGAGGCCCGCCGGCCGCACGGGTAATCTCGGTCCGTCATGGGCAGGACTCGCTTGGCGCGCACGGCGGCGCCACCGATCACGCCGCCGCGGCTGATCGTGCGCCGCGATACCGGCCTCAACGCCTACGAGGCGGCATTGGGACGAGCCGGCTTCTTGCTGGTCGCCGGTGCCGACGAGGCCGGTCGGGGTGCCTGCGCCGGTCCGCTGGTGGTGGCGGCCTGCGTCCTGCCCGCCGGCAAGCGCGGCATGATCGACGGGCTCACCGACTCGAAGCTGCTCACCGCGGCTGTGCGCGAGCGGCTCTACGTCGAGGTCGTCCGGCGGGCGATCGCGTACTCGGTGGTGATCGTCCCGGCCGCCGAGATCGACGCCTACGGCCTGCACGTGGCGAACCTGGCCGGGATGCGGCGGGCCGTCGGCCAGCTCGAGCCTGCTCCCGGATACACGCTCACCGACGGTTTCCCGGTGCCCGGGCTGGGCACGCCGTCCACGGCGGTGTGGAAGGGTGACGCGACGGTGGCCTGTATCGCGGCGGCGTCGATCCTCGCCAAGGTGACCCGGGACAGGATCATGTGCGAGCTGCACGAACAATGGCCCGAGTACGCGTTCGACCAGCACAAGGGCTACGTCACGACCAGCCATGCCCGGGCGCTGACCACCCACGGACCCTGCCCCGAGCATCGCCGCCGATACGTCAACGTGCGCAGGGCCCTGCACGGCGGAGCGCTGGTGAGTGAGAATGTCATTGACGACGTGCCATTGGAGATTGCGTGAGTGACCGGCGATGAGTGCTGAGGATCTCGAGAACTACGAGACCGACATGGAGCTGCAGCTCTACCGCGAGTACAAGGACATCGCGGCGCAGTTCTCCTATGTCGTCGAGACCGAACGCCGCTTCTACCTCACCAACGAGGTCGACCTGCAGCCGCGCAACGCCGACGGCGAGATCTACTTCGAGCTGACCATGCGCGATGCGTGGGTCTGGGACATGTACCGGCCGGCCCGGTTCGTGAAGACGGTCCGGGTGCTCACGTTCAAGGACGTGAACATCGAGGAGCTCGACAAGCCCGACCTCGAACTGCCCGACGCCAAGTCCGGGTTCGGCTCCTGACCGGGCGCCTCGCGGCGGAGGTGATGCGAGTCCTCGCCGCGAACGATCCGCAGTCAGGTGTCGAGACCGCGATCGAGCCGCCGGGCACCGGCGAGGGGTATTGGGCCGGCGGGCCGTCGGCGGTCTATCGCGACGGCGCGTTCTGGCTCGCCTACCGGGTGCGCCGGCCGGTCGACCACACGCCGGTCGAGGACGCTCGCGGCTACGCCAACATTGTGGCCAGATCGTCCGACGGCGTGCACTTCGAGACTGTCGCGACCCTGACCAGTGACGAGTTCGGGGCAGCGTCCCTGGAGCGCCCTGCGCTCGTCGCGCTGCCCGACGGCGGATGGCGCGTCTACGTCAGCTGCTCGACCTGGCACTCGAAGCACTGGTGGGTCGAGGCAATCGATCTGGGTGACGGCGCGCGCAAGGTCGTCCTCGCCGGCGACGCCTCGACGGCCTGGAAGGACGTCGTCGTGTCCGGCAGCGACTCGCCCGGCGGCGGGTGGCACATGTGGGCGTGCCGGCACCCGCTCGACGGCGGCGACGACGAGGCGGACCGGATGACGAGCTGGTACCTCACCAGCGAGGACGGGCTGAGCTGGGTGCTCGATCGACAGGCGCTCGCGCCCACGGCCGGCACATGGAACGCGCGCGGGACCAGGATCGCCAGTGTCGTGGCCGGCGACAGTGGCTGGACGGCGTTCTACGACGGCCGGGCCAGCGCGGTCGAGAACTGGCACGAGCGCACCGGAGTGGCAGTCGGGGACGACTGCGCGGAGTTCACCGCCGCGGGGGAGCCGACGCCGATCGGGCAGACCGCCCGCTACCTGAGCATCGCGACGCTGCCCGACGGCCATCGCCTTTACTGGGAGGCGTCACGGGCCGACGGGTCTCACGAACTGCGTACGGCGTACGTGCCGCGGCTCGCGTCGCTCAGCCAGACCGAGTAGTCGCCGCCGAGCACGCGCTCGAGCAGGCCGATGTCGGAGCGGAAGTTGTCGAGCAGCACTGCCCGTTGTTCGTTGGGCAGGCTCGGTCGCTGTCCGCGGTCGCGCTTGAGCACGCTGACCAGCCGGCGCTCGGCGCTGCGCCACAGCTGGGGCGCGCCGAACGAGCCGAGCGCCGCGCCGGTCCGGACCGTCCTGCGCAGCACGGCGTTGGCCGGACCGTCGGAGGCCCATCCGGACGTGTTCGACGGCGGGATGCTGCGCACCAGGCCGGTCTCTACGCCGAGGAACGCGAACATCGCATCGAGGCTCGCCTGCTGGTCGTCGATGAGGTCGCGGTAGCGCAGCACGTGCACCTGCTCGCGGGGGAACACGCCGAACAGGTGATCGAGTTGCTCGCCGTACCGTCCGAGCTCGAGGTAGCGCCAGAACGGTGCGTACCCGGCCGCGACGCGCTGCGGCTCGCGGCGGCAAGCCGTGAGGAAGTCCGCCTCCGGTTCGAGACCGTCCGCGCGCAGATGGGTCCAGTTCGAGTAGGCCCGGTCGATCGGGTCGCGGATGATCGCGATGAGCTTGACGTCAGGGACCAGCGTGCGGATGCGCAGGTGCGCCGCGGTGTCCCACAGGTAGAACGGTGTGCTCTCGCCACGAAGCTTGCCGGGCGGCGCGATGTCGAACAGCGCTTCGTACCGCTCGCGTTGCCAGACCCATTCCAGCCGGCTGTGCGCGTCGCCCGGGCCGCGATGGTCGCGCCGGCTCGGCCGGCGGCCGCCGGTCAGGAAGAACTTCGGTTCCTTGGGATCGGACAGGAACAGCTGCGGATGCAGGACGAGCGCCTGGTGCACCGCGGTGGAACCGGCCTTCGGAGCGCCGATCACAAGGAAATCGGGGAGCGCCATGATTCCTCCCATTAAGCCTACCGACTAAGTCGACAATACCAACAATGCGCGGCGTCCATGAGTGCCGAAGCTGTCAAATCTTTCGTCCACAGCGGGCTCGTAAGTCCACACCGGCGCACGTTTCCCGCGGCGGTCGGCGGCGTTGCGTGAGCGTGGTCGTCATGCGGGTCAAGGACGCGGTCGGGCAGTTCGGCGAGCAACTCGCGGTCACCACGTTGGAGGCGGACGGGCTGGTCGTTCTCGACCGCAACTGGCGGTGTCCGGACGGCGAGCTCGACATCGTGGCGGTCGACGGCGCGGTGCTGGCGTTCGTCGAGGTCAAGACCCGCTCGTCGGTGGCCTACGGCGATCCGGCCGAGGCCGTGGGCCCGGCCAAGGCGGCGCGCATCCGGCGGCTGGCCGTGCGGTGGCTCGCGGCGCACGGCGAGCAGCGCTGGCCCGAGGTGCGCTTCGACGTGGTCGCGGTCGTTCGCAACGCGCCGGGCGGTCCGGACGTGCGCCATCTGCGCGGCGCGTTCTGAGGGACACGGCGAATGGGACTGGCACGCACTCTCGGGGTCGGACTGACCGGGATCTCGGCGCAACTGGTCGAGATCGAGGCAGATCTCGGCCAAGGCCTGCCGGGCATGACCTTCACCGGGCTGGCCGACACTGCGGTACGTGAGTCGGTGCACCGGATCCGGTCGGCGGTGCAGAACTCGGACGCAACGTGGCCGAACCGGCGGATCACCGTCGCGTTGCTCCCTGCCGACCTGCGCAAGGTGGGGTCGCGGTTCGACCTGGCGATCGCGATGGCGGTGCTCGCCTCGGACGATGCCGTGCCGGCCGGGTCGGTGCGCGAGATCGCCTGGATCGCCGAGGTCGGCCTCGACGGGCGGCTGCGCCCGGTGCCGGGTGTGTTGCCCTCGGTGGCGGCGGTGCAGGACTGCCCCGGCATGACGGTCGTGGTGGCGCCGGCCAATGGTGCCGAAGCCGCGCTGGTGCCCGGTGTGGACGTGCGGGTCGCCACCGATCTGCGCGAGATCATGGCCTGGCTCAACGGCGAAGGGCCGCCGCCGGCCGCACCCGCGCCGTTGCCGCCCGACGAGCCGGCGCCGGGTGGTCCGGATCTGGGCGAGGTCGCCGGCCAGGCGTTGGCCAAACGCGCCATCGAGGTCGCTGCGGCCGGCGGTCACCACGTTTACCTGGTGGGCTCACCGGGCGCCGGCAAGACGATGCTGGCCGAGCGGTTGCCCGGCCTACTGCCACCGCTCACCGACGTCGAGGCGCTCGGGGTGACCGCGGTGCACTCGGTGGCCGGGTTGCTCGGCCCGCACGCGCGACTGATCCGGCGCGCGCCGCTGCAGGCGCCGCATCACACCGCGTCGATCGCAGCGCTGGTCGGCGGCGGATCGCACCTCGGCCGCCCGGGCGCGATCTCGCTGGCACATGCCGGCGTGCTGTTCCTCGATGAGGCGCCCGAGTTCTCCGGGCGCGCCTTGGACGCGCTGCGGCAGCCGCTCGAGAGCGGCCGGGTGGTGTTGCACCGGTCCGGCGGCGCGGTCGACTACCCGGCCCGGTTCCTGCTCGTCCTCGCGGCCAACCCGTGCCCGTGTGGGAGCAAGGCGCGGGACTGCAGTTGCGCCGCGCAGGTTCGGCGGCGTTATCAGCACCGGTTGTCCGGCCCGCTGCTCGACCGCATCGACGTGCGGGTGGAAGTCGATCCGGTGCCGCATGCGGAACTGTTCGAGGTCGCCGCCGAGCGCGAGTCGAGCGCAACGGTCGCTGCGCGCGTCGCAGCGGCCCGGGCCGCCGCCGCCGAGCGTTGGGCGGTAACGCCGTGGCGGCTCAACGGGGCGATCCCCGGTGCGACGCTGCGCGCTGCGCCGTGGCGGTTGTCGCGCGCCGCGCTGGCGCCGGCCGAACTGCCGCTGCAGCGCGGTCAGCTGAGCGCGCGCGGGTTCGACCGCGTACTGCGGTTGTCGTGGACCCTGGCCGACCTGGCCGGCCGCTGCGTTCCGGCCGCCGACGACGTGGCCGAGGCGCTCTACTTCCGCACCGGCAGCGCCGAGGGTTTCGCCGCGTGACTGCCATTGCCGCCACCGACGTCCTGCTCGCCCGCGCCTATCTGAGCCGCGTCGGCGAGCCCGGCAACGTCGGCCTGTGGTTGTTCGTCCGCGAGGTCGGGCCGGTCGCGGCGATGGCGGCCTTGCGTGCCGAACGGGCGAGTTCGCGGTTGCTCGCCGAGACGGCGGCCCGGCGCGCAGCAGCCGATCCCGAGGCGGATCTGGCCTCGGCCGATCGGCACGGGCTGCGCCTGGTCGTCCCCGAATCCGACGAGTGGCCGCATTTCGCCTTCGCCGCTCTGCAGGCGGCGACCGCCCCGCTTGCCAGGGCATACCGGAAGGGCGACTACGTCCGCAAGGAGTCGGGCGAGCCGGTGCCGCCGCTGGCACTGTGGGTGCGCGGGCCGGGGGACCTCACGGCTGCCGCGGTCCGCTCGGTGGGGATCGTCGGCGCACGGGCCGCGTCGCCCTACGGCGAGCACGTCACCGCCGATTTCGCGTTCGGGCTGGCCCGCCGCGAGGTCGTCGTCGTGTCCGGCGGCGCCTACGGCATCGACGCGGTGGCACACCGGGCAGCGCTGGCCGCCGACGGCGCGACGATCCTCGTCTCGGCCGGTGGCCTTGATCGTGCCTATCCGACCGGCAACGCGGCACTGTACGAGCGGGTGGCCGAGACCGGGCTGCTGGTGTCGGAGAGCCCGCCCGGTTGCGCACCACAGCGGCGCAGGTTCCTCACCCGGAATCGGCTGATCGCGGCGTTGTCGACCGGAGTCGTGGTGGTCGAGGCGGCCGCCCGGTCGGGTGCACTCAACACGGCCATGCATGCTCGTACGCTCGGCCGTCCGGTGCTGGCGGTGCCCGGACCGGTGACCTCGGCGATGTCGGTCGGCTGTCACGACCTGCTGCGGCGCGAGGACGACGCGGCGGTGCTGGTCACCTGCGTCGATGACGTGCTCGCGGTCGTCGGCGGGGCCGGTGAAGGCCTGGTCGAGCGTGCCAAGCCGACCGACTTCGTCCGCAGCGAACTGGACGGGCTGAGCCCGACGGCCCGGGCCGTGTTCGACGGGCTGCACGCGCTGCGGTTCTCGCGCCCCGACGAGATCGCGGTGCGGTGCGGAGTCACCGCACTCGAGGTCATCCGGACGTTGCCCGCGCTGGACGCAGCCGGGCTGTTGGAGACCTCCGATGCCGGCTACCGGGTCGCCGCGCGGGTGCGCGCCGCGACCGGGAAGCGGTGACCGGCACGTACCACCGCGGGCGTGGCGGCTTGCATCGGCCGGGCGGGTCGCGCACCGTCGGCACATGGCGCCGGCAGGCTCGTCCGCACCGACCGACGACGCGCGCGGTGAATCGGCTCGTGCGAGCGTCGCCGGGCTGCGCGCCGAGTTGCCCGCGGCGATGGCCGAGGCGGTGGATGCCTACGAGCAGCATCTGCGCCTCGAGGCGAACCGCTCGCCGCACACGATCCGCGCCTATGTCGGCGACGTGGTGGGGCTGCTCGACCACGCTGCCCGGCTCGGTGGGCGCGACCTGAACGATCTCGACCTGTCGATGCTGCGGGGTTGGCTGGCGATCCTGCGCCGGCGGGGCGCGGCGCGCACGACGATCGCGCGACGGTCAGCAGCTTTGCGCACGTTCACCGGCTGGGCGCACGCCACCGATCGGGCGACGACCGATCCGGGCGCGCTGCTCGCCAGCCCGCGAGCGCACCGCACGCTGCCACCCGTCCTCGACGCGCGCGAGGCGGCCGCGGCGATGGAGACGCCCGACGATCCGGACACACCGTTGGGCGCCCGCGACCGGCTCATCCTCGAACTGCTCTACGCGACGGGCATCCGCGTGTCGGAGCTCGTCGGTCTCGACGTCGACGACGTCGACCGGGGCCGTCGCGTGCTGCGTGTGCTCGGCAAGGGCAACAAAGAACGCACGGTGCCGTACGGGCTTGCTGCAGAACGAGCTCTCGACGCCTGGTTACGCGTGCGCTCCGAGGTCGCCGGCGCCGACAGCGGGTCGGCGGTACTACTGGGAGCGCGTGGCGGACGTATCGATCCGCGAACGGTCCGCACCGTCGTCCATCGCGCGGTCGCCGGGGTGCCGGGTGCTCCGGACATCGGGCCGCACGGACTGCGGCACTCGGCCGCAACGCACCTGCTCGACGGCGGCGCCGACCTGCGTGCAGTGCAGGAGCTACTCGGCCACGCCAGCCTGGCGACCACGCAGCTGTACACGCACATCTCGGTCGAGCGGCTGCGCCAGACCTACGCGCGCGCTCACCCGCGCGCCTGAGGGTCGGCCCACGGCAGCAGGCGAACGGGTCCGAGCGGGCCGAGCAGCGACATCGGATCGAGGTACTGGGTGCCGCGGCGCGCACCCCAGTGCAGGCAGCGGCCTGGCGCGCAGTCACCGTGTCTGCCCCGGACTCGTCCGATGATCGCGCCACGGCGGACGGCCTCGCCGCGATGCACCGACGCGCGCAGCGGCTCGTACTCGGTGCGGATCCCGTCGGCGTGCGTGATGACGACCACGGTCCGGCCGGCGACCGGGCCGGCGAAGCTGACTGTTCCGTCGGCGGCAGCGTGCACCGACTGCCCGGGTGATGTCGCGAGGTCGACGCCGAGATGGCCCGGGCCGAAGGGCGTCGACGGCGGGTCGAAGCCGCGGACCACCCGCAGCGGCGTGACCGGCGCGGCGTACCGCACAGCGGCCGGAGCTGACACCGGGTCGGCCCGCTCGATCGGCTGCGCCGGCGATTCTCGGTTCGCTCCGCAGACCAGCAGCACCCCGCACACCGCCAGGACAAGCACCCGCACGGTCCGAGCCTGACCGGCGGCGCGCGCGGGCGCGCGCTCGCTCCGCGGGCTGTGGATGACCACGGCTAAAGTGCACATGTTCCGACCGGTCACTTGCCTAAGGGGTATCGGTCGTGCGGCAGCTACCGAGATAGGAACTTGTCCCGATGTGACGCCCCTCCTCAGACGCGCACTGTGGGCTCTGCAGTTCCAGGACGTAATGAGGAGCAGGACAATGCAAGAGATCATGAGTACGAACCTCGACAACCTCGCTGTCGAACTCGCCTACCGGCGGGCGCTGCTCGTCGGCACCCGGCGCACCCCGCACGGCGTGCGCAGCCGGCGGCGCAACCCCCGGCGGACGGCGCAGTCGAGCTGAGCCCGGCGATGGCCGTCGCGGCCCAGCTGGTCGCGCCGCTCGCCGCACCGCACGACACGTCGGCGAAAGGAGGCGACGGTGTCGGCAAGGAAGACAATGATGTCTTCGTGCCCCGCACCGTCGCCCCGCTCGTCGGCCGCGCCGCCGAACTCGCCGAGTTGCAGACCACGCTCGACGCTGCCTTCGGTGGCGGCGCCGGCACGCGCGCCGCGGTCGCAGTCGTCGGCGGCGACGCAGGCGTCGGCAAGACCCGGCTGCTCAGCGAGCTCGTCGACGCCGCCAAGCAGCGCGGTGCGCTGGTACTGATCGGGCACTGCGTCGATCTCGGCGACAACCCGCCGCCCTACCTGCCGTTCAGCGAGGCCTTCGCGCGGCTGGCGGCCGACGAACCGGCGCTGGTCGACGACCTGCTCACGTCGCATCCGGCCATCGCCCGGTTGCTGCCCGGCCGCAGTTCCACCAGCCCGGACGACCGCCTCGACCGCGGCCAGCTGTTCGAGTCGGTGCTCGCAGCCTTCGTCCAGCTTGCCGCCAAGGCGCCGGTGCTCGTCATAGTGGAAGACCTGCACTGGGCCGACATGGCCACCCGTGACCTGCTCGGCTTCCTGTACACGAGAGTCAGCACCGAGCCGCTGGCGATCGTCGCCAGTTACCGCAGCGACGACCTGCACCGCCGGCATCCGTTGCGGCAGACGTTGGCGCAATGGGCCCGGCTGCCCGCTGTCACCCGCGTGCAACTCGATCCGCTCAGCTCCGCCGAGGTGCGCTCGCTCGTCTCGGCGATCCATCCGGCCCCGCTCGCCGAGCATGACCTGACCAGCATCGTCACCCGCGCCGACGGCAACGCCTTCTTCGCCGAGGAACTCGTTGCCGCGGCCGAGCAGTGCGCCGACCCCCAGCACCTGCCGTGGCAGCTCGCCGACCTGCTGCTCGTACGGCTCGACCGGCTTTCTGCCGACGCGCGCGAAGTCGTCCGGATCGCGGCGGTCGCCGGACGACGGGTCTCGCACGACATGCTCTCGGCGGTCGTCGCCTTCCCGCCCGATCGCCTCGACGGCGCGCTGCGCGACGCGGTCGACTCGAACGTCCTGCAGTTCACACCGAGCGGGCGCGGCTACACGTTCCGGCACGCGTTGCTCGGCGAGGCCGTGTACGACGACCTGCTGCCCGGCGAGCGGGTGCGGCTGCACGCGGCCTACGCCGCAGTGCTTCTCGAGCGTCCGGAACGCAGCCGCGCCGAGCTCGCCCGACATGCCCTGGCCTCGCACGACATCGAAACCGCCTACACCGCCAGCGTCGAGGCCGGCGACGAAGCGATGTCGGTTGCCGCGCCCCAGGAAGCCCTCAAGCAGTACGAGACGGCACTCGAACTGCGCTCGCAACTCACCGAACCGCCCGGCAACCCGGTCGATCTGGTGGTCGCGCTCGTCGACGCCGCGCTGGCCGCGGGGCAGGCATCGCGCGGCCGCCGGCTCGCCAGCCAGGGGTTGGCCGAACTGCCGCCCGACGCGCCGGACTCCGACCGGGCCCATCTGCTCTACGCGGTTGCCCGCGCGGCCGTCGACAGCGAGTCGGAGGGCGAGTCGATGGACGCCGCCGCCGACGCGCTGCGGCTCACCCCGCCCGAGCCGGGCACGTTCCGCGTGCGCGTCGCCGCGCTGTACTCGCGCATCAACCTGATCCGCGGCCGGGACGTCGAGGCCGAGCGTTGGGCGCTCGAGGCCATCGACGCGGCCGACACGCTGGGCAAGCCCGCCGCCGCCACCGAGGCACGCACCACACTGGCCATGCTGCGGCGCCGCTCCAGCGAGCCGGACGAGGTCGCTGCCCAACTGCGTGACATCGTCGAGCAGGCCCGCGCCAACGGCGAGGTCGCCGCCGAGATCCGCAGCCGTTACAACCTCGGCGGCCTCTACTACGAGCAGGGCCTGCTCGCCGAGGCCGAAGCCGCGTTCGAGAACGCCTGGCACCGGGCGCGCGACCTCGGCCGGCCGTGGTCGCTGTTCGGCCTGGACGCCCGGGCGATGGTCGGCACGCTGCGCCACCAGCGCGGCAACTGGGACGCCGCGCTCGAGATCCTGGACGGCAGCGCCGAAATGCCGCCGCACGCCGTGTCTGCCCGGCTGCGATCGGCGGCCCTGATCGTCCAGGTCGGACGCGGTGCGGCCGACGCAGCCGACGGCGACGCGCTACGGGAGTTCTGGCCGGTCGAGAGCCTGATCGCGAACTCATCGGTGCTCGCGATGCTCGAAGCCCACGCCCAGCACCGCCGCGCCGACGACGCGCTCGCCCTCATCGACGAAGCTGTCGAGATCCTCGCCGACGTCTGGCAGGAGGAGTGGTTCCTCGGCCGGATCCGGTTCTCGTCGCTCGGCCTGCGGGCGTGTTCCGGTGCGGTGCGTGAAGCGCCTGCCGCACAACGTGCCGCCCTGGTCGAACGCGCCGGCGTGCTGTTCGCCGATGGCCGGACGGCGGAGCAGAAGGGCCTGCCCATCGGGCGGCGGCCCGGTGTCGAAGCGGTCGCATGGAGCGCGCGACTGGAGGCCGAGTGGGCCTACCTGCGCTGGGTGGCCGGCATCGACCCGCCCGACGAAGATGCCCATGTCGCGGCGTGGCACGCCGCCATCGACGCGTTCGGCTACGGCAATGTCGCCGAGCAGACGCTGTGCCGCGTGCGGCTGGCCGAGGTGCTCCGTGCCGCCGGACGCACGGCCGAAGCCACCGAGCAGGCCGATCTCGCCCGCGCGGCGGCGCGGTCGATGAAGGCAGCGCCGCTGCTGGACGAACTGCGCGCGCTGGGTTCGGCGGGCCGCCCGGGCGCGTCGGCGCCGGCCGGGTTCGCGGCGCTGACCGAGCGCGAGCGCGAGGTGCTCGACCTGCTCGTCGACGCGCGGACCAACCGGCAGATCGCCTCGCGGCTCTACATCAGCGAGAAGACGGTCAGCGTGCACGTGTCGAACATCCTGGCCAAGCTCGGCGTGCGCAGCCGCGCCGAAGCGGCCGCCCTCGCCCGCACCCGCTGAACCACTTGATTTGGTATCGACTGACCAGATTTTCATGATCGTTATGGCAGGTCGATACCAAATCAGGTACCGGCGGTGGGGTGGCGTTGGATGGTGCGCCGGGGGCAAGCGGTCAGTCGGGGGCGAAGTCGGGCAGGTTGCGCGGCTCGACGTCGGTCACGGTCACGTCGGCGACCTCGGCCTCCGGCGGTCCCGAGCCCATGAACGCGACCACCTCGTCCACGGCATCGGGACTGCCCTCGAGGTGCGCGTGCACGGTGCCGTCCGGCTCGTTGCGCACCCAGCCGACTACCCCGGCCGAGCGCGCCGCCTGCCGGGTCGAGTCACGGAAGTAGACGCCCTGCACCCGCCCGGAGACGACCACCTCGCGCGCGATCCGATCAGCCACCGGCCGCCACTTGCTCGGTGATGACGTCGGCCAGCGTGTCGGGTACCTCGTCCGGCAGCCAGTGGCCGGCTCCCTCCAACGGCACGAACCGGTACGGGCCGTCGACGAACCGGGCGGTCAGCTCCGCGGCCTCGGCACCGAACGCCGGGTCCGCGCTGCCCCACACGTACGCGGTCGGCACCGTCACGTTCGTCAACCCGGCGGCGTCGGTCAGCGACATCGCGCGGTACCACGACAGCGCGGCGGTCAGCGCGCCCGGCTGCTGGAAGAACGCGACGTCGTCGGCGACCCGTTGCGGGGCGACGAAGCCGCCGTACATCGACCGCAGCCCGGCCGCATCGCCGCCGAGCAGCAGCTCCTCGCCGCGCTCGCGGAACGCGACGATGTAGCCGAACCGCTGCCGCTGGGCCTCGTCGCGGGCCAACACGTCGTTGAGCGCCAGCTGGTGGGGCGTCGACACCGCCGTCCACGACCGGACGAGCTCGGGATGCCGCGCGGCGACCTGCCAGCCGACCACACCGCCCCAGTCGTGCCCGACGAGGTGCACCGAGCCGCCCAGCGACCCGATCATCGCCACCACGTCAGCGACCAGGTGCGGAAGCGCATAGTCCTCGACGCTCGTCGGACGCGCGCCGGGGGAGTAGCCCCGCTGGTCGACGGCCACCACTCGGATGCCGCGCGCGGCGAGCCGGTCGGCCGCGCCCGCCCACGAGGTGGCGCGCTGCGGAAAGCCGTGCAGGCACAGCACCGGCGTGCCGTCACCGGGCCAGTCCAGACCGTCGAACTCGAACCCGTCCACCTCGAGGCTCAGATCACGGCGCGCCATGGCTGTCACCGTAGTGCGCAGGTGGGGTGTCCGCGGTCGGAACCCGAGGAAATCCGGGCTACACTGGACGAGCAGCTCGAGCAATCGGGCTGACTTCGCGTGTCCCGCCGCCGCCGGCGGCTCGGGACCCGACCTCGGTCCGGCTGGAAACAGCCGGCACGTCGGATCCGACACCGGGCACCAGGGCGAACGGCCGACCCCGGCCGTCCGCGACAACCGAGGCCGCGCGCACGGCCAGAGCGTCGGCGCGCACAAGCACACAAGGAGGACGTCGGCATGCCCGTCGTCACCATGAAGGAAATGCTCGAGGCAGGTGTCCACTTCGGACACCAGACCCGCCGGTGGAACCCGAAGATGAAGCGGTTCATCCTCACCGAGCGCAACGGGCTCTACATCATCGACCTGCACCAGACGCTGTCCTACATCGACCACGCCTTCGAGTTCGTCAAGGAGACCGTCGCCCACGGCGGCACCATCCTGTTCGTCGGCACGAAGAAGCAGGCGCAGGGCTCCATCGCCGAGCAGGCCACCCGCGTCGGCATGCCCTATGTCAACCAGCGCTGGCTGGGCGGCATGCTCACCAACTTCCAGACCGTGCACAAGCGGCTGCAGCGCATGAAGGAGCTGGAGTCGATGGAGCAGGGTGGCTGGGAAGGCACCGCCACCAAGAAGGAGCAGTTGATGCTCCAGCGTGAGAAGGACAAGCTCGAGCGCACCCTCGGCGGCATCCGCGAGATGAACAGGGTCCCCAGCGCGGTCTGGATCGTCGACACCAAGAAGGAACACATAGCCGTCGGTGAGGCCCACAAGCTGGGCATCCCGGTCATCGCGATCCTCGACACCAACTGCGACCCGGACGAGGTCGAGTACAAGATCCCGGGCAACGACGACGCCATCCGCAGTGCGGCACTGCTCACCCGCGTGATCGCCGACGCCGTCGCCGAGGGCCTGGTCGCCCGCGCGGCGCAGGCCGCCAACGCCGGACGGGACGAGAAGCCGGCCGAGGGCGGCCAACTCGCCGCCGACGAGCCGATGCCGGAGTGGGAGCGCGACCTGCTCCAGCCGGCCGGTGCGCCCGCCGAGGGCGCCGGCTCCGCCGACGCCGCGGCCCCGGGCGAGGCTCCCGCCTCCTCCTGACCCCTTTCCCGCGATGATCATGCACGGATGCCGGCTCTGACCTGCATTTGTGCATGATCATCGTGCGATGAAATCCGGAAGATCGAACGAGAGAAAGACGAGTGATGGCGAACTTTTCCGCCGCTGATGTGAAGAAGCTCCGCGACGCCACCGGCGCCGGGATGATGGACGCGAAGAAGGCGCTGGACGACGCGGACGGCGACTTCGACCGCGCCGGCGAGATCCTGCGCGTCAAGGGCGCGGCCAAGGTGGCCAAGCGCGACGAGCGCGAGGCCTCCAACGGCCTGGTCGCCGCCGCCGAGGGCGCGATGATCGAGCTGGCCTCCGAGACCGACTTCGTCGCCAAGAACGAGCAGTTCCAGACGCTGGCCGGCGACATCGTGGCCCACTTCGCGAACTCCGGCGCGAGCGACCTCGAGTCGCTCAAGGGCGAGAGGCTCAAGGACGGCAAGACTGTCGACGAGAGTGTCGCCGAGCTGGCCGCCGTGATCGGCGAGAAGATCGAACTGCGCCGCGCCACCTAGCTTGACGGCAAGGTCGCGACCTACCTGCACAAGAAGGCCTCCGACCTGCCACCGCAGGTGGGCGTGCTCGTGCAGTTCGAGGGCGACGACGTCGAGACGGCGCGCAGTGCGGCCATGCAGATCACCGCGCTGCGGGTGCGCTACCTGCGCCGCGAGGACGTCCCGGCCGACGTCGTCGAGTCCGAGCGTCGCGTGTTCGAGGAGAAGACTCGCGCCGAGGGCAAGCCCGAACAGGCAGTCCCGAAGATCGTCGAGGGCCGTCTCAATGCGTTCTTCAAGGACAACGTGCTCCTCGAGCAGGAGTCGGTCCGC
>DASXJN010000067.1:0-9061 GCA_036497365.1 Jatrophihabitantaceae bacterium | reverse complement strand
ACGGCGTCAGCCTGCCCGGCCAGCCCGCGGCCAACGCCATGCTGCTCAGCGCGCAGATCGTCAATGCCTATGCGAGCGCGCTGCCGGCCGGGCGTGCCCGACGCGCCAGCTGGGACTTCGAGGAGGAGTCGCCGCTGCGAGATGCGCGCGGCTTCGACCTCGGTACGAGCGGCACCGTCGCGCAGGAGTTCATCGACGCCGAAGAGGACACCGGGATGGCGAACGTCATCCTGCCCAACGGCGCGCGGCTCTACGTCGATCACGCGCACCCTGAGTACTCAAGCCCTGAGGTCACCAATCCGCTCGACGCGGTGCGCTGGGACAAAGCCGGCGAGCTGGTGATGCTCGAGGCGGTGCGCCGGGTTGCGACGATGCCCGGGGTCAACGCGCCGATCAACCTCTACAAGAACAACACCGACAACAAAGGGGCGTCCTATGGCGCGCACGAGAACTACCTCTGCAGCCGAGACACCCCGTTCGCGAGCCTGGTACGGCATCTCGTACCTTTCTTCGTCACGCGCCAGGTCATCACGGGCGCCGGTCGAGTCGGTATCGGCCAGGACGGACGTACGGCTGGTTTCCAGATCAGCCAGCGCGCCGACTTCTTCGAAGTCGAGGTCGGGCTCGAAACCACGCTGAAGCGGCCGATCGTCAACACCCGTGACGAACCGCATGCCGACGCCGACCGCTACCGCCGCCTGCATGTGATCATCGGCGACGCGAACCTCGCCGAGATCTCGACCTACCTCAAGGTCGGCACGACTGCGTTGGTGCTGGCGATGATCGAGGCCAACTTCCTGTCCGACGACCTCGCCGTTGCCCAGCCCATCCGCGAACTGCACGACGTCAGCCACGACCCGTCCCTCAAGCACACCATCACGCTGGCCGACGGCCGCAGCATCACCGCGATCGACCTGCAAGGCGAGTACCTCGATCGCGCGCGCAAGTTCGTCGACGACCGCGCCGGTGACGATGCCGACGAGCAGACGCGTGATGTGCTCGCGCGATGGGAGTCGGTGCTGACCCGGCTCGCGTCCGACCCGATGCAGCTGGCCGGCGAGCTCGACTGGGTGGCGAAGCTGCGGGTCCTGAACGGTTACCGGGACCGCGACGGGCTCGACTGGGACTCATCGCGGCTGCAGCTGATCGACATCCAGTACTCCGACGTCCGTCCCGAGAAGGGGCTGTACCACCGGCTCGTGCAGCGCGGCGCCATGACGACGTTGCTCGGCCCGGACGACGCGCAGCGCGGGGTCGATGCGCCGCCGGAGGACACTCGCGCGTACTTCCGGGGCGAGTGCTTACGCCGCTACGGCACGTCGGTGGCCGCCGCGTCGTGGGACTCGGTCATCTTCGACGTCGGCCGCGAGTCGCTCGTCCGGGTACCGATGCTCGAGCCGCTGCGGGGCACGAAGGCACACGTCGCCGATCTGCTCGACCAGAGCCCGGACGCCCAGGCGCTCATTGATGCACTGGTTGGGCCGCGCTGAGGTCGCTGTCGCGAACGTCGTCGCGGGTCGAGTAACGCACCAGCGCCGGGCACGCGATCCCGACGAGCACCGCGCCGATCACCGCGGCGATGCCGCCGATGCCGGCGCTCGCCCCCGGACCGACGCCTTCGGCGACGAGGCCCGCCCGGAAGTTGCCCAGCTGTGGGACGCCTGCACCGACGGTGAGTTCGGCAGCGTTGATGCGGGCACGGTAGGCGTCCGGCGTAGCCAGTTGCACGATCGTCGATCGCATCATCACGCTGCACACGTCGGCGACGCCTGCGACGATCAGGAAGGCGAGGGTCAGGGCGAGTCCGTGCACCGCGCCGAAGCCGGTGAGTGCCGCTCCCCACACGGCGCCGGCGACGAGCACGCCGAGGCCCTGGCGATGGACATGGCGCAACGGTCCTGAGAACACGGTGCCCGCGACGCCGCCGATGGCCAGCCCCGCACTGAGCAGGCCGAGGGTGCGCGGCGAACCGCCGAAGCGTTCGGCGTTGATCGCGGGGAAGAGCGCGATCGGCATGGCCAGCAGCGTCGCGCTCACGTCGGCGAGCAGGACTCCGGTGAGTACCCGGCTGCGGCCGAGGAACCGGAATCCATCGACGATCGCGGCGAATCCGGGACGGACCTGGTTGCCCTCCGGCCGCATCGGCGGCAGCCGGAACACGCCGTACAGCGCAGCCACGAAGGTGATCGCGTCCACCAGGTAACACGTCTTGAGGCCGCCGAGCGGCACGATCAGACCGGCCAGCAGCGGACCGGTGATGACGCTGAAGTGCATGGACAACATCGCCAGCGCCGACCCGGCCGGAATCTGCTCCTTGGGCAGCAGGGTCGGCATGAATGTCCGGCGGGCCGGCCCGTTGATCGCGCCGAGCGTCGCCTCGATCGCGACGAGCACGTACAGCAGCCACAACTGGCCGAGGTCGAGGAACGCCTGGAGCGCGAACAGTGCCGAGATCACCATCAGGCACGTCTGGGTGACCAGCACGAGCCGACGACGGTCGAGCGAGTCGCCGAGCGCACCGCCGATCACGCCGAAGAGCAGCGCCGGGACGAACGTCGCGAGGCCTACTGCGCCGACGGCGACCGAGGATCCGGTGAGCCGGTAGACCTGAAGCGCGACGGCGAAGTTGGTCATCGCGTTGCCCACCGATGAGAACGCCGACCCGAACCAGAACCGCCGGTAGGCGGGGGATTCACGCAGCGGCCTGATGTCGGCCAGCCAGCGGCGCTCAGTCATCGGCACGTCCGGTCAGGGCGGCACGGTGCGCGGGGTCGATGTCCGCAAGCTCGGCGGCGGCGTCGGCGATGCGATCGCGGAACGAACGCCGGCGCAGCGCATCGGACATCTCGCGCACGACGCTGCCCAACGTCGCCGTCAGCTCGGCGTTCAGGCCGGCCATTGCGGCCTCGGTCGCGGCCCACTCCGCGTCGAGAGCGGGCTTCATCGCCTGGGTCGCCGGAGTCAGCCGGACGATGCGCGAGCGGGCGTCGGAGCCGGGGATCAGTTCGACCAGGCCGCGCTTGCGCATCTCCGCGACGCTCTGGCTCGCCGCCGAGTGCGTTACGCCCAGCGCGTCGGCGAGCTCCCGGATCGAGAGCGGGTCGCGGTCGGCGATGACCCGGACTACCGCAGAGAACCGGCTGCGGTAGTCGGTGATGCCGAGGTCGGCCAGGGCGCGGACCACGTCGTCGTCCAGTTCGTCCAGGACCGCGCGCAGCCGGATGCCGAGCGGGCTCTGCAGTAGTTCGTCAGCCACGTGGCAGACTGTAACAGCGCTAATATAAAAGCGCTAATACTTTCGCTGGAGGGGCTAGAAGGCGTCGGCGGCCTGGCGGCGGCCGAGCAGCAGGCCGATGGTGAGCTCGAGCCGGTTGGCGACGTCGGTGGCCGACGCGCGCCGGGTCACCCAGGCGACCAGGTTCGAGAGCCACACGTCGCTGATCACGCGGGCGATCGCGAGCTGCTCTTCGGTCGGCTCGCCGTTGTTCATCGCCCGGGCGAACATGGAGTCCATCAGCCGGCCCACGGCGTCCACCTCGGCGGCCGCGGACGCGTCGGCGAACATGAATGCCCGCGTCATGGCCTCGGTGAGTTGCGGGTCGCGCTGCATCGCCTTGGTGATCCCGCCGAGCATGAGCATCAGCCGGTCGTAGGGCGTGTCGCCGCGCAGGATCGCGCGGTCGATGCGGTCCTGGGTGCGCTCGAATTCGCGTGCCAGCGCCGACACCAGCAGGTGGATCTTGGACGGGAAGTAGCGGTACAGCGTGCCGAGCGCGACGTCGGCCCGCTCGGCGACGGCGCGCATCTGGACGGCTTCGAAGCCGCCCTTGGAAGCCAGTGCGAGCGTGGCGTCGAGGATCCGGCGCCGGCGTTCGCGCTGCGCGGTGGAACCCTGCTCGTCGGCCGAGCCGTTGGCCCGCCCGCCTCCTCGCGCCGCCCGTGTCGAGCTGGTCATTCGCCGCTGCCTTCCTGTCGCGGACGCGCGTACTCACGTCGTCCGTGCCAGTAAGGCTAGCATCCGAAGCCCTGGCAACTTGTTTCAAATCCGTGTCGCCCCGAGGGCACTTCCTCCTTGCACTTGACGGCATGCGTGTTCCTGGGCGTCAATAGAACTCGTTCTAGAATATGACGGACGGAGCTGCTGTGGGTCTCGGGACGACCGCCGAACACCGCGCCGCGGCCGAGGCGGTCCGGGCCTGGGCGCGCTCGGCTGATCCGATCGCGGCCGTGCGCGCCCAGGAGACCGAGACCGGCGCTTGGCACGGGACCTGGCCCGGGTTGACCGGCCTCGGCGTGCTCGAGGTCGTCGCCGACGGCGGTTCGGTGACCGACCTGGCCGTACTGCTCGAGCAGTGCGCCGCGGTTCTTGCGCCCGGACCGCTGCTCGGCAGCGCGCTCGCTGCCCTCGTGCTGGACGAGCCGATGGGCGCGGTCGCGCTCGCGCTCGATCCCGTCGAGGCCATCGACGGGCGTCTGCACGGAGTCACGACCGTGCTCGACGCCGGCTCGCAGGCACCGTTGCTGCTGCCGGCAACCGAATCCGGCATCGAGTCGTGGTACCTCGTGCCGGCCGACAGCCCGGGCCTGAAGCTGATCGACCGCGCCTCCGCCGACCTCTCGCGACCGCTGGCAGAGGTGCGGCTCGACAATGTCGAGGCGCGCCGCATCGACCGGCCGGTACGCGATCTGGCGATCACGCTGATGGCGGCCGAGGCCGTCGGCGTCGCGGGCTGGTGCCTGCGCACCGCGGTCGACTACGCCAAGGTCCGCGAGCAGTTCGGCGCCGCGATCGGCAGCTTCCAGGCGATCAAGCACCTCTGCGCCGAGATGCTGTGCCGTGTCGAATCGGCAACCGCCCTCGCGTGGGACGCCGCCGAGGCATCGAGCGACCCCGATCAGCACGCGTTGGCCGTTGCTGCGGCGGCGTCGGCCGTGTTCGAGGCCGCCGTCGAGACCGCGAAGGACTGCATCCAGGTACTGGGCGGCATCGGCTTCACGTGGGAGCACGATGCGCACCTCTATCTGCGCCGTGCACTCGCGCTGCGGGCGCTCGTGGGCGATGCCGCGATGTGGCAGCGGCGGGTCAGCGAACTGGCGCGCGGGGGAGCGCGTCGCAGGCTGTCCGTCGATCTCGGTGATCGCCAGGGCAGCCGGGCGTCGGTGCGCGAGCAGGTCGAGCGGATTGCCGCACTGCCCGAGGACGCGCGTCGTGCCGCGCTCGCCGGGGCCGGCTACCTCGCGCCGCACTGGCCCGCGCCGCACGGGCTCGGCGCGGGCGCCGCCGAGCAGCTGGTCATCGACCAGGAACTCGAGCGAGCCGGGGTCGACCGGCCCGAGTTGGTCATCGCCGGCTGGGCGCTGCCGACCATCCTGAGCTACGGGACGACCGATCAGATCGACCGGTTCGTCGCGCCCACCCTGCGCGGCGAGATCACCTGGTGCCAGTTGTTCAGCGAGCCGAACGCGGGCTCGGACCTGGCCTCGCTGCGCACCCGTGCCGAGCGGGTCGACGGCGGCTGGTCTCTGACCGGGCAGAAGGTGTGGACCTCGCTGGCACATCGCGCCGACTGGGCGATCTGCCTGGCGCGCACGAACCCGGATGTCCCCAAGCACAAAGGGATCAGCTACTTCCTACTGGACATGCGCGCGGCCGGCATAGACGTCCGTCCGCTGCGCGAGATCACCGGCGACGCGATGTTCAACGAGGTATTCCTGGACGACGTCTTCGTCCCGGACGAGTGCGTCGTGGGCGAGGTGGACGGCGGCTGGAAACTCGCTCGAGCCACGCTCGCGAACGAGCGGGTGGCCATGGCCGCCGGCCCGAGCATCGGCGAGGACGTCGAACGACTGCTGCAGTCGGCGGGAGACGACGTCAGGCTCGGCGCACTGGTCACCGAAGGGATGGCGTGCTCGCTGCTCGATCTGCGCGCGACGCTGCGCCAGCTTGACGGCCGCGATCCCGGTGCGGAGTCGAGCGTGCGAAAGCTGGTCGGAGTACGGCACCGACAACACGTGGCCGAGTACGCGCTCGATCTGCTCGGCCCGGCAGCGGCATGCGACAGCCCGGAGCTGCATGAGTTGCTGCTCACCCGTTGTCTGTCGATCGCGGGCGGCACGACACAGGTGCTGCTGACCGTCGCCGCGGAGCGAGTGCTCGGCCTACCGCGCGGGTAGCGGTTCGTCCGCCGTGGCCCGTGCCCATTCGAGGAACCGTTCGACACCGCGTACGACGTGGGCGCTGCGCACTGAGGGGAAGATGTCGAAGGCGTGCTGCGCGCCGCGAATCTCTGCGTACGCAACGGGATTCTTCGAGACCGCTCGAAGGCGGTCGACAAACGCGCGCGCGTCGACGACGGGAACCAGCGTGTCGTTGCTCCCGTGCAGCACGAAGAACGGTGGCGCGGCCGCGTTGACCTGGTGCACCGGTGACGCCGCGCGGTAGTCGTCGGGATAGACGGCGTCGGCTGCCATCACGAAACGGCGCAGCAGGGACTCGAGCCGCATCTTCGACGCTCGCGAGCCGTCTTCGTCGGTGAAGTCGTAGACGGCGTAGTGCGGTACGCACGCCTGCAGGCTCGTGTCGTCGTCCTCGAAGCCTGGCTGCAGCGTCGGATCGTTCGGAGTCAGTGCGGCCAGCGCGGCGAGGTGGCCGCCGGCCGATCCGCCGGAGACCGCAATGAAAGCCGGATTCGCGCCGTACTCCGCTGCGTGCCCACGGATCCACGCGATCGCGCGCTTCACCGCGACGATGTGCTCGGGCCACTTGGCCCGGGGCGACAGCGGGTAGTTCATCGCCACGCACGTCCAGCCGCGGGCGGCCATCCGCATCATCAGCGGGATGCCCTGCTGCTCCTTCTCGCCGATGACCCAGCCGCCGCCGTGGATCTGCAGCAGCACCGGCGCGCCTGTCGGCTTCTCGCGGTGCCGGTACACGTCGAGTTCGAAGCGCTTGCCGCCCTCGTGGTACGGGAGGCGACGCGTGGCGACGACCTCGACCTCGGCCATCCGGAACGGATTCACAAGCCGGCGCCACGGTGTCGCGAGCTCGGCTGCTTCGGGTGCGCGCGCCAGTCGCTGCACGTAGTCGGCGCCGAGTGCCTCGCCGAGCGCGTCCTCGACCTCGCCCCGCGCGCGATGGCCGGCAGCGAGCAGCGCGGTGTACCCGGTCATGGCCGCGCCCGCGGCGAGCAGGCCGCGTCGCTCGTCCCGTACGCCGTGCCGGACGAGGGTGACTGCGGTGTCGGCGGCCGTCAGGGCGAGCAGGTGCGGCGCGAGCTCGGCAGTCAGCCAGCCGGCGAAGAAGGCGGGAATCGACGCCCACGTCCCCGGCGCCGGACGCAGCGCGTTGACCACCAGCGCGGCGTTGGCGGCCTGGCGAATGAGGTACCTGTCACGCACAGTCGTTTCCGTTCGCGTTCGACTAGAACACGTTCTATCTTAGCGGCATGGAGCGGCTCAGCGGACTCGATGCGAGTTTCCTGTATTTCGAGACTCCTGCGCATCTCATGCACGTCTGCGGCCTGTTGGTGCTCGACACGTCGACAGTGCCGGACGGTTTCAGTTTTGCCGGCTTTCGGGCGACCCTCGGTGCCCGCCTCGCACACAACCCGTCCTTCCGCCGCAAGCTGCACAACCCGGTGCTCAACCTCGACCATCCGGTCTGGATCGACGACGAGGACTTCGACATCGAGCATCACATCCGCCGCGCGGCAGTGCCGTCGCCCGGCGGTGAACGCGATCTTGCCGAGGTGTGCGCCGATATCGCGGGTCAGCCACTCGACCGCAGCCGGCCGCTGTGGGAGATGTGGATCATCGAAGGACTCGCTGAGCCGAACCGCATCGCCGTGATGACCAAGATGCATCACGCCACCGTCGACGGCGTGAGCGGTGCGAGCCTGGTGTCGGAGGTGTGCAGCCTCGAGCCGGACGCCCCGCCACTGAGTTCGTGCGGCGCCTCCGACGACGCGGCGCCCGCGAAACGACCACGTGACCGCGACATCGTCCTCGACGGACTGTTCGGCTTCGCGAAGCGCCCCTTGCACTTAGCCGCGGTGCTGCCGCACACGCTCAGCACGATCCCGAACTGGATCACCCGCGCACGCCGCGGCGCGGCGATGCCGGCTCCGTTCACCGCACCACGCACCTCGTTCAACGGCACCATCACCGGACATCGCAGCGTTGCGTTCGCCCGACTCGAGCTGGCCGAGGTGAAGGAGGTCAAGAACGCGTTCGGCACAACGGTGAACGACGTCGTGCTCGCGATGTGCTCCGGCGCGCTGCGCCGCTACCTGGACGACAACGGCGAACTGCCTGACGCGTCGCTGGTAGCAATGGTCCCGGTGTCGGTGCACGGCAAGACCAAGCGCGGCGGGACGAACAAGGTGAGCGGCATGTTCACCAGGCTGTCGAGCGACGTCGCCGATCCCGAGCACCGGCTGCTGGCGATCGCCGAAACCAATCGGGTTGCCAAGGAGCACCACCAGACAATGTCCGCGTCGTTGTTGCAGGACTGGGCGCAGTTCGCCGCGCCGAACACCTTCGGCACCGCGGTGCGGGTCTACTCGAAGCTGCGACTGGCCGATCGGCATCCCGTCGTGCACAACCTCGTCATCTCGAACGTGCCGGGGCCGCAGCTGCCGATCTATTTTGCCGGCTGCCGCGTCGTCGGGTTCTATCCGTTCGGGCCGGTGTTCCACGGCGCCGGGCTCAACATCACCGTCCTGTCGAACGACGGCCACGTCGATGTCGGCCTGATCGCGGCCCGCGAACTCGTCCCCGACCTCTGGTCGCTCGCGGACGACGTGCGGCTGGAACTGGACGCGTTGCTCACCGCGGCGAGAGCAGATCGCGCCGCAACTGCACGCTCGCGCACGCCGCAAGCAACGCGGGCCTGAACCGCTCCGCGTCGAGCACGACGGCGGCGTGACCCGCGTCGATCTCAAAAGCGACCGCGCCGAGACGACGCACGAGGTCGTACTGATGCGCACGCGGCACGGCGCGATCACGCCGGGTGACGATCACGGCCGACGGTGCCGCGACCTGCTGCACCCACGCCGTCGAG
>DASXJN010000066.1:0-3119 GCA_036497365.1 Jatrophihabitantaceae bacterium | reverse complement strand
GCCCAGAACGACCGGACGTCGGCGACCGTGCTGTAGGCCCCGCCGTCGCCGCTGCCCAGCACCGGCAGGGCGAACACGTTCGTGCGCCCGTCGTCGAGATAGCCCAGGGCCGCGCGTCCGGGCAGTCGGTCCGAGCGCAGGAACGCCGAGTCGGTCATGCCGGCCGGCTCGAACACGCGCCGGTCGACGAGCTGCTCGAACGGTGTGCGAGTCACTCGCTCGGCGATCAGCGCGAGCACGACGTAGCCGCTGTTGCAGTACGAGAAGCGGGCTCCGGCGGGGAACTTCGCGGCAAAGCCGTCCAGCGCGGGCAGGTACGCCGGGGTGGATTCCAGCACACCAACCGGCACCTGCAGCGGCTGCTCCTCGGGCAGGTCCTCGTCGACGTAATCACCGATCCCGGACCGGTGGGTCAGCAGGTGCGCCACCGTGACGTCGTCGGCGATCAGGGGCAGGTCCGCACCGAGCACCGACCGGGCGGTGGTGTCGAGCGAGAGCGCGCCGTCGTCGACCAGCCCGAGCACCGCAGCGGCGGTCAATCCCTTGGTGCCGCTGGCGATCGCCAGCTGGGTGTCGGTGGTCATCGCCATGCCGTGCGCCCGGTCGGCCAGCCCGTAGGCGCGCTCGAACTCGACACCGTCCGGCCCGGTCACCGAGATCACTCCGCTGAACCGGTCCGGAACCTCGAGTGGGTGCACGGCGACCATTGCATCACCGTCCGGCCCGTATCCTCGACTGGGTATGCGTACGTACGAGATCCGCACCTACGGGTGCCAGATGAACGTCCACGACTCCGAGCGGCTGGCCGGCCTGCTCGAGGACGCGGGCTACGCGCGCGCCACTGGGGGCGCCGCCGATCTCGTCGTGTTCAACACCTGCGCGGTGCGCGAGAACGCCGACAACCGGCTCTACGGCAACCTCGGTCACCTGTACCCGGCCAAGGCCGCCAACCCGGACATGCAGATCGCGGTCGGTGGTTGCCTCGCGCAGAAGGACAAGAGCCGCATCGTCGAGAAGGCCCCCTGGGTCGACGTCGTCTTCGGCACGCACAACCTGGCCAGCCTGCCCGTGCTGCTCGAACGCGCCCGGCACAACAAGCGGGCCGAGGTCGAGATCGTCGACGCGTTGCAGAACTTCCCCTCCGACCTGCCCAGCCGGCGCGAGTCGCCGTTCAGTGCCTGGGTGTCGATCTCGGTCGGCTGCGACAACACCTGCACCTTCTGCATCGTCCCGTCGCTGCGCGGCCAGGAGACCGACCGGCGCCCCGGCGACGTGCTTGCCGAGATCCGCGCGCTCGTCGAGGCCGGCGTCGTCGAGGTCACCCTGCTCGGCCAGAACGTGAACTCCTACGGCCGCTCGTTCGGCGACCGGTACGCGTTCGGCAAGCTGCTGCGAGCCTGCGGCGAGATCGACGGGCTCGAACGGGTGCGCTTCACCAGCCCGCACCCACGCGACTTCACCGACGACGTGATCGCGGCGATGGCCGAGACGCCCAATGTCATGCCGCAGCTGCACATGCCGATGCAGTCCGGCTCGGACACCGTGCTCAAGGCGATGCGCCGTTCGTACCGGCAATCGCGCTACCTGCAGATCATCGACAACGTCCGCGCGGCGATGCCGGATGCTGCGATCACCACGGACATCATCGTCGGCTTCCCCGGTGAGACCGACGCCGACTTCGAGCAGACGCTGGACGTCGTGCGGGCTGCCCGGTTCGCGAGCGCGTTCACCTTCCAGTACTCGAAGCGGCCGGGCACGCCGGCCGCGACAATGGCCTACCAGGTGCCGAAGCCGATCGTCCAGGAGCGCTACGAGCGTCTGGTCGAACTGCAGGAGCAGCTCTCGTGGGACGCCGCCCGCGAGCTGGTCGGCCGCGAGGTCGAGGTGCTCGTCAACGCCGCGGGCCGCAAGGACGACGCCACCGGACGGGTGTCCGGACGCGCGCGCGACGGGCGGCTCGTCCACGTCGCCGGCGAGGCCGACCCCGGCGACCTGATCACCACCTCGGTCACCTACGCGGCCCCGCACCACCTCGTTGCCGACGCCGGGATCACCTCCCGGCGGCCGTGGCGCGGGGTGCCGGGCACGCATGCCGCACCGAAGCAGCTGCTCAGCATCGGCCTGCGTCGCGAGTGAGCGAAGTCCGCGCCGCGGTCGTCGAACACGTGGCTGCGTTCAACGCACATGACACCACGCGGCTGCTCGCCGGGCTGGCGCCCGACGCCGTCTGGATCACCGGTCAGGACACCGCGGTCGGCCGGTCCGCGCTGGGCGAGTTGTTCGACGACTGGCTCTGGTCGCTCGACCCGCACCTCGAAACCATCAGGATGGCTGTCGATGGCGACACCGCCGCGGCCGAACTGCGCGAATCGCTCACCGTGGACGGCACTCGCCGACAGTTCTCGATCGCGGCCTTCTTAACCGTGACCGGAGGTCTGATCACCCGAGGCAAGATCTACCGCGAGGGCAGTGCCGACCTCTGATCAGTCTGGCAGCAACGCGCGACGCGAGGCGACTTCGTCCTCGGCGCGCTTGATCCGGCCCTCGTCGCCCGACTTCCGCGCACGTTCCAGCTTCCCCTCGGCCTCGGTCAGGCGGGCCCGCAGCTCGGACAGGAACGGGTTGGACTCGGCGCTCGCTGCCCGCCACTCCGCGTCGACCGCGTCGCGCACGCGCTGCTCGGCCGCACGCATGCGATCGTCGACTCGGCGCATCGCGTCGCGCGGCACGTGCCCGATCTCGTCGTACTCGGCCTGCAGATCCCGTAGCGTCGCCTGCGCGGCCTTCGGGTCGCTGATGTCCAGCGCGGCAGCCTTCTCGATGACCGCTTCCTTCCTGCGCTGGTTTTCCACTTGCTCGGCGTCCCGCTCGGCGAACGTCTGCGACCGGCGCGCGAAGAACGCGTCCTGCGCGGCCCGGAACTGCGACCACAGCGCGTCCTCGGCGTCCCGCGAGGCACGCGGCGCGGCCTTCCATGCCGCCATCAGATCGCGCATCGCCGTGGCGGTCTCGCGCCAGTCGCTGGATCCGGACAGCTCCTGCGCCTGCGCGACGAGCTTCTCCTTCTCGGCCTTGGCGGCCCCGCGCTCGACGTCGAGTTGCGCGAAGTGCTGGCCACG
>DASXJN010000065.1:0-8736 GCA_036497365.1 Jatrophihabitantaceae bacterium | reverse complement strand
ACTTATCTCGCGCCGTATCGTCGAGCGCTGACCTACGTCATGCTGCTGCAACTCGTCTCGACGATGGCCTCGCTGTACCTGCCGAGCCTGAACGCCGACATCATCGACAAGGGTGTGGCCACCGGCGACACGGGCTACATCATGCGCATCGGCGCATGGATGTTGCTTGTCAGCCTCGTCCAGATCGCGGCCTCGGTGGTCGCGGTGTTCTTCGGCGCCCGCACTGCCATGTCGTTCGGGCGCGATCTGCGCGGCGGGCTGTTCGGCAAGGTGAACGAGTTCAGCGCGCGCGAGGTGACGCACTTCGGCGCACCGTCCTTGATCACGCGCAACACGAACGACGTGCAGCAGGTGCAGATGCTCGTAATCATGGCCTGCACGCTGATGATCGGGGCGCCGATCATGTGCGTCGGCGGCATCTTCATGGCCCTGCACGAAGACCTGGGTTTGTCGTGGCTGGTCGGCGTCAGCGTCCCGGTGCTGGCGATCCTGATCGGTCTGATCGTGCGCGCGCTCGTGCCACAGTTCCGCCTGATGCAGGACCGCATCGACACGGTGAACCGGGTGCTGCGCGAGCAGCTGTCCGGCATCCGGGTCGTGCGCGCCTTCGTCCGCGAGCCAGCCGAGTCGAACCGCTTCGCGGGAGCGAATCAGGAACTCACCGTCACCGGCGTCCGCGCCGGGCGCCTGATGATGTTGTTGTTCCCGACGGTCATGCTCGTGCTGAACCTGTCCAGCGTGGCCGTGCTGTGGTTCGGCGCCGCTCGCGTCGACAGCGGGCAGATGCAGATCGGGTCGCTGACGGCGTTCCTCACCTATCTTGCGCAGATCCTGATGTCGGTGATGATGGCGACCTTCATGCTCATGATGGTGCCGCGCGCAGCGGTGTGCGCCGACCGTGTGCATGAGGTCCTCGACACCGACTCGTCGGTCGTGCCGCCGGCCGAGCCGGTACACGCGGTTGCGGCCGAGGCCGAGGTCGAGTTCCGCGACGTGACCTTCCAGTACCCCGGTGCGGCCGTGCCGGTGCTCACCGATGTGACGTTCCGCGTCGAACCCGGGACGACCACGGCGATCGTGGGCAGCACCGGCGCCGGCAAGTCGACGCTGCTCTCGCTCATCCCGCGCCTGTTCGACGCGACCGGCGGCGCGGTCATGGTCGACGGCGTCGACGTGCGTGACCTCGCACCCGAGATGCTGTGGCAGCGCATCGGCCTCGTTCCGCAGAAGGCGTACCTGTTCACCGGCACGGTCGCGAGCAATCTGCGCTACGGCAACCCGGACGCCACCGACGAACAACTCTGGGAAGCCCTCACCGTCGCGCAGGCGAAGGACTTCGTCACCGCGATGCCCGGGGGCCTCGACGCGCCGATCTCGCAGGGTGGCACGAACGTCTCCGGCGGACAGCGACAGCGGCTCGCGATCGCGCGGGCGATCGTGCGGCGTCCCGAGGTCTACCTGTTCGACGAGTCGTTCTCGGCCCTTGACCTCGGCACCGATGCGCGGCTGCGCGCCGCCCTGCGGCCGGTCACTCGTGATGCCGCGGTACTGATCGTTGCCTCGCGCATCTCGACGATCCGCAACGCCGAGCAGATCGCGGTGCTCGATGAAGGCCGGCTCGTCGGACTCGGCCGTCACGACGAGCTGGTCGAGACGTGCCCGACCTACGCCGAGATCGTCGAGTCCCAACTCAGTGCGGACGAAGCCGCATGACAGATCTCAAGAAGCCACCGGACAAGGTGACACCGCAGCGGCTGCCCGCCGCCGGCGGCGAGGCGCGCCGGCGCGGCGGCCCGCCGTGGATGGGCGCGGCCATGCCGGCCGAGAAGGCGATGACATTCGCGCCGTCCGCGAAGCGGCTGCTCGGACGGCTCCGTCCCGAACGCGCGCGGATCGTGCTCGTGCTGTTGCTCGCCGTCGCCAGCGTCGCGTTGACGGTGACCGGCCCGAAGCTGCTGGGCCAGGCCACCGACCTGATCTTCAAGGGTTACCTCGGCGCCCGGTTGCCCAGCGCAATCTCACTCGACCAGGCGGCCGCGGCCGCGCGCGCACGCGGCGACAACGACTTCGCCTCCGTGTTGCTGCGCTCGCATGCAGTCCCCGGCGTGGGCATCGATTTCAGCGAACTGCGTACCGTGCTGTTCTGGGCGGTCGCGGTCTATCTCGGGGCCGCGCTCCTCTCGTGGCTGCAGGGCTTCCTGCTCAACACCGCCGTCCAGAACACTGTGCGACGACTACGCGAAGAGGTCGACGACAAGCTGAATCGGCTGCCCCTGCCCTACGTCGACGGCCAGCCGCGCGGTGAGCTGTTGAGCCGCGTGACCAACGACATCGACAACGTCGCGCAGAGCTTGCAGCAGACGCTGAGCCAGCTGGTGACGTCGCTGCTGATGGTGGTCGGCGTCGTTTCGGTGATGTTCTTCATCTCGCCGCTGCTCGCGGTGATCGCGTTGGTGACGATCCCGGTGACGGTGTTCGTGACGAAGGCGATCGCCAAACGGTCGCAGCCGAAGTTCATCGCGCAGTGGAAGGCGACCGGACGGCTCAACGCGCACATCGAGGAATCGTTCACCGGCCACGAGATCGTGCGCGTGTTCGGGCGTCAGCAGCACAGCGAAGAGACCTTCGCCCGCACCAACGACGAGATGTACCAAGCCAGTTGGGGCGCCCAGTTCATCAGCGGCATCATCATGCCGGCGATGATGTTCATCGGGAACCTGAACTACGTCATCATCGCCGTGGTCGGCGGGCTGCGCGTCGCGTCCGGGTCGATCTCGCTTGGTGACGTGCAGGCGTTCATCCAGTACTCGCGGCAGTTCACGCAGCCGCTCACCCAGGTTGCGTCGATGGCCAACCTGCTGCAGTCCGGCGTCGCCTCGGCGGAGCGGGTCTTCGACCTGCTCGACGCTCCCGAGGAGGCACCCGATCCCGTTTCCCCGAAGGTGCCCAGCGAGCGGCGCGGACGCGTCGAGTTCGAGCACGTGAGCTTCCGCTACAAGCCGGACGAGCCGCTGATCGACGACCTGTCGCTCGTCGCCGAACCGGGCCACACCATCGCGATCGTCGGGCCTACCGGCGCGGGCAAGACAACGCTCGTGAACCTGATCATGCGGTTCTACGAACTGGACTCCGGGCGGATCACGCTCGACGGCGTCGACATCACCGCGATGACCCGCAACCAGTTGCGAAGCAACATCGGCATGGTGCTGCAGGACACCTGGCTGTTCGGGGGCACGATCTGGGACAACCTCGCCTACGGCCGTCCCGGCGCGAGCGAGGACGACATCCTCGCGGCCAGCCGCGCCGCGTTCGTCGACTCGTTCGTACAAGGCCTGCCGGACGGGTACCAGACCGTCCTCGACGAAGAGACCAGCAACGTCAGCGCCGGGCAGAAGCAGCTCATCACCATCGCCCGCGCGTTCCTCGCCGCCCCCGCCCTGCTCATCCTCGACGAGGCCACCAGCTCGGTCGATACGCGCACCGAACTGCTCGTCCAGCATGCGACGTTGGCACTGCGCGCCAACCGCACGAGTTTCGTCGTCGCGCACCGGTTGTCGACGATCCGCGACGCCGACACGATCCTCGTCATGGACGGCGGCCGGATAGTCGAGCAGGGCAACCACGCCGAACTGCTCGCCCACCGCGGCGCCTACTACGAGCTCTACAGCACGCAGTTCACCGCGCCGGCGAGCGACGACGCCGAGGTCGGCGTGGCCTGATCCGGTTGACGGCGCTGCCAGACTCGCGATCGTGACTGTCGAACTGCGCTACGCGCGGCCGGACGAACTGGCGCCGTTCTTGCAGTCCGAGGCCGCCAGCTTCGGATTCCAATGGGGTGAGGACGAGATCCCCGACGCGTTGCTCGGCCTCGACTCGAACACGGTGCTCGTCGCCGTCGAGGGAGACCAACTGGTCGGCTCGAGCGCCGAGGTGCCGTTCGACATGACCCTTCCGGGCGGCGCACTGGTCGGCGTCACCGGATTGAGCTGGGTCGGCGTCGAGATCACCCATCGTCGGCAGGGCATCGCGCGACAGTTGATGGAACAGCAGGTGCACCGGTGCGCCGAGCGTGGGAGCACGGCGCTGATCCTCTGCGCGAGCCAGGGCGACATCTACGGCCGGTACGGCTACGGGGCGGCCACCCTCGAGCGCAAGACATCGGTCGACCGACGGGCCGCGCGGATCGCGCACCCCCTCGACGACCACGGCGTGCGGCGACTGACCACCGAGCAGGCGCGGGACGTGCTGCCGGCGATCCATGACCGCTGGCGTCGGTCGGTGCCTGGCGGGCTCGACCGCAACGCTCGCCGGTGGACACTGCGCTTCCTCGACCACGGCTGGCAGCGTCCTGGGATGTCGGCACTGTTCCATCTCGTCCACGCCGACGGGTACGTGAGCTACCGGGTGCGCCACGTCGAGGGGCCGACCGGTGCCGAGAACGTCTGCGTGATCATCGACTACGCACCGATCACCGCCGAGGCGCACGCCGCGCTCTGGCAGGTGTTGCTCGGCATGGATCTGTTCGCGCAGATCGACAGCATCTGGGTGCCGGTGGACGACCCGCTGCAGCACCTGCTGACCGACGAGCGCCAGGTCACCACGCGGGCGCTGATCGACGGCATGTGGCTGCGCCCGCTCGACATCCCCGCGCTACTCGGTGCGCGGCGCTACGCGGTCGAGATCGATGTTGCGGTGCGGGTGCGTGACCGGTTGCTCGGCGACGCCACCTACCGGCTCACCGGTGGCCCGCACGGAGCGAGTTGCGTCGCGACCGGTGACTCGCCCGATCTCGAACTCGACGTGGCCGACCTGGGCAGCCTGAGCCTCGGCGGACGCCGGCTGACTCCGCTGGTTCGAGCCGGACGCGTCCGCTGTGCCGACGATCGGCTCGCCGGGCGGCTCGACCGGGCGCTGCTCGGCGACGTCGCACCCCAGTTCGGCACGCCCTTCTAGTCGATGATCATGCCGGAATGCGTGTCATAGCACCCATTCCTGCATGATCATCAACGTTCGATGCCGGGGAAGGGCTGGAAGGCGCGCTGTGGGGGCAGGTCCTTGCGCCACTGCAGGGCTCTCAACGCGCTCGCGGTCAGCCGCGCCTGCGCCACCTTGCGCAGTGCGGTCGTCGTCTTGTCGGCGGCGGCGGTGCTGTCTGTGCTGTCTGTAGACGCTGCGACGAACAGGTAGCGCCAGGCGGCGGCGCAGTCGTCCTCGAGTTGGGCCGCGAGCATTCGGGGCGACTTCTTCGCCAGCGGGTACAGGGCCGGGTAGTCACCGGCGGGCGCCTGCGGCGTGCTGCCGTGCGCGGCGATCGCCTCTGCGGTCGAGTTGCGGATGCCCTCGTGCTCGCTCTGCGCCTGGCGCGCGAGCTTCTGCCGTCCACTGGGCAGTTGCGCACCCAGGATCGTGTAGCCGAATGCCGCCTGCTGCTCGGCGGCCAGCGCCGCCTGCCACGCATCGATCAGGCTCACTTCCGCCGCCTCGCTCGGCGCGCGTCGCTCATGGCAACCACGCTGCGTGACACGCCTCGCTCGCGGCGATGCTCGCGAGCAGACCGGCGTCGCGTCCGGACACCGACAGCGCGCGGGCCGCGGCCGCCTTCGCGGCCCGCTGCTCTGCGGAGCGAACTTCATCGACGGTCGCCGTCGAAGGCGTCGACGGACTCGACGCCGAACCACTGGGGGCGCCGGTCGGTGCACTGCTAGCCGAGGGCGCCGCCGGGAACGCGTCGGCCTGCAGCGCCGACTGCAGCGCCTTCAGGTGCTCGCGGTGGTCGTCGCGAATCGCCCGTAATGCCTGCTTGGTCGCACCCTTCGCCCCGTGCAGGGCGGACTCGACCGTGACGAGCATGTCCTGCTCGGCGATGACCGCCGCAGACAGTTGCGGCGGGATCTTCGGGGCGAATGCCGCGGCCGGTGAACCGTGCCCTGAACTGGTCAGCCATCCGGTCGCCACCCCGGCGCCGGCTGCGACGAGCCCGGCCGCGGCGGTACCGAGCACGAAGTTGCGACGCGACGGCGGGCGCAGCTCCTGCATCCACGGCACCGGCCGGCCGTGCAGCGCCGGCTCGGAGAACTCGTCCCCGCCGTCCTCACTCATCGCTCATGTTCGCTGCCCATGTTCGGTCCGCACGCGTCGCTCGGTGATCCGAGTCTGGCAGAGCCGATACGCTGAGCAGCCGAAACACGTCGATACAGGATCGAGCAGGTTCGACAGCAGCAGAGAGGTTCGTCCCATGCCCGCATCACCCGGACGGTCGACCGGCAACGCCGGCCGCGCAGCCGGAGCGACGCGAGCGGGTCAGGCTCGCGATCACCTGCTCGAGGTGCTCACTCCGGTCGTCGCGTCGACCGGTCGCGATCTCGAAGACGTCACCGTCACCTCGGCCGGCCGGCGCAGCCTCGTCCGCGTGATCGTCGACGCCGACGGGGGAGTCGATCTCGACGCCGTGGCCGAGGTGAGCCGCGTCGTCTCCGATGCGCTCGACGGCGACAGCGACGGCGGCGCAGCCTTCGCCGGTCCGTACGTCCTCGAAGTCAGTTCACCCGGCATCGACCGGCCGCTGACCGAGCAGCGGCACTGGCGGCGCGCCGAGGGCCGCTTGGTCCAGGTGCCGGTCGGCGACCAGACCCTGACCGGACGGATCGTGCGCACCGACGGGCACGGCGTGACCCTCGACGTCGATGGCGCGGCGCGCGAGATCGCCTGGGGTGAGCTCGGCCGTGGCCGGGTGCAGGTGGAGTTCAACCGCGGAGAGGAGGGGTAAGGCCATGATCAGCGTCGACATCACCGCGCTGCGCAGCATCGAGCGCGAGAAAGAAATCCCGTTCAGCACGTTGATGGACGCGCTCGAGACGGCACTGCTCACCGCGTACAAGCACACCGCGCACTCGATGCCGCATGCGCGCGTCGCGATCGACCGCAAGACCGGCGAGGTCATCGTCTGGGCCCAGGAGCTCGGGCCGGACGGCGAGATCGAAGAGGAGTACGACGACACGCCGACCGACTTCGGCCGGGTCGCCGCGATGACCGCGCGCCAGGTGATCCTGCAACGGCTGCGCGACGCCGAGCACGACCAGACCTTCGGCGAGTACTCCGGCCGGGAGGGCGACATCGTGACGGGTGTCGTGCAGGCCGACGCGCAGGCGTCGCAACGCGGGCTCGTCCTGGTCGACATCGGCAAGATCGAAGCGGTCCTGCCGCAGGCCGAGCAGGTGCCGGGCGAGAACTACGCCCACGGCACCCGACTCAAATGCTATGTGGTCGGCGTCACCCGAGGCATGCGCGGTCCGCAGGTCACGGTGAGCCGCACCCATCCGAGCCTGGTCAAGAAGTTGTTCGCGCTCGAGGTGCCCGAGATCGCCGACGGCAGCGTCGACATCGTCGACGTCGCCCGCGAGGCCGGGCACCGCACCAAGATCGCGGTGCGGACCTCGGTCCAGGGCCTCAACGCCAAGGGCGCCTGCATCGGGCCGATGGGTCAGCGGGTGCGCAACGTGGTCGCCGAACTGCACGGTGAGAAGATCGACATCGTCGACTGGGCGGACGATCCGGCCACCTACGTGGGCAATGCCCTGTCGCCGGCGCACGCTCTCGAGAGCCGGATCGTGGACGCCGCCAACCAGGCCGTCCGCGTGGTCGTCCCGGACTTCCAGCTGTCCCTCGCGATCGGCCGGGAAGGCCAGAACGCTCGGCTCGCCGCCCGGCTCACCGGGTGGCGCATCGACATCCACAGCGACGCCGAAGGTGCGGCACCGGCTCCGTCCGCCGCGCTGGAGGCCGCCGGGCCGGCCGGCCCGACTGTTGACGACACGCCCGGGCGCGAGGGGTAGACTCGTCGATGGCCGTCGGCTCGAAGGCGGCAACCGATCCCGACCGGAGTGGGGCTCGCGCCCCGATTCGGACGTGCATCGGCTGCCGGCAGCGAGCTGCGGCTGCCGAGTTGCTCCGCGTCGTTGCGGGGCCGAGCGGCGCCGGATACCCGGTGCTTCCCGACCCCGATCGCCGCGCGGCCGGCCGGGGTGCCTGGGTGCATCCCGATCCCGACTGCGTGGCCCTCGCCGAGCGTCGTCGGGCCTACGGGCGGGCACTCCGGGTGCCCGGACCGGCCGATCCGACGGCGGTGCGCGAGTACGTGACGAAGCGCGCAACGAAGCCGAACAGCACGGCCGACCCCACCGGCGGAAACCCGCAGGAGTGAAGAAACGATGAGCGGTTCGCGATGAAGCGCCAGCAATGAGTACGTCCACCGTCTAGAGGGTTGTGCGGGATGCCGCCCGACCCTTGCAAAAGGAGTCAAGTGGCAGGCAAGGCCCGCGTATCCGCGCTCGCGAAAGAGCTCGGTGTCACCAGCAAGGAAGTTCTCGCCAAGCTGCAAGAGATGGGCGAGTACGTCAAATCCGCATCGTCGACGGTCGAGGCACCGGTAGAGCGCCAGGTGCGCGAAGCGTTCCCGGCGCCGGCCGCGAAGCCGGCGAAGAAGGCACCCGCCAGGAAGGCGGCTGCCGCGGCACCCGCGCCCGCCCCGGCGCCGGTGGCTGCCGAAGCGGTGCAGGCACCCGTCGCGGCGCCGGCGCCGGCACCGGCTGCTGAGCCGGCCGCGCCGCCCGCGCCTGTTTCGCCCGCCGCGCCTGCTGCGCCGGCCGCCCCGGTGGCCCCGGCCGCATCCGCGGCCCCGGCTGCGCCGGCGGCGCCCGCAGGGCCGCGTCCGGGTCCACGTATCGCCAACAACCCGTT
>DASXJN010000064.1:0-10156 GCA_036497365.1 Jatrophihabitantaceae bacterium | reverse complement strand
GGCACGTCCGGGGGCAGGTCGCCCAGCCCGCCCACCGTCTGGCCGTCCACCTCGATCGTCGAGTAGTGGAACCCGCCGTCACCGATCTCGGTGTAGGTGAAGCCGAACACCGCGGTGTAGAAGTCCTTGGCGCCGGCGTAGTCGCGGGTGGCGAGCTCGTTCCAGATCAGCGCACCCGGCTCGTTGACCCGTCCGGTGCCGATGTGCGAGCCCGCCTGCCAGAGCCCGAACGTGCCTCGTGTCGGGTCCTGCAGGTAGGCGAGCCGGCCGAAGTCGGCGACGTCGCCGACCGGCATGACGAGCTTGCCGCCGGCACCGACGGCGGCGTCGGCGGTCGCCTCGGCGTCACCGGTCGCGAAGTAGGTCGTCCACACGGGCGGGTGGCCCTCCATCTGCATCGGGCCGACGCCCGCGACCGACGACCCGTCGAGTTGCGCCATCCAGTAGCCGCCCATCTCGTCGCCACCGGCGAAGTCCCAGCCGAACAGGCCACCGTAGAACCGGCGGGCGGCATCGATGTCGGTCGTCATGAGGTCGACCCAGTTCGGGTAGCCGTCCGGCCAGGGCGTGTCGCGAGTCGTCATGCGCGCCACCGTAGAGCCTTCCGCTTTTGGCGGCCAGCCCCCGGATCCGGGGTTTTGCCGCCAAAAGCGTTCAGTCGACGGCGAGCTCGCCGAGGTCGGACCAGCCGTCCGCCTCGATGGAGAAGCTCAGGATCTTCGGGGTTGCCGACAGGTGCGGCGGCAGGTCCTGTCGAGCGGCCTTGAAGTGTGCCGAATGGACGTGCGCGCCGCCGGCCTCGTCGTCGCGGAACGCCTCGATGAGCACGTACTCACCCGGATCCTCCAGCGAGCGCGACCAGTCGAACCACAGGCATCCGAGTTCGGCTCGAGTCGCCTCGGTGAACGCACTCACGATGGCCGGCCACTGATCGACGTCCTCCGGCTTCGGCCGGAACTTCGCCGTGATGACGATCAACCAAACCTCCTGGTGGTTTGCGGGTCAGGTGACTACGTCGTCGCGGGACTCGTAGGCCTTGCGGCTCGCGCAGACCGACGCGAGCGCGCACGCGCTGCGCCGCCCGTCGGCGGCCATCCGGACGACGACCTTCTCGCCCGGCACGCTGTGCCCGACCACGGTGCCCTCGCCGTCCTCGGTCTCGACCTGGTCGCCGATCGCCGGCGCCCGCTCGGCGAAGTCTTGATAGAGCGGGTGCTCGTACTTCAGGCAGCACATCAACCGTCCGCACGCGCCGGAGATGCGCAGCGGGTTGAGCGGCAAGTCCTGGTCCTTTGCCATCCGCACGCTGACCGGTTCGAAGTCGACGAGGAACGTCGAGCAGCACAGCTCGCGTCCGCAGCTGCCGATCCCGCCGGTGAGCCGCGCTTCGTCCCGCGCGGACAGCTGGCGCAGCTCGACCTTGCCGTTCAGGGTTGCCGCGAGGTCGCGGACGAGGGCGCGGAAGTCGACGCGATGCGGCGCGGTGAAGTAGATCGTGGTGCGCCGATCGGTCGCGTCGTAGTCGACGCCGGACACCTTCATCGGCAACTCGTGGTCGCGGATCAACCGCTTCGCCGCGACCCGCGCGGCCGCGCGCCGTTTGCGGCTGTGCGCCGCGTCCTCGAGGTGCGTCTCGTCGGCTTTGCCGGTCAGGACGGGCAGGCCGCCGATATCCTCGCTCACCCACTGCGGCGCCCACATGACCTCGGCCACCTCGGGCCCCGCCGTCGTCGGGTAGAGGACCTGATCGCCGACCGACAAGCTCAGCTCACCCGGATCGGCGTAGTAGAGCCGGCCCTGCCGCTGGAACACCACGGCGCACACCATGCTCATGCGGAGAGCGTAATCCGGTCAGTGGTCAGTTCTGCGATCAGTGGGGAGTAATAGGTCCCCACTGACTCGCTAACTAACCACTGTCAGTCCGGCAGACGCAGCGAGGCGGTCAGCGCCTCGATCGCGATCCGCGGCTTCACGTTCAGTTCGATGTCCTGCCGCGCGGCCAGCACGGCGTCGAGGCGGCGCAACACCTGCGGCGAGTCGAGCCGTAGCGCCACCGTGCGCACGTCGTCGTCGAAGTCCGGATGCGCCGGCGGGACCGACGAATTGGTCTGCACCAGCAAGACGTCGCGGTAGAAGGCCGCCAGGTCGACCAGCGCGCGATCGAGCGCATCACGCTGGGTGCGGGTGGCGCGCGATTTCTGCCGCTTCTCCAACTCGCGCAATGCGCCCGCGGTGCCGCGCGCGACGGTCGCGGTGCCCTTGCCGGTACCGCCGGCGCCGAGCGCGATCTGCAAGGCCTCGGTCTCGCCCGCGTCGAGTTCGGCCGACAGGGCAGCCGCTTCGGCCTCGGCCGCACCGACGAGCTGATCGGCTGCGCCCAGGCAGGCGGCCATCGAGGTCAGTGACGCGGGGATTGCCAGCACCGTCTCGCGGTGCTCGCGGGCGGCCGGATCGCGGGCCAGCCGTCGCGCCCGACCTACGTGGCCCTGGGAGGCCGCTGCCGCCCAGGCGGCCGCCTCGGCGGCGATCCCGTCGGTCTCGAGCACGGCCGCGATCGCGTCCGCGGGAGGGATGCGCAGGGTGACCAGGCGGCACCGCGACCGGACGGTCAGCATGACGTCGTCCGGGTGCAGCGACGGCACGCAGAGCAGGAACACCGTGCGCGGCGGCGGCTCCTCCAGCGCCTTCAGAAGCGCGTTGGACGCCTGCTCGGTGAGCCGGTCGGCATCCTCGATGACCACGACCTGCCACCGCCCGAGCATCGGGCGGCGTGCGGACCGGGCGACGACGGCGCGCATCTCGGCAACCGAGATCGAGAGGCCTTCGGGCACGACGGAGTGAACATCCGGATGGCTGCGGCGCCGAACGGTGTGGCATGCGGCGCACTCGCCACAGCCGGCCGGGGTGCGCTCGCACTGCAGCGCCGCGGCGAACGCGCGGGCGGCTACCGACCGGCCCGACCCGGCGGGTCCGGTGAACAGCCAGGCATGGGTCATCGGGTTGCTCGCCGGCGTGCGACCGGCGGCGATCTCGACGGCGGCGGACGCGGCCGATTGCAGCGTCGCGACCGCGTCGTCCTGTCCGATCAGGTCGTCCCACACACTCATGTCGTGACCTTTTCGGCAACGCGACCCGGCGGCAGCAACTGCGCCACGGCGGCGCTCACCTCGGCGGCCACTTCGTCCGGCGGACGGGTGGCATCGACCACTCGGTAGTAGCGCGGGTCGGCCTCGGCGAGCCGTCGGAACGCCTCGCGCACGCGCTCGTGGAACTGCAGGGACTCGGCCTCGAACTTGTCGCCCGGTCCGGTGCCGCGGGCACGGGCCAGGCCGATCTCGGCAGGGACGTCGAGCAGCACGGTGAGGTCGGGAGAGAGCGCACGCGTGGCCCATCGCGAGATGCGCCGGATCTCGTCGATCGTCAGGCCGCGGCCGATGCCCTGGTAGGCGAGCGAGGAGTCGATGTAACGGTCGGACAGCACGATCTGCCGCGCATCGAGCGCGGGCCGGATGATGGTGTCGACGTGATGCGCACGGTCGGCTGCGAACAGCAGCGCCTCGGCGCGCGGCGACAACGGTTGCTGGTGATGCAGCACAAGATCGCGGATCCCTCGCCCCACCTCGGTGCCGCCCGGCTCCAAGGTGACGACGACCTGGTGTCCGGCCTCGCGCAGCGCGTCGGCGAGCAGGTTGATCTGCGTCGACTTGCCGGAGCCCTCGCCGCCCTCGAACGCGATGAACACGCCACCGTTGCGCATCCGCCGCCGGGCCGACGAGTCGCCGCGCAGTGAGGTCTTCAGGTCAACCCACAGGCCGACCTTCTCGCGCTCGTCCATGTTGCGGTAGGCGAACAGCCCGGCGAACAGGGCGAACAGCCCGCCCACGATGAGGACGATGCGCGTGCCGTCGACGGTGTAGTGCACGTGGCCGACGGTGATCGTCCGCTCGCCGACCTGCGCGACCGCGAACGGCACGGCCGACAGCGCGAGGATCAGCACGACGCGGATGAGCGACTGCAAGAGGGCGAACACGCGCCCGCGCATCTCGCTGTCGACCTCCGTACCGATCAGCGTGGTGCCGGCGAGGTAGGCCATGCCGGCGCCGAAACCCACGCCGAGGACGAACACGACCGCGAGCGCGACCTGCGGCATGACCGCGGCGAGCATCAGGCAGATCGCTGCGAAGATCAGCGACAGGCCGAACAGCCGGCGGCGGGACAGGTCGCGCGCGATGCGCGGGCCGAACGCCATGCCCGAACCGAGGCCGACGAACACCGACCCGAACAGCACGCCGTAGGCCGCGTCGCCGCCGCCCAGGCTGCCTACGAAGAACTTGCCCGCGCCGATCACCGCGCCGGCCGCGACGAACGCGCCGACCAACCCGATGATCAGCCCGCCGAGCAGGCGTGAATGGCGGATGAAGTCGACCCCGGCGCGGGCGAGTTCGAGCAGGCTCGGCTGCTCGCCCGCCTGGGCGCTCGCGCGATGACCACCGATCTCACGGATGAAGTAGACGACGATCGCACCGACGAGGAACGACGCGGCGTTGAAATACAGCGCCAGATCCACCGGCTGCGACTCGAAGAAGTGCAGGTGCCGGGCGAGCACGTTGGTGACCAGGGCGAGCACCGAGAACAGCCCGGCGCCGGCCACCGGGGTCACGCCGTAGGTGGTGATCAGGCTGAGCTGGTTGGCCGGCTCGATCTGGTCGCGGCGCACGAGGTTCGGCACGGAGGCGTCCTTGGCCGGCATCCAGAACAGGCTCACGCACTCGATCACGAAGCTCATCACGAGCAGCCAGATCAGCGTGCCGCGCTCGTCCACCCACAGGTGCGCCAGCGGGATCGACAGGAAGAGCACGAAACGTACGAGGTCGGAGACCACCATGGTGACCCGGCGGTCGAACCGGTCGGCGAACACGCCGGCCAGCGGCCCGAGCAGGATCGCGGGCAGCAGCTTCACGACGAGCACGCCGCCGAGGGCGTAGTTGCGTGCCTGGTAACCGTGCGCCAGGTTGGTGGCGAGCGCGGTGGTGGCCAGCAGCCCGAGCCAGTCGCCGAGGCTCGACAGCGCGGTCGAGTACCAGAGCCGGCGGAACGGGACCACGCGGAGCACACCACGGATCGCGGCGACCGTGGACACGGTCGCCGGCGGTGGCGCAGGCGCTGTCCGCTCGCTGATCGCTGCTCCTCGATCTAGTTCCTCGAACCAGCCGAACCTCGGCACACGGTACTGCCCGGGACCGACCGATTACCTCTGTCCGGATGCCGCGTGTAGTAACGATCTGAGTGCGTCGGCCAGTTCGGCGATCTGGCCGTTGTCGAGTTCGGCGAGCAGCCCGCGTTCGGTGCCGACCAGTTCGGCGAACGCTTCGTCCACCCGCTCCCGTCCGGTAGGGGTCAGCCGGACCCGAACCAGGCGGCCGTCGGCCGGGTCCGGATGCCGGGTGACCAGCCCGCGCGCGACCAGCCGGTCGAGGCGGCTGGTCATCGTCCCCGAGGTGACGTGGGTGAGCGTGGCCAGTTCGCCGGCCGTGCGCTCGAACGGCGCGCCGCTGCGGCGGAGTACGGAAAGCACATCGAATTCGTAACCCTGCAGGGCGTGCCCGACGAACGCGTCCGCGCGGCGCTCGTCCAGCACGGCGGCGAGACGGCTGATCCGGCTCAGCACCTGCAGCGGCTCGACGTCGAGGTCGGGCCGCTCGCGCCGCCAGGCCGCGACGATCTCGTCCACCTCGTCCATCCGACCATATTATCTCTTGACATCGAGATATCTTGGCAGGCATGCGTTGGGACCCGGATCAGTACGGACGGTTCGCCACGGAACGGGCGCGGCCCTTCCTCGATCTGATCGCCCGGATCGAGGCGGTGCTGCCGCGCTCGGTCGTCGACCTCGGCTGCGGGACGGGCGAGCTCACCGCGCTGCTCGCGGCCCGGTGGCCGGACGCGACGGTCGAGGGCATCGACTCCTCGCCGGAGATGATCGAGGCGGCGCAGCGTCGCGCGTCCCCGGTCCGGTTCTCGCTGGGCGACGTCACCTCGTGGGCGGGCGACGCGGACGTGATCGTGAGCAACGCGGCCTTGCAATGGGTGCCGTCGCACCGTGAGCTGCTGTCGCGGTGGGCGGGATCGTTGCCTGCGGAAGGCTGGCTGGCATTCCAGGTGCCGGGCAACTTCGACGAGCCGGCGCACGCGCTGATGCGCTCACTGGCGTCCTCGCCGCGGTGGGCGTCGCAGTTGGCCGGCGTGCTGCGCCATCACGACGCGGTGGGCTCGCCGGAGTCGTATGCCACGTTGCTGCTCGAGGCCGGGCTGCGGGTTGACGTGTGGGAGACGACGTACCTGCACGTGCTGTCCGGTCCGGATCCGGTGTTGCAGTGGTTGCGCGGCACGGGCCTGCGTCCGGTGCTGGCGGCGCTGTCGGACGAGGACGGCGCCGCGTTCTCGGCCGAGCTCGCCGTCGAACTGCGGACGGCGTACCCGGCCGCCGAGCACGGCACGCTGTTCCCGTTCCGCCGCGTCTTCGCCGTCGCCTCCCGCTAGTTCAGTCGATCATGTGGCGTCTTACGCGCCATGACGTCTCATCGACCACATGATCATCGAGGCTTGTCCACAGCGCCGCCAACTTGTGTCGCGCAGCGACAGATCATCGGCCACGGTCGCATCGTGCCCACCGCCGCCGCGCGCCGTTCCCTCCCACGCACGCTGCACCGCGTAGGCGACACGGTCGCGACAACTGCGCAGCTTCACGCTCGCGGATACACGAGCTCTGCGATCAAGGCCCAGCTCTCTGCGCGGCGGTGGCGCAGATTCGGGCGCGCGTACCTCTTGCACAACGGCCCGATGCGGCGCGACGAAGCTCAGTGGCTCGCACTGGGGAACTGTGGTCCGCGTGCCGTATTCACCGCATTCACGGCGGCCGAACTCGGCGGCCTCGTGGGATGGCAGCGCGACCAAACGCACGTGTTGGTTCCAGGCGGGACGAAGGTTCGTCAGGTCGCGCAATTGAGTCTGCGGGTGCACTACGCAGCCGATTGGTCGCAGGTGGAGGCGGACGACGAGCGGCTCCACGCTGCCGCGTCGGCACTCGTAGCCGCTGCGGGGACATTCGGTTCGGTTCGGTCGGCCTGCGGGATCCTCGCGGCCGGCGTGCAGCACCGCCTCGTAACGGCCGACCAATTGGCAGCAGCCCTGGGCACGGCACCACACGTGCGCCACCACGCCGCGCTCGTTTTCGCAGTCCACGACATCGCGCAAGGCGCCGAAGCTCTCAGCGAGATCGATTTCGCTCGGCTGTGCCGGCGCCACAAGCTGCCAGAGCCTGATCGGCAGGCCATTCGCCGAGACAACAGCGGGCGCCGCCGGTACCTCGATGCGGAGTGGATCCGCCCCGACCGACGCCGAGTCGTCGTTGAAGTCGACGGTGCGATGCACATCCGGGTGAGAACGTGGGAGAAGGACCAACTACGCCAGAACGAAGTGGTGATCGGCAGCGATGCCATCGTCCTGAGGTTCCCCAGCGTCGTTGTACGCAATGAAGAGGCCATCGTTGTCGATCAGCTGCGCCGCGCCTTGCGAATGCCGTAGTGATGTGGCGTCGGTTGCGCGATCACGTCCATCTCGCCACATGATCGATAGCGGGCACCGATAGCGGACCCGATAGCGTTGGCGGTGTGGTGCGGAACTGGGCCGGCAACGTCACCTTCTCGACCGACCGCCTGCACCGACCGTCCACCGTCGAGCAGCTCCAGGAGCTGGTGGCGTCGGCCCCGCGCCTGCGCGCGCTCGGTACGGGGCACAGCTTCAACCGCATCGCCGACACCACCGGCGATCTCGTCAGCACCCGCGACCTCGTCGTCGCGACCTACGTCGACGAACAACGCGGCGTCGTCGAGGTCGGTGGCGGCACGCGCTACGGCGAGCTGACAACCGAACTTCAGGCGCACGGCTGGGCGCTGCACAACCTCGGCTCGCTGCCGCACATCTCGGTGGCCGGCGCCTGCGCCACGGGCACCCACGGCTCCGGCAGCACGAACCGCTGCCTGGCCGCCGCTGCGGTCGCCGTCGAGTTCGTCGACGCGAACGGCGAGCTCGTCCGGCTCACCCGCGACGACGACGAGTTCGGCGGCGCGGTGATCGCGCTCGGCGCGCTCGGTGTGGTCACCAAGCTGACGCTCGCGATCGAGCCGAGTTACGAGATGCGTCAGAACGTCTGGCTCGACCTGCCGCTGTCGACCTTCACCACCAACCTCGACACGATCATGGGCTCGGCCTACAGCGTCAGCGCGTTCACCCGCTGGCACCGTCCGGACCTGATCGAGCAGCTCTGGGTGAAGACGCGCACTGATGCACGGGTTCCGGACGGACGCGCCTGGGGTGCCCGTCCCGCCGAAGTCGCGCAACATCCCATCGCCGGGCAGGACGCCTCCACGGCGACGCAGCAGCTCGGCATCGCCGGGCCGTGGAACGCGCGCCTTCCGCACTTTCGGCTCGAGTTCACGCCGAGCAACGGGAACGAGCAGCAGACCGAATACCTGCTGCCGCGCGAGAGTGGTGCCGCCGCGATCACCGCCCTGAGCGAACTCGATCTGCGCGCCGCCCTGCAGGTGTGCGAGATCCGCACGATCGCCGCGGACGAGCTGTGGCTGAGCCCGTGCGGCGGCCGCGACACGATCGCGCTGCACTTCACCTGGGTGGACGACGACGCGCTGGTCGCCGAGGCGGTCGGCAAACTCGAGACCGCACTGGCGCCCTTCGATGCGCGTCCGCATTGGGGCAAGGTGTTCCGGGCCGATCCACGGGGGCACTACCCGTTGCTGCCGCGGTTCCGCGCACTCATCAACCGGCACGACCCGAACCGCAAGTTCGGCAACGACTTCCTGGAGCGCTGGATCTATCCCGACTAGCGGCGCGCAAGGGTTGGCCCCGTAGCAGGGCGACACGCCGACAAAGACCCTGCAGCGGGGCCAAGTACGGTCAGGCTTTCTTGGCGGCGGCCTTCTTCGCGGCGGCCTTTTTCGCAGCCGTCTTCCTGGCTGCGGCTTTCTTGGCGGGTGCCTTCTTGGCGGCCTTCTTCGTCGCCTTCTTGGCCGGCCCACGCGCGCGCCGATCGGCGAGCAACTCCGACGCACGCGCATCGGTGAGCTCCTCGATCGAGTCACCACGCCGCAACGACGCGTTCGTCTCGCCGTCGGTCACGTACGGCCCGAACCGGCCGTCCTTGACCACCATCGGCTTGCCCGACACCGCATCGTTGCCGAGCTCCTTCAACGGTGGCGCCGCGGTGCCGCGCCGACCGCGCTGCTTCGGCTGGGCCAGGATCGCGGCCGCCTCGTCGAGCGTGATCGTGAAGAGCTGATCCTCGGAGTCGATCGACCGCGAGTCCGAACCCTTCTTGATGTACGGGCCGTAGCGGCCGTTCTGCGCGGTGACGTCCTCGCCGTCGAGTTGTCCGAGCGTGCGCGGCAGCGTGAGCAGCTTCTCGGCCTCGGCGAGCGTGATCGTGTCGAGCGACATGGTCTTGAACAGCGACGCGGACTTCTCGCCGTCGGTGACGTACGGGCCGTACCGCCCCGACCGGGCAGTGATCTCACGACCGTCCTCGGCCGAGCCCAGCGCGATGTCTCCGGACGGCGCGGACAGGAGTTCTTCGACCTTTTCCGGGGTGAGCTCGTCCGGTGGCAGGTCGTCCGGGATGGACGCGCGCTGCAACGAACTCTCCGGGCCCTCCTCGTCGGTGCCGCGCTGCAGATACGGGCCGTACCGGCCGACACGCACGACCACGCCGGTGTCGCCGAGCGGGATCGAGTTCACCCCGCGCGCGTCGATCTCTTCGAGCCGGTCGGCGATGAGTTTCTTCAACCCGCCCTGCGCCGAGATCCGCGCCTTGTCCTGCACGTCGTCCGCGCCGAAGTAGAACCGCCGCAACCAGTCGACGCGCGAGCGCTCGCCGTTGGCGATGTCGTCCAGGTCGTTCTCGACCGACGCGGTGAAGTTGTAGTCGACGAGCCGGCCGAAGTACAACTCGAGCAGACCGATCACCGCGAACGCCGTCCACGTCGGGATCAACGCCGCGCCGCGCTTCCACACATAGCCGCGGTCCTGGATCGTCTGCATGATCGTCGCGTAGGTGGACGGCCGGCCCACACCGAGCTCCTCC
>DASXJN010000063.1:0-10181 GCA_036497365.1 Jatrophihabitantaceae bacterium | reverse complement strand
AACGACGGAACACCCGAGGAACTGGCGGCCGCGGTCGACCGACTGTGGGATCGGCTCGTCGCGGGGTAGGCGGTTTGGATCGGCTCGACGCGATCGGATAGAGTCAGCGCCCGTACGCGACACGGTGAAAATCGCTCGCGGACTGCGGACGTAGCGCAGCTGGTAGCGCATCACCTTGCCAAGGTGAGGGTCGCGGGTTCGAATCCCGTCGTCCGCTCGAGGCACCGCCCTCGGCACTTGACTGGGACATATCGGGGGAGCCGGCATTCCGGCGGCGTGGCCGAGTGGCTTAGGCAAGGGCCTGCAAAGCCCTGTACGCGGGTTCGATTCCCGCCGCCGCCTCACTGTTCGAGAGGACAGCACAAATCACCGCGCACGCGGTGCATACGGGCGATTAGCTCAGTGGGAGAGCACTACCTTGACACGGTAGGGGTCACTGGTTCAATCCCAGTATCGCCCACCACTGGAACCCGCGGCCGGACGAGTGCCGCTCCGTCCATCCGGACGTGGTTTGCCCCCATAGCGGCCGCTATATGGCTCCAACGAACCGATATAGCGACCGGTACGGGTGCAAACCAGCCGAATGACCGTGCGGTGAACCGAACCCTTGACGTCGGTCCGCGGGTCACTGCGTGCGGTTGGGATCCTCGCGCAAACGCGGGTCCAGATCCGCGGCCTTGTCGCGGAGTTGCGCGGCTTCCGAGCCGTGTTCGTCGGCGGCCGAGAGTCGTTCACGAGCCTCGCGCTCCCGCTCGCTCGCCTGCAACTCGGCCTCGGCCCGCTCACGCTCTGCGCGCGCCATCTGCTCTTGCGCCGCCGCCCGTTCGGCCTGCGCCCGGGCCCCGCTCTCCCGCGCCCCGACGAGATGATCGCGCGCCTGCTCCTGGTTGCGCTCGGTCTCCAGCCGCTGCTTCTCTGCGCGCCGCTGGCGCATTCGCGGCAGGACGAAGATCGCGAGCAGCACGAGGATTACGACAACGACGACGATCACGATGATGAGAGCTGTCATGTCAATCTCTTCCCGGAGAGACGCTGCCCGGCACAGCGCGTTCAGGGAGAGGTACCGCAGCACCGAGTTCGACTAACCACGCGCGCCCCAGTGACGGCGGATGTGAAGTCGGTGCTACGACTTGCCGACGATATACCTGCCTCGGAGGGTGACTGCGAGACACCACTTCCTCGATGCGCATGACAGTTCCGCCGGGCCGTACTCGATGTCGATCGCATGCCCGGTGGACCATTTCGATCCGTTGTACGTGTGGGTCGAAGCGGCGTATTCGCCGGCCGCGCAGAATGATGCCGAGGTGCATGACAACGTCCTCAAGCCGTCGTAATACACGTGCATGTGAACGATCCCGGTCGGCCTCGACCATCTATGACCGTTGTAGGTCGCGATCGAACCGTCGTCGTCCTCGACGACGCACCGCACGATCGATCCGCATGACGCTGTCGCGCCGTCGAGCAACGAATACCATCCCGTATCGAACTCGCCGGGATGCGCTACCCAGCGCCCGTGCTGGTAGGCCACGACGCCACCGGTCTCGTCCACCGCTGCGCACAGTTGGTCGTCCGCGCACGAGACGGAGATCAGGCGCCGGTGGCCCGCGACGCGATGTGGTTGCGTCCACTTCTTTCCGTTGTAGGTCGAGACGCGCCCGACGGTGTCGGTGGCGACGCAGAAGCGTGTCGACCCGCAGCTGACCGCTGTGAGCTGATGCGCGTCGATTTTCTGATCACCGTGCCAACGCGTGCCATTCCAGACGACGGCGTGCGTGCCCGACGTCAACGCGCACATCGATCGGGTCGCGCAGGAGACGTGACTGGCACCCGTCGCGTCGTTGCTGGCCACGTGCGCCTTTCCGTAGGTTCGGCCGTCGAACGTCGCCGCCACCCCGTAGCCGCCCGTCGTCATGCAGAACTTGACGACTGGACAGGACACGTCAGCCAAGTCGTACGTCGGGAACACGACCTGGGCGTCGGTCAGTGAGGCACCACCGCGGTACTCGGTCACGTCGACCACACCGGTCGACACCACGCAGAACGTGGGCGTGGCGCATGACGCTTCGCCGGAATTGCCGAAGTAGGTGGCCGGCTTGCGGAGATAGCGCCAAGTGGTGCCGTCGAACCACTGCACATACACCCGGCCGCTGTCGCCCATCTTCATGCTGATACAGAACGTCGGCGACGTGCACGACAAGCTGACCGGATCGGCCAAGGCGTCGCCGCCCACGTCGTACTGATGGGTCAGGCTGCCGTCGTCGAAGAGGGTGACCTTGTCTGCGGTGTCGAACACGGCGCAGGTATGGCTGACCGGACAGGACACCTGCTCCACATAGTCGGGATAGTCGAGGTCGGCCTGGTCGCCGTCGAAGTCCCCGAGAAACGTCCACGTTGTCCCGTCGAAGCTCTCCAGCTCACCGGGGTCCTCGTCAGAATCGCCCGGATACGCCCATCCCAAGCAGTAGTCGTCCGGGGAGCAGTCGAAGCTGTGCATGGAGCCCGCGGTGCCCGGCTCGGGAATCTGCGTCGCTGCCGTCCAGGACGAACCGTCGAAGAACTGATAGGTGTTCTCCGTCGAGATCGCCAGGCAGAACGTCGCAGAGCTGCACGAGACGTTGACATGCGCGTCGGTCGCAAGGTCGGCATCGAGGGTCGCGGGCGTCGTCCAGGTAGCTCCGTCGTAGCGCAACGCACGATTCGCGTGATCGATCGCTATGCAGAATGTTGTGGTCGGGCACGACAGATCGGCGAGTTCGGTGTCATCGACGCGATGCGCCGGGCTCCAGACTCCGCTCCTGAGATAGCTGACGTTGCCGCCGTTGTCGGCGGCGACGCAGGCATTTGCCGTCGGGCACGCGACCTGACCTATGCCGCCGCCCTCGGCGACTGCCTCGGTCGGCCACCGCGGCGACGTCCACGTGAGGGCGCCGCCCTTGGCCGGCTGCACGTAGCGGAAGGCGGACGTCGCGGTAACGGCCGATGTTCCGTGGGGACTGACGACCTGTACGTGCACCAGCCCGGCGGCGTGCTTGGGGGTTTGGGCCGCGACCCGGCCAACGCCCGGGTAGGCCGTCGCCGACACCGACGCGTGTCCAAACCTCACCCGGGTCACACCGTCCAGCCGCTTGCCCGTGATCACCAACGTGCTGCCGCCCGCGGTGGTGCCCGATCCAAGTGAAAGGCCGGTGATGACCGGCTTGCCCTCGCTCGCCGCGGCAGGCGATGCGGTGGCCGCGCTCGCGGGCCCGAGAGCCAGGATCCCGACGGTCAGAGCGGCGATGATCACCGAACGTCGCATGGAAACCTCCCTGATGATCATGAATGTACGAAGTACACCGCACAGGTCCTGAAAGATCACTTGGGTCCACTCACGCCGTTGTCAGCACGTGATGACGTCGAGTCGGTTCACTTGGTTTCCCCTTGAGGCAATCACGGTGGTGACGCCGGGGAACGGCGGCGTACTGTTCGCGCAGCCATCGATCGGGGGAGGGACCTCGGCCATGAAGCTACGGCTTGCGCTGGCGATGCTGGTCGTGAGCATCGCCGCTTCACTAGCTGTCGCGGCACCGGCAGTTGCCGCGTCGTCGCACTGGACGAAACATCACGCTGCACGGCTTTACCTGCACGACGTCCGACCGTCCAACCGGGAACTCGACAGGTGGGACAAGCTGGCCAAAAGCACGCTGAACCTGGGTGCGCTGCGGAAAGAGGCCGGCCGCGTTGCCGACTCGGAGATGGTCTTCGTGCAAAGGCTGATCCGCGGGAATTGGGCGCCGCACGTCGACAAGGCGATGAAGAAGCTGGAAGTACGCGTCCTCAACGAGGTGCGCCAGTGGCAGCGAATCGCCGCCGCCGGGACGATCAAGCAGCTCCAGCACGCGATCACCAACCTGCCCCGGGGCAGCCAAGCCGCGAACAACGTACGGCGTTCGCTCGGCCTGCCGACCGTGTAGCTTCCGCGCAGCGCCGCGATCTGTTAGCCAGGGGAGATGGACGAACCCCGTATCACCACCGGTGACATCGTCGGCCCCGTCGACGCGTCGGTCGTGCCGCGCTTCGTCGGGCCGGCGACCTTTGCCCGCCTGCCGCGCAGCGACCAGACCACCGCCGACGTCGACGTCGCTGTGGTCGGCGTGCCGTTCGACGCGGGCACGAGTTTCCGTCCGGGCGCGCGGTTCGGGCCGGCGCACATCCGCGAATCGTCGCGGCTGCTGCGTCCGTACAACCCGGCACAGGACGTCTCGCCGTTCGCATCGCAACAAGTGATCGACGCGGGCGACATCGTAACGAACCCGTTCGACATCGCGGCCGCGTTGGGGCAGATCGAGGCCGGTGCGCGAGAACTGCTGGAGCGTGCCAAACGACTGGTCGTGCTCGGTGGCGACCACACGATCGCACTCCCGCTGTTACGTGCGGTGAACGCGATCCACGGCCCGGTGGCGGTCGTGCACTTCGACGCGCACCTGGACACGTGGGACACCTACTTCGGTGCGCCGTACACGCACGGCACGCCGTTCCGCCGCGCACGCGAGGAGGGCCTGATCGACCTCGCCGCGGCCATGCACGTCGGCATCCGTGGACCGCTCTACGAGGGCCTCGACCTGGTCAGCGATCGCGAACTCGGTTTCGCGCTGCTGACCGCGGACGATGTCGACGACCTCGGCACGAAGGGTGTGGCCGAGCGACTCGTCGAGCGCGTCGGCGAACGGCCGCTGTACGTGTCGATCGACGTGGACGTGATGGATCCCGCGTTCACGCCCGGCACCGGCACACCGGAGGCAGGTGGCCTGACATCACGCGAGATGCTGCGCATCCTGCGCGGGCTCGCCGGCTGCAATGTCGTCGGTGTGGACGTCGTTGAAGTGGCGCCGGCCTATGACCATGCCAACATCACCGGCGTCGCCGCGAGCCACATCGCCTACGACGCCCTCAGCCTGATGGCGCCGCGCGGAGATCAGACCGTCGTCACCTGAACGCCGGCAGCGCGCATGCCGTCGACCTGCTCGGCAGTCGCACCCCGGTCGGTGACGATGTCGTGGACGTCGCTCACCGGACTGATCCGCGCGAAGGTGACCTTGCCGATCTTCGAGCTGTCCGCCACGACGACGCTGCGGCGGGCGCGGCGCAGGAACGCGCGGTCGGTCTGCGCCTCCATCTCGTCGTGCGTCGTGCACCCTTCGTGCAGGGTCAGCCCGTCGACGCCGATGAAGGCGATGTCGAGGTGGTAGTTCGCGAGCATCGCCTCGGCGGCCGGTCCGACCAGTTCGTAGGACTGCCGGACGATGCCACCGACCACGACCAGCCGCAGCCCAGGGCGCCCGACGAGTTCGGACGCGATGTTGATCGCGTTCGTCACGAAGGTGAGGTCGGTGCGGTCGCCGAGTGCGCGGGCGACCTCGAGGGCGGTCGACCCGCCGGTGAGGCCGACGACGGCACCGCGATCGACAAGCTTCGCCGCGGCTGCGCCGATCCGTCGCTTCTCGGCGGCGCGGGCGTTGCCGGTGATCCCGTCGAGCGGCTTGGCGACGGCCCCGCCGTGCGTGCGCACCAGGAGCTTGCTCGCGCTCAGCGACTGCAGATCGCGGCGCACCGTCGCACCGGACACGCCCAGTGCCCCGGCCAGATCGTGCACGTCGACCGAGCCGGTCTCGGCGACGCGGTCCAGGATCGCCGTGAGTCGTTCCTGCCTTCGCACGGTCGGGATGTTAGCAGAATTGCGCGTATTTGCGCGGATGCGCGTTCGGTGAGCGCAGCGGCGCCACCCGAACGCGGATTTTGCGCAGGATCTGCTCGTCCGGACCTCGGTTGACGACAAGTTTGCGGTCACTCTATGGTGACCCGAGCAACTCGCGCACAAACGCGCAGTTCCTCTGCGCATTTCGAGAAACAACAGGAGGCGCAATGCTGGGATCGCCGGGTGGCAAGCGAGGTCGGATCAGGACCACAGCGGCGGTGGCTGCCGCCGGCGCGGCGGCGCTCGCGCTCGCAGCCTGCGGGAGTAGCGGCGGGTCGGGCGGGTCGAACCAGACCTCCGGAGTGACGATCACCGTCGCACTTGCTGCGGACCCACCGCCGAAGGCGGAACTCGACGCCTTCACCAAGCAGACGGGCATCCACGTGAAGTGGGTCAACCTCGACTGGGACAGCCTGCAGACCAAGATCTCGGCTGCCGCCACGGCGAAGACCTTCTTCGCCGATGCCACCGACGTCGACTGGTCGCGCGTCGGGCAGCTCGGGAAACTGGGCTGGTTCTACCCGATGAGCCAGTACATGAACACCAAGTCGCTGTCCTCGGACATGCCGCAGCTGGCGTCGTTCACGAGTGACGGCAAGGTCATCGGCATCCCGTACGACGCGTCGTTCATGGTGACGACGGTGAACACCGATCTGTTCTCCAAGGCCGGCATCACCAGCATGCCGACCACTCTGGACGACTACACGAACGACCTGAAGAAGATCCAGTCGTCAGGCGTCTCGCAGCATCCCTTGAACATCCCGTTCTCGGCAGCCGAAGGTTTGTCGACCTACTGGTATGAGACAACCGGTGCCCTCGGCGGCACGATCCTCGACTCCAGCGGCAAGCCGCAGTTCGCCTCGCCGAGCTCGCCCGGCTACAAGGCCGCCGAGTGGATGGTCAATGCCATCAAGACCGGCTTGGTGCCGGCGGGCAACATCAACGTCGCAGACAGTCAGGGTGAGCAGACGCTCATGGCCAAGGGCCAGGTCGCCAGCACCTACTCGGACTACTCGGGAGTCATCAGCACGCTCTACAACAGCCCGAAGTCGTCCACGGTCGTGAACAAGATCAAGTACCTTCCGACGCCTGGCGCGACCGGGACCGCGGCGAACCTGAGCAACCCCGACGGCATCGGCATCCCCGTGCAGGCCAAGTATCCCAAGGCTGCCGCCAAGTTCATCGAGTGGTTCACGAGCGCGAAGCAGCAACTCGAGTTCACCGGCGCCAACGGCCAGTCCAAGGCATGGTCGGCGTACACGCTGCCCTCGCACCTGAGCGCGGTGCAGACGATGGCCAAGGGCAACCTCGCCGGCGGTACGACACTCAGCGCCATGCTCGCCAAGTCGAAGCCGGTCTTCGAGGGCGGCGCACCGTCGTGGTACCCGGCGTTCTCCAACGCGGTGTACACGAACCTGCACGCGGCGGCGACCGGCTCGAAGTCGGTGGCGCAGGCCATCAGCGCGATCGTGTCCGCGACGAACGGGCTTTCGAGCTGATTGTGAAGGGTTCGTCGTTACAGGACGAAACGCAGCCCGCCTCGGCGGCCGCGTCGCCGCACAAGCGACCGGTCGCCGGGCGGCCGCGAACCGTCCGGAAGGTCGCCGAGAAGGGCCTGCCGTACCTGTTGGTGTCGCCGTTGGCACTGTTCATCATCGGGTTGGCTCTGATCCCGGCGGCCTTCACGATCATCCAGTCCTTCTACCGGGTCAATCCGCTCGACCCGCCCACCCGCTTCGACGGGTTCGGCAACTTCCGCAAGCTGTGGGCCGACGACGCAGTGCGGACCAGCATCGGCAACACCGCGTTCTACGTGATCGTCGGTGTCGCGTTGTCGACCGTGCTCGGCATCCTGTTCGCCACCGTGCTGCGGAAGAAGTTCCGCGGCCGTAGCGTGCTGATCGCGGTGCTCATCCTGCCGTGGGCGCTGCCGGGTGTGGTCGAGGGAATCCTCTGGACCGGCATCTTCGATCCGAACAACGGCCTGGTGAACAGCGTGCTCTCGTCGCTGCACCTGGCCAACCAGGGTTCGGTGCTGCTGGGTGAGAACCGGCTGCTCACCATTACGCTGATCGAACTGGTGCAGGTCTGGCAGATCACGCCGCTCTCGGCGCTGCTCGTGCTCGCCGCGATGCAGGTCATCCCGGACGAGTTGTACGAAGCCGCCGAGATCGACGGATGCAGCATGTTCGCGTCGTTCTGGCGAATCACGCTGCCCCTCGCCCGTCCCGGCATCGCAATCGCGATGGTGCAGTCGCTGATCGCCACACTGAACGTGTTCGACCAGCCGTACGTGCTCAACGGCGCCGCGTCGACCGGCGCGTCCATCACCGAACAGACCTACTTCATCAGCTTTCAGAACCTCGACTTCGGCGAGGGCTACGCACTGTCGCTGATCATCACCGTCGTCACGTTGTTGATCTCGCTCGTGGTGGTACGCGCCGTCTACCGAAGGATCGACTATTGAGAAAGCGAGGCCGCACGCTTCGACTCATCGGCATCGCGTTCATGCTGGTGTGGTCGCTCGTGCCCATCTACTGGTCGCTCAAGACGAGTGTCGAGACCGAGTCGGACGCGCACGGGCGCAACAACTACGTTCCGCTGCACCCGACGCTGGACAACTACCGGACCCTGCTGACCAAGTCCGGTGACCTTCCGGATCAGATCCGGCGATCCTCGTGGAACATCGTGGTCGAGTGCGGGCTTGCCACGATCGTCACCGTGGTGTTGGCGACGCTCGCCGCCTATGCGTTCGCGCGCATGAAGTTCCGTGGCCAGAAGGTGCTGTTCTACGCGGTGCTGGGCACGATGGCTTTTCCCGCGTACACCACGCTCATCCCGCTGTACCGGATCATGAGCGATCTGACCCTGGTCAACACCTACACCGGCATCGTGCTCGTGTACGTGTCCGGGTTCCTTCCCCTCGCGACGTGGATTCTGCACAACTACTTCACCAGCCTTCCGGTGAGCATCGAGGAAGCCGGGCTCACCGACGGCGCAACGCGCTTGCAGGTACTGCGTTACATCGTGCTGCCCCTGGCGCGTCCGGGCATCATCTCCACGGCGCTGATCACGTTCCTGTTCGCGTGGGCACAGTTCCTGTTCCCGCTGGTGCTGTCGACGGACTCGTCCACCCAGCCGCTGACCGTGGTGATCGCCGCGCTGCAGGGACGGCACGTCGTTCCGTCGACACTGCTCAACGCCGCGGGCGTGCTCGCAATCGCGATCCCCGCGCTGCTCGCCCTCTCATTCAACCGGTACATCGTCAACGGGCTGCTTGCCGGAAGCACCAAGTAGGACAAGCAACAGGCCCTCGCAAAGGAGCAACGTGCCCCAGAACCCGGCTGTGGCCCCATGAGCCGCGCCCTGCTCGACGTCTTGCGCCGCCACAAGGCGGGCGAGCCGATCGGCGTCACCTCGGTGTGCTCCGCTCATCCGCTCGTCATCGAAGCCGCCCTCCAGCAGGCCCGCGAGGACGGTTCGATCGCGCTGATCGAGGCGACCAGCAACCAGGTCGACCAGTTCGGTGGCTACACCGGGATGGTGCCGACCGAGTTCCGTGACCTCGTCTTCGAGCTGGCCGGACGCGTCGGGCTCGCCGAAGAGCGGATCGTGCTGGCCGGTGACCATCTCGGGCCGAACACCTGGCGCGCCAAGCCTGCCGACGAGGCGATGGTGCTTGCCGACGACCTCGTTGCCGCTTACGCCGCCGCCGGATACACGAAGATCCACCTCGACTGCAGCATGGCCTGCGCGGACGACGCCGTGCCGCTCACCGACGCCACGGTCGCCGCCCGGTCGGCCCGCCTCGCCGCAGCCGCAGAGGAAGCGGCCGGCGACCGACGCGCCGAGTTGGTGTTCGTCATCGGCACCGAGGTGCCGGTGCCTGGTGGAGCACACGAACGCATCGACGCGCTCACGCCGACCGCGCCCGACGCCGCCCGCGCGACGCTCGACGCCCACCGCGACGCGTTCGCAGCGCACAATCTGGACGAGGCATGGCAGCGAGTGGTTGCGCTCGTCGTGCAGCCCGGAGTCGAGTTCGACTCGGATCAGGTCTTCGACTACGACCCCAGCCGCGCAGGCGCGTTGAGCGCCGTCGCCGAGGACGACCCGAACCTCGTGTTCGAGGCGCACTCGACCGACTACCAACTCCGCGAGCGGCTCGCCGAGCTCGTAAGGGACCACTGGGCGATCCTCAAGGTCGGCCCCGGGTTGACCTTCGCCCTGCGCGAGGCGCTGTTCGCTCTCGCGTCGATCGAGGACGAACTCGTTCCCGAGGCGGGGCGCTCGCGACTCGTCGAGACCGTCGACCGGGTGATGGTCGAGCAACCCAAGTGGTGGTCGGGCTACTACGAGGGCGACCAGCACGCGCAAAGGCTGGCGCGGCGGTACAGCTACAGCGATCGACTGCGCTACTACTGGCCGCAGCCCGACATCGTGGCAG
>DASXJN010000062.1:0-14999 GCA_036497365.1 Jatrophihabitantaceae bacterium | reverse complement strand
TGCCATGGTGATGCCCCGTCTATGGCGGATGATTCGTACAGCTCGCGCGGAATATCCTGCAGACCGGCGAGATACAGCACGAAGTTGAATCCGAGCGTCCACCAGACGGTTGCGATGGCGATCGAGGTCATCGCCCAGTGCGGATCACCGAGCCACTGCGGCGCGGTGATGCCGATCTTGCCCAGCGCGGCCGTCGCGAGCCCGAGGCCCGGTGTGTACAGCCAGATCCAGATCAGCGCCATGACCGCGGACGGCAGGATGTAGGGAGCGAAGAACGCCAGGCGGAAGAACCATCTGCCGTGCACCGCACGTTCGGCGAGCACCGCGAAGACGAACGACAGGATGACCAGTGGCGGCGTGGTGAGGATCGTGAACCACACCGTGTGCCACATCGAGGACCAGAAGTCCGAGCTCTTGAATGCCTCGACGTAGTTGTCGAAGCCGACGAAGTGACCCAGACCTGACTTCACCAGGCTGGCGTCGAAGAAGCTCATGACGAGCCCGTAGATCGCCGGCCCGATCACGAAAAGCACGTACAGGATGAGGAATGGGGCCAGGAAGCCCCATGCCGGTTTCGCATCGCTGCGCGATCGACGACCCTTTCGGCGAGTCGTGCCCGCCACCGTCTCGGCCGGACGCGGCACGTAAGTAGTGGCAGTCACGTTGATCTCCTCGTTCGGCGGGAGGGACGACGGCGGCGGTTCGTGGACGTGATCACGTCGGTGGCTTGGTGTCGGCGAGCGTCTGCAACTTGGTCTTCATCTGCGCAAGCCCTGCGCTCGGCGAGGAGATGCCGCCCAGCACGGCCCCGATGGAGCCGCCGGCGATGATCTCGAAGTCGGAGCCGGACCCCGAATACCACGCGTCCGGGTCGTACACCGCGGCGTCGGCAGCCGACGCGTAGTTCGACTGGGGCGTCAGCTTCGCGTACTGCGGACTGTTGCGGTACGGCAACCACGCCGGGATGTGCCCGCCGGCCGCCCAGGTCGCGCTCTGGTCGAGGAGCGAACGGATGAAGGTGAGCGAATGGTCCAGCTCGGTTCCCGTCCGGGACGGACGCTTGGGTAGCACGATCGTGTGCGAGTCAGCCTGCACCGCGTAGTGGTTGCTGCCGCCGTACACGTTGGGGAACTTGGTCATGCTGAACGGCGTCTTCGCCGTCTGGAAGGTCGTGATCTCCCACTCGCCCTGGAAGTAGAAGCCCGCCCGCCCTGCGCTGAACAACGCGATCGCCCCCTGATAGTCGAGCGAGCCGGGCATGATGCCCTTGCTGTTCAGACCGCTGAGGAAGTTGAGCACCTTCAAGGCCTTCGCGTCGTCGATGACGATGCGCGTGCCCTGGTCGGCAAGGACCTGGCCGCCGAGCTGGCTGTACAGGCTCTGGAACATGCGCCAGGGTGTCGCGGTCTCGTTCACCACGGCGACGGTTGCGCCGTACTGGCCGGTGACCTGCTTGGCCTTTGTCAGCGCATCGATGAAGGCTGCTTCGCCGTCGATCGGCTTGAGTTTGCCGTTGCTGTCGAGTAGTCCGGCCTTCTTGCAGACGTCGGTGTTGTAGAAGCAGACGAACGGGTGGGTGTCGAGCGGAATCGCGTAGATCTTGCCGTCGACGAGCCCGGTCTTCCAGGCCGTCTGGTTGAACTTCTCGGGCGTCATGCCGAAGCGGGCCAAGTCGCTCGGGTTCAACTCCTGCAACAGGTCAGCGGCCTGCAACGTCTTCATGCGGGTCAGGTGCGAGACCGCCACATCCGGCGGCTTGCCACCGAGGGTCGCCAGCGACAGCTTCGTGTAGTACGGGTTGCCCCACGCGAGCGTCACCGACGAGAGCCCGATCGAGGGATGGGACTTCTCGAAACCGGCTTCCATCGCCTGCATCCGGACGCCGTCGCCGCCGCCGAAGAGGTTCCAGTACTGGAGGGCGCCGGGGTCCATGGTCGTCCCGGCGAGGCCGCTGGCCACCGGGGACGAGCACGCGCTCAGCGCGCCGGCACCGAGGCCGAGGGCGAGAGCACCGCCGAGGAACCCTCTTCGGCTCAGCCCGGCCTGCTGGGTGGGCATCTGATCGGTCATGAGGACAACTCCTTTGTCGCAGGAGTGAGGGGTTCTGCCATGGGTTTGTACCCAGCGGACCGGTTCATCCCTTCACCGCTCCGGATGCAAGGCCGCGCACGTAGAAGCGCTGCAGCGCGATGTAGAGGACGATGCACGGGATCATGGCGACTACCGCACCTGCGGTGAGCAGGCCGTAGTCGACCGAGCCCTGTGTGCCGACCTCGATGTTCAACAGCTCGACCGGCAGCGTCAGCCGATCGGTACGGGTGATGAAGGTGAGTGCACCGAGGAAGTCGGTCCAGGACGCGAGGAACGCATAGAGGACGGTCGTGGCGACGCCGGGAAGGATGAGCGGACGCAGCACGAAGATCAGCGTCCGCATCGTGCCGCAACCGTCGATGTACGCGGAGTCCTCCAGCGAGTTCGGCACTGCGGCAAACGTGTTTCGCATGACGAACACGCCGAACGGCAGGTTGAAGGTGGTGTAGAACAGCGCGAGTCCGATGCGGCTGTCGGTCAGGTGCATCGCGTTGAGCTCGAGGAACAACGGCGTGAGCACTGCCTGGAACGGCACCATCAGCGTGAGCAGGATCAGCCCGAACAGCCAGCCGGAGCCGAGGAAGTCGAATCGTGCGAAGCCGTACCCGGCGAGCGTCGCGAGGACGGCGACGAGTACGGAGGCGAGGCCGGCGACCAGAAGGCTGTTCAGCACGTAGCGCCACAGGTGGATCTGCGCGCCGAACACGCCGCTGTAGTTGCTCAGGCTCAGATGGGTGAAGTCCGACCAACTCGGCGCTGCCGAGATGAGCGACGACGGCAACAGTGACCGGATGAGTGCCCAGCCGAGTGGGATGACGAACACCGCGGCAGCCAGCACACCGCCGATCCAGTACCAGACGCTCCCGCGGTCACGCACCGGAGGCGCCACTACCGCGTCGTCATCGTCCCGAGTTTCGACGCGACCCGCCGCTGACGTCGTCACTTGTCGTCCTTCACTCGGAGCAGCCGGAACTGGGCCGCACTGACCAGGGCGACGACGACGATCAGCACGATCGACAGCGCGGTGGCGCTGCCGAGGTGCAGCTGCACGAATGCCCGCTCGTAGATCCACATGACCACGGTGGTCGTGCTGGTGCCGGGACCGCCCTGGGTAAGGATGTAGAACTGGTTGAACGCCAGGAACGAGCCGATGATCGACAGGATGAGGCTCATCGCGATCGTGCGGCGAAGCATCGGCACGGTGATGCGCAGTTCGCGATCCCACCATCCGGCGCCATCGAGCTCGGCCGACTCGTAGACGTCGGACGGGATGCCCTGCATCCCGGCCATGATCAGCATCATGGTGAGCCCGGAGGCGGCCCATACGACGAGTACGCAGATCGCCGCGGTGCCCGGCACGGTGTTGACCAGCCAGGCGGTCTGCCCGTCCGTGATGTGCAATCCGTGCAGCACTGCGTTGATCGCGCCGCTGCCCGGTTGCAATTCGAGCAGCGCCAGGAAACTCAGCGTGCTCAACCCGATCACGTAGGGCAGAAAGAAGATTGTGCGGAAGAAGGTTGCGCCACGCTTGTTCTCGCGGACGAACACGGCCATCGCGTAGCCGATCAGCAGGATCGGGACGGTGACGATCGCGGTATAGGTCAGCGTGTACACCGTCGCGTGCCAGAACGTCTGATCGTCACCGATCTGGGCGTAGTTCTGGAATCCGACGAAGTGGTACTTGCCGATGAGCGGCCAGTCGGTGAGTGAGATGTAGATCGCGAACACGAGCGGGACGAGCACGAACGCGACGGCGAACAGGACTGCCGGAGCGACGAGGGTCAGGCCGGTGATCGGCCGGTGCGTCGGGATCCGACCACGCGGATGGCGGCGCACGACCTTGAGCCGGCTGCTCTCCTGGCCGGCCGGTCGCGACACCGTTGCAGTGGCGGACATCAGTCCTCGGCCTCTTGCAGTGCGCGCTCGAAACCGCTCTGCGCACCGCCGACGGCCGACGCCACGCCCCCGCCGAACACCGCGTCGGTGATCATGGTCGTGAACGGGCTGCTCGTCTGGTTGATGGCGAGGTTGTACGCGAGGGTCTTCTCGGCATAGCCGGACTTCAGGTTCGCCAAGGCAACCGCGTCGAGCGGGAACCGCTTGCGGAACTGCGCGGTGTAGACGTCGGAGCGCACCGGGGTGAACCCGGACGCCGGCAGATTGGCCTGCTGCTGCTTGGCGAGTGCGAACTTGATGAACTCCCACGCGCCGGACGGATTGTGCGCGCCACGCGGGATCGAGATGTTGTCACCGCCGTCGAACTCGCTGCGACCGCCGCCTACGCCCGGGAAGGCCACTGCGCCGATCTTGCCCTGCAGATTGCTCGGAATCTTGCCGGCGAGCGAGGCCCAGTTGCCGGGCCACATGCCGACCGTGCCGGCCCGGAAGTCCGCGCCCCAGGTCGCGCCGGAGTCGGTGCGGTCGCTGATCGGCATCAGGTGCTGCACCCACATCGTCCGATAGAGCGTCAGCAGTGCGCGCAGTGCGGTGTTGTGGCCGACGTTCACGTGCTGGTCGTTCAGCGCGCCGGAGAACAGGTGCGTCTTGCTCGCCCAGACGATCGGCAGCCCGGTGAAGCCGAGGATGCCGGGGTTGTCGCCGGCGATGGAGTATCCGTAGACGCCGTGCACCTTGTGCGTGATGGTCCGCGCGTCCGAGAGGATCTGCGCGGTCGTCTTCGGTGGCCCGGACAACCCGGCCTTCTGGAAGATCTCTTTGTTGTAGAACAACACGCTGACGTCGGCGGCGACCGGGATGGCGAAGCTGCGCTTGCCGATCGTGGCGAGATTCAGGTGGCCCGGGCTGAGCTGCTGACGGAACGGCAGCTGTCGCAGCAGCGGCGTCATGTTGGTGAGCGAGTCGTGGAAGGCCAGCAGTGTCGAGTTGATGTCGTCGATGCCGACGACGTCGGGTACGTCCCTGCCGCGAACCGCGGTCGCGAACTTCGTGACGTACTGCGTGTCGGGAATGACGGTGAGTTCGACGTGCACGTCCGAATGGGTCGCGTTGAAGCGCTGTGTCAGGTACTGGTACGCACCGGCCATGCCGGCGCGCACCCAGAGCCGCACGGTGCCGGTCGCGTGCTCGCCGAAGCCGGCCTGCGAGACGTTCACCGCCGGCAGCACGCCCGCGCCTCCGCAGCCGGCCAGCGCCATCAGCAGCGCACCGGCGACGGCGAGCGACCGCATCGCCGGACGCGTCACGGCAGCACCTGCGCGAGCGGCAGCCACACCCGCATCGGGGCGGCGCCGCGGTTGGCCCACGCGAAGAACGGAACCGCCGACGCGGCGACGTCTTGGTCCGATCCGTGCGCGGCTGCCGTGAACCGGACGACATCGATCCCGCCGAGCAGTTCCTCGACGCGTTCAACCGCGCCGAGGCTGCGGAACTCGAGATCGTCGATCGCGAGGCCGGGGTGGTCGACCTGTTCCACGCAGTACACCAGCGGGCCCCGTTCGATCGCGACGCAGCCGCGTACCGCGTCGGCACGGGGATGGCCGACGGTGACGCGCGCCGGTTGCGGGAGCCGGACCCGAAGGTGCTCACCGGCCCGCCACTGCCGTCGCACGCGGTGATAGCCCGGTGACACCGGGTGCTCGTCTTCGTCGACCGTGACCGTCGCGCTCGCGCACCATGCCGGGATCCGCACCGCGATCTCGAACTCGCGGTCGCCGGGCTCCTCGACCTCGATGTCGACGACGTCGTCCCAGGGGTAGGCGGTCTGCACCCGCAACCGCGCAGTCCCGGCGTCGATCGTGCCGCTCGCGTACTGGTGCACCTGAACGCCGTCGGCCGTCCGGGTCGCCACATAACCACCGAGTGATGCGAGCGTGCGCATCACGTTCGGCGGGCAGCAGGCGACGTCGAACCAACCACGACGTCCGTTGACCGGGTGGCGGTGGTCGTCGGACACCACGTCGGAGCGCAGTTGGAGTGCGTTGACGTAGAAGAACTCGTCGCCGTCGAGAGAGACGCCGGCCAACATGCCGTTGAACAGCGTGCGCTCGATCAGGTCGGCGTACTGGACCTCACCGGTGGCCAGCAGCATGCGCCAGCTCCACTGCACGCTGCCGATCGCGGCACAGGTCTCGCAGTACGCGACGTCCGGCGGCAGTTCGTACGGATCGCCGAACGCCTCGCCGTCCCACCGTGATCCCAGGCCACCGGTCACGTAGGTCTTCGCTGCGACCATGTTCTGCCACTGCGTTCGCAGCGCGGCGAAATAGCCGGCGTCGTCCAAGCCCTCCAGCACGACGTCGGTCGCACCGGCGGCGAGATACACCGCGCGCACGGCGTGGCCTTCGACCGTGGTGCTCTCGCGCACCGGCACGCGGTCGGCGAAATAGCTCGGGTGCCGGCCGTGCGCGCGCAGGGTGTTGTACCCGCGCCGCTCGACGAACGTGCGGGCCAGTTCTGCGTAGCGGCGATCGTCGCTCTCCCGGGCCAGCTCGACCAGTGCCATTTCGATGATCGGGTGGCCGTCGATGCCGCGGTTGCCACCGTCGCCGGCGAAGGTGCGGACGAGATGGTCGCCGACGTTGAGCGCCACCTGCCAGAGCCGGTTGTCGCCGAAGGCACGGCGCGCGGCGACAGCCGCCTGCAACAGGTGGCCGTAGCAGTAGAGCTCGTGCCCGAAGGCGAGGTCGGCGTAGCGCGGCGAACCGGTGACCTGGACGTAGGAGTTGAGGTAGCCGTCGCTCTGCTGCGCAGCCGCCACGATCGTGGCGATCTCGTCGAAGTCGCGGCGCAGCTCGTCGCCCGGCTCGCGCGCGAACTCCCAGGCAACGGCCTCCAGCCACTTGTAGACGTCGGAGTCCATGAAGTACGGACCGCGATACGCGTCCGGATCCGCGTGCCCGGCGGCTCGGGTCAGGTTCTCGAGATTGCCCGCGACTTCGAGTCGCTGACGACCACTCGCGATCGCGGCGTTGCGATTGACCTGCTGACGTTCCACCCAGAAGCCGTCGCTCAGCCGCACGGCGGCAAGCCCTAGCGGTTGCAGCACCGCAATGCCGTCCATCGACGGCTGCGCGGGCATCGGATCGTGGCGCACGCTGCTCCGCGTCATGGGCGCGTGCCCTCTCGCACGGTATCCATGGCTTTGCACCGTACGCCATGTCTGACCGGTTTGACAGTCTTTCTGTTAACGCTAACATCTTGTTGCCAACTTCAGACGGGAGTGCCGATGTCCTCCGTGGCCCCGACCGGTGAACTCTGGTTCCTGACCGGCAGCCAGCATCTCTACGGCCCTGAGGTACTCGACCAGGTCGAGTTGCAGTCCCGTGAGATAGCCAAGCTCCTGGACGACTCCCCTCAGCTGTCCTTCGACGTGGTGTGGAAGCCGGTACTCACCGATCCGCCCGCCATCGTCGACATCGTGCGGCAGGCGAACGCCGAGGCGCGTTGCATCGGCGTCATCGCATGGATGCACACGTTCTCGCCGGCCAAGATGTGGATCGTCGGGCTGGACGAACTGCGCAAGCCGTTGCTGCACCTGCACACGCAACTGAACCGCGAGTTGCCGTGGCAGACGATCGACATGGACTTCATGAACCTGAACCAGGCCGCACACGGCGACCGTGAGTTCGGCTTCGTGCAGACCCGGCTCGGAGTCGCCCGCAAGACCGTTGCCGGGCACGTCACCGACGAGAAGGTCGCCGAGCGTATCGACGACTGGGCCCGCGCCGCCGCGGGCGCAGCGCATTTGCGCACACTGCGACTGGCGCGCTTCGGCGACAACATGCGCGACGTCGCCGTCACCGAGGGCGACAAGGTCGAGGCGCAACTCCGCTTCGGTGTCAGCGTGAACACCTACGGGTTGACCGACATCGTCGACGTGGTCGACTCGGCCGGCGACGACGCGGTGGACGAGGTCGTCGACGACTACCTGGCGTCCTACCAGGTGGTGCCCGACCTGCGACGCGACGGCGCGCGGCACGACGCATTGCGCTACGCCGCGCGCATCGAGGTCGGCCTGTCGAGCTTCCTGACTGATGGCGGCTTCGGCGCGTTCACGACGAACTTCGAGGATCTGGGCGGGCTACGGCAGTTGCCCGGCATCGCGGTGCAACGGCTCATGCAACGCGGCTACGGCTTCGGGGCCGAGGGCGACTGGAAGTCGGCCGTGCTCCTCGCCGCAGTCAAGCAAATGGGCGCCGGGCGCACCCGGGGCACCTCGTTCATGGAGGACTACAGCTACCACTTCGGGCCGGGCACCGGGAAGATCCTCGGCGCGCACATGCTCGAGGTCTGCCCGTCGATCGCCGCCGACCGGCCGACATGCGAGATTCATCCGCTGTCGATGGGCAATCGCGACGATCCGGTGCGTCTGGTGTTCGACGCGACGCCGGGCGCCGGCGTCGTCGTCGGCATGTGCGACATGGGCGACCGGTTCCGGCTCGTCGCCAACGCCATCGACGTCGTCCCACCGGACGAGCCACTCCCCCGCTTGCCGGTGGCGCGGGCGGTGTGGGTGCCGCAGCCCGATCTGCCGACGGCAGCGGAAGCCTGGCTGATGGCGGGCGGCCCGCACCACACCGTCCTCACCCAGTCTGTCGGCATGGCTACGCTGCGCGACTTCGCGGCGATGACGCGCACCGAACTCGCGGTGATCGACGCTCGCACCGACACCTACGAGTTCGCCGACCGGCTGCGCTGGAACCAGGCGTACTACCGCGTTGCGGAAGGCTTGGGCCGGCGCCCGTGATCGTCGCGGCCGCGCCGGCGTCGCGGTGCACGAGCCGTGCTCGAGCGGACTATCAGCTCCGGCTTGATGAGGCTGACATGGCGACGACGCGAGACGCCGTTCTCGATGAGCCGGATCAGCCGCTCGAGCCCACGGCGGCCGACCGCGTCGAAGTTCTGGCGCACCGTGGTGAGTCCCGGCACGAAGTACTCCGCCTCGGGGATGTCGTCGAAACCGATGACGCTGCGTTCGCCGGGCACGTCGATGCCCCGCTCGTGGAAGGCGCGAAGTACACCGAGCGCGATGTGGTCGTTGGCGGCGAACACGGCGGTCACGTCGTCGCGGCCGGCCAGCTCGAGCCCGGCTTCGTAACCCGACCGGGACGACCAGTCGCCGCGCATCGCCGGGGGTATGTCGGCCCCCGCCGCGGTGAGCGTTTCGGACCAGCCCTCGACACGCTGCTCGGCCTCCGTCCAGTCCGGCGGCCCACCGGCGTGCCAGACGGTGCGGTGACCCAGATCGAGCAGGTGTTGCGTCGCGAGGCGCGCACCGTGCCGCTGGTCGATCGCGACCACGCTGATGTCGGGCCGGTACTCGGCCTCGAGCGCGACCACCGGCAGCGATCGCGGCAGCGAACCCAGCGCGTCGACGGCACCGGTGTTCGGTGCGATCACGATCAGACCGTCGACTCGCTGGGCATCGAGCATGGCCACCGCCGCGCGGGCTTCGTCGCCGACCAGCCCTGTCATCGACGCGAGCGCGATGCCGTAGCCGCGATCGTGGGCAGCGCGCTCGATGGCGACGAGCGTCGAGCCGGGTCCGAACAGGCGAACGTCGAAACTGATCACGCCGATGCGCTTCGTGCGGCTGGTAGCGAGGCTGCGCGCCAGACTGTTCGGCCGATACTCGAGTTCACGCATCGCGTCGAGCACCCGCTCACGTGTCGTTGCCTTCACGTTCGGCGAGTCGTTGATCACCCGCGAGACGGTCTGGTGCGACACGCCCGCCAGCCGCGCGACGTCGTGCATGACCGGTCGGCGATCCCGGCCGACGGAATTGTTTTCGTCGCGCGCCACGTCGCGATCGTATCGATGCGCGACTACAGCGTTGCGTCCGCAGTCAAGGAGTGGATCTTGTGAGCGAGGATCAGTACACGATCGGGATCGACTTCGGCACCTTGTCCGGACGTGCTGTTCTCGTGCGCGTATCGGACGGCGCCGAGATCGCGAGCGCCGAGCACGTCTACGCATCCGGCGTCATCGACGACTCTCTGCACGGCACGACGTTGCCACCGGACTGGGCGTTGCAGGACCCGGCGGACTGGCTCGACGTCGTGCGCGAGACCGTCCCCGCCGTGCTACGCGAGTCCGGGATCGACGCGCACTCCGTGATCGGCATCGGCACGGACACGACGGCCTGCACGGTCCTTCCGTGCAAGCGCGACGGCACACCGCTGTGCACGACGGACGAGTTCCGCGACCGCCCGCACGCATGGCCGAAGCTGTGGCGCCATCACGCGGCACAGCCACAGGCGGATCGGATCAACGCGCTCGCCGCCGACCGCGGCGAGACCTGGTTGCCTCGCTACGGCGGCCGACTGTCCTCCGAGTGGGAGCTGGCCAAGGCGCTGCAGCTGTTGGAGGAGGACGCCGAGGTCTACGCCGCCACCGAACTGTGGGTCGAGTTCGCCGACTGGATCATTTGGCAGCTGTGCGGCAGCTACGCGCGCAACCGGTGCACCGCCGGGTACAAGGGCGCCTATCAGGACGGCACCTATCCGAGCAGAGACTTCTTCGCCGCGCTGCACCCGGACTTCGCCGACTTCGCAGAAACCCGGCTGGTGAGCGAGCTCGCCGAGCTCGGCACCCCGGCCGGTGGGCTGACCGCCGAAGCCGCGGGATGGACGGGCCTGCCCGAAGGTGTTCCGGTCGCGGTCGGCAACGTCGACGCGCACGTCACCGTCCCCGCCGCTCAGGCCATCGATGCGGGCACGATGGTCGCCGTCATGGGCACGTCGACGTGCCACGTCATGAACGGTGACGTCCTCGCCGAGGTACCCGGCATGTGCGGGGTCGTCGACGGCGGCATCACGCCGGGCAAGTACGGCTACGAGGCCGGTCAGAGCGGTGTCGGCGACATCTTCGCGTGGTGGGCACGGGTCGGCTTCCCGCCGTCACGCGCCGCGCAGGCCGCCGACGGCGAATCACCGCACGACGTGCTGACCCGGCTGGCTCGTGACCAGCGCCCTGGCGCACACGGGCTGGTCGCCCTCGACTGGATGAGCGGCAACCGGTCCATCCTCGTCGACCACGAACTGTCCGGCGTCATCGTCGGCCTCACGCTCGACACCAAACCCGAGGACGTGTACCGCGCGCTCGTCGAGGCGACCGCGTTCGGCACGCGCCGGATCATCGAGGCGTTCGCCGAGGCAGGAGCGCCGGTGCGCAGCTTCGTGGCAGCCGGGGGGCTCATCAAGAACTCGTTCGTGATGCAGCTCTATGCCGACATCATCGGCATGCCGATCTCGGTGATCGGTTCGGATCAAGGCCCGGCGCTGGGCTCAGCCATCCACGCGGCGGTGGCCGCCGGTGCGCACGCCGACGTCACGGCGGCCGCAAAGGCGATGGGCAGGGTGCAGCACGACGTGTACCGGCCCAATGAAGAGAACAAGGCGGTCTACGACGAGTTGTACGCGCGATACGTCACGCTGCACGACTGGTTCGGGACGGCGAACGACGAGTTGCACGAACTGCGTCGGATCCGCAATCGCGCGCGGAGCGCGTCGTGACCGCGGTGCAGGACGTGCAGCGTGAGGTCGCTGCACTGCACGGCGAGCTTGTGCGCTACGGCCTGGTTGTGTGGACGGCGGGCAACGTCTCGGCACGCGTCCCGGATGCCGAGCTGTTCGTGATCAAGCCGAGCGGGGTCTCGTATGACGACCTCACGCCGGACGCCATGATCGTGTGCGATCTCGACGGCGAGCGGGTGGCGGGCGACCTTGCCCCGTCGAGCGATACTGCCGCGCACGCCTACGTCTATCGCCACCTGCCCGAAGTCGGCGGGGTGGTTCATACGCACTCGACGTATGCGTCGGCGTGGGCCGCTCGCGGCGAAGCGATCCCGTGCGTGCTCACCGCGATGGCCGACGAGTTCGGCGGTGAGATCCCGATCGGGCCGTTCGCCCTCATCGGCGACGACTCGATCGGCAAGGGCATCACCGAGACCCTCGCCGGCTTCCGGTCGCGGGCCGTGTTGATGGCCAACCACGGCGTGTTCACCGTAGGTATCGACGCCCGCTCGGCGGTGAAGACCGCGGTCATGTGTGAGGACGTCGCCCGGACCGTGCATGTCGCCCGTCAACTCGGCGAACCGGTCGCGATCACCCCGGCTGACATCGACAGCCTCTGGGAGCGCTACCAGAACGTGTACGGCCAGCACTGACAGCACGGAGGAGAACCTGCATGTTTGCTCGACTCTGCTTGTTCGCGATCGCCCTGCTCACATTCGGGATCACGACGCCTGCGCATGCGGCGGGCCCGACGCCGCAGTATCCGAATCCTCGACCGATCCGCGGCTTCGCCGCGACGCACGACCCGTCGATGGTCCGGCTGCGCAACGGCAGCTACGAAGTGTTCGCGACCCATGACGGCATCGAGATCTATGCCTCACCCGATCGCGTGCACTGGCATTCGATCGGGCAGGCGCTACCGGACGGTGCGCCGTGGGCCGACACGTACCAGAACGGGAACGCGACCGACTTGTGGGCGCCCGACGTCTCGTTCCATCACGGCAAGTACTACCTCTACTACGCGGTGTCGACCTTCGGGTCGAACCATTCCGCGATCGGGCTCGCGACCAGCCGCACCGCGCGGCCGGGCAGTTGGCACGATCACGGTCTCGTTGTCGCGACCGACACGAGCGACGACGCGAACGCGATCGATCCTGGTTTGCTGCTCGACCAACACCACCGTTGGTGGCTCAGCTACGGCTCGTTCTGGAGCGGGATCAAGCTCATCCAACTCGACCCGTCCACCGGCAAGCCCATGCCGGACGCGACCGTCACGTCACTCGCGCAGCGACCGTCACCGGACGCGGTCGAAGGTGCCTACATCGTGCATCACGGCAGCTACTACTACCTGTTCGCGTCCTACGACTTCTGCTGTCGGGGCGTCAACTCGACCTACAACGTCAAGGTGGGCCGGTCGACGGACCCCGACGGGCCGTACGTCGACGCCGCCGGCACACCGATGATGGACGACGGCGGCACGCAGGTGCTCGCCACCCACGGCTACGTGATCGGTCCGGGTGGGCAGACGGTGCTTCGCGACCGCCATCGCGACTGGCTGGTCTATCACTACTACAACAAGCGCGATGCCGGCACGCCCCGGCTGGCGATCAACCCGTTGCGGTGGCGGGACGGCTGGCCGGTCGTCGCCCGCTGATCATCGGGCATAGGCCCGCGACTCGGCGCGGACGATCCGCACCAGGTTGCCGAGCGCGAGGTTGACGTCGAAGGTGTGCAGCCCCCACGTGTCGCCCAACAATGCTTCGACCGCGGGACGCGAATCGCTCGACGACGTCCGATCGACCTGCAGCCAGCTGGCACCGTCACGGTCCTGGCACGACGCGCGGTACTCGTCCGGGAAGGTCACCCAACGCGTCTGCACATCGCTGGGTGTCTGGCCCATGACACGCGGGAAGTAGGGCTCGAGCAGGTCGTCACGGCCGGCGAGCGCCGCCGGATTGACGCACAGCACTTCGGCTCCGGGCCGGCCCGTTCCGCCGAGCCCGAGCGAGCTGCCGATACTCGTCGCGGCGCGGCCGAACAAAGCCGCACCTGCCGGCTCGGTGTCGAAGGTCGAGTACGCGATCACGCATCCGGTCTCGCTGCGCGACGCGCACGACGGGATGGCACGGAACGCGCCGCCCACCCGCCGGCCCTGCGGCACCGTGACGTTGCCGCCCGGCAGGATCGCCGAGACGAGCAGCTTGCGCGTCGCCGGCACGCGGTCGACCTCGCGCTGCAGCAGTCCGGTCAGCAGGAACGCGCCCTGCGAGTGGCCGATGAACACCACGCCGCGACCGTGGTTGAAGTGTGCGAGGTAGTCGTGCCAAGCCGCTGCGACGTCGCGATAGGCGGTGACCGCACCGGCGAACGTCGCCGCGTTGCCGCCGGTGGCGATGGCCGACTCGGTCAGTTGGCGGTACATCGGCGCGTACACGCGACACACCTGCGAGAACCGCGACGCCTGCGCGATCGCAGCTTCGGTCTCGGTCTTCTGGATGCGCAGCGTGGCGCTGATGCGGCGCTGCTTGCTGACCGTCGGATAGACGTAGAAGCAGTCGATCGGCGGGTCGCTCGCTGCACGGGCCGGCTCGACGGTGGCCGTGCCGGCGGCATCGACCGAGGTGCTCGTCAGGCCGGCGGCGCAGGGGTTGTTCCGGATCCCGGGCCGGCACAGCCACACGGTGCCTGCCTTGTCGCGCCGCGCCACCGGCTGGTGGTGCCCGCTCGGCGTCGCAGACGACCCGGGCGATGCGGACGACCCCGCCGCCGTTCCCGTCGGGACGGTTGCGCCCGGACCGGGTCCGATTCCGCCGGCGGCGCCGCTCGTGGTTGCGGTGCACGCCGACACCAGCAGCGCGCACGCGACCACCGCGACACCGACCCGCATGGTCCGATTCTGCATTCCGCATTCAAACGACCGTGCCCAGGGCACAGCTGTGTGCCGAAGATCGCGCGCAACGTTCGGCGTTGACGAATCCGTAACTGAGCAGTTACGGTAGCCATCCGGTTACGGAGGAGTGGGCGTGAACGAGGCGTTGCCATCGGACGGCCGGGTTGCGCTCGACGCGCTCGGCGACCCGAACCGGCGCGAGGTGCTTCGCCTGATCGGCGAGGGCGACAAGGCGGTCGCCGAGATCGCCGCCGCGATGCCGATCAGCCGGCCGGCCGTGTCGCGGCACCTGCGCATCCTGAAGGACGCCGGGCTCGTCACCGAGACTGCGGAGGGGACCCGGCGGATCTACCGGCTCGCCGCGGCCGGGCCGGCCGCGGTGCAGGAGTACCTCGAGAGCGTGTGGGGTGACGCTGCCGCGCGTTTCCGGTTGCTCGCAGAGAACACCGGTCGCGAGGTCAAGCAATGAGCGACGCTTGCGGAACGAAACGTCAAGCAATGACCGCCGACGACCCGCTGCGCATCTCGCTCGAACTGGCCTGCGC
>DASXJN010000061.1:0-30569 GCA_036497365.1 Jatrophihabitantaceae bacterium | reverse complement strand
GTCGCCGACGATGGCTCGCGCGATCGCGACGCGCTGCTGCTGCCCGCCGGACATGTCGTCCGGGAACCGGTTGCCGAGGTTGAGCAGGCCCAGTTCGTCGAGCACCGCGTCGGCCTCGCGGCGCGCGCGTCGTGTCGGCACGCCGTCCAATTCGCGCGGCAGCATCACGTTCTCGAGTGCGGTCAGCGAGGGCAACAGGTTCAGGCTCTGGAACACGTAGCCGACCCGCCGCCTACGCAGACGCGCGAGTTCGGCACGATTGAGCCCGCCCAGCGACTCGCCGGAGACGAGGATCTCGCCGGAGGTGGGGGAGTCGAGCCCGCCGGCCAGGTTCAACAACGTCGACTTGCCCGAGCCGGACGGGCCCATCACGGCCAGCAACTCACCGGCTCCGACCGCCAAGTCCACGTCGACCAGCGCGTGCACCTGGTTCGTGTCGCTGCCATGGATGCGGCTGACCCGGCGCAGCTCGAGTACGGGCACGGTCATCGTTGCACCGCCGATGGGTTCGGCTGGTCCGTTGTCACGGCCACGGCGTCCGGTACGGCAGCACGGGCGAGCCGGGTCTCACAATGGTCGAGCCAGCGCACCTCCGCTTCCGCGGCGAAGATGAGAGAGTCCGCGACCAGCGACCACGACAGATCATCGCGCGCAGCTTCACGCGCCCGGGTGTACTCCTGCAGCGACCGGACCGTAGCGGTGCGTTGCGCCTGGATCACCGCGCGCACGTCGATGCCGGGCGTGTGCACGGCCAGTGCCAACTTGATCGCCAGTTCGTCGCGCGGCGGCGAGGAATGTGCCACCGGAGTGCCGAACCAGCTGCGCACAGCGGTCGCGCCGGCGTCGGTGATGGCGTAGACGCGCTGCGCCTCGTCACCGTCCTCGGGAGCGGCCACCAGGCCGTCGCGTTCGAGGCGGCCCAGCGTCGTGTAGACCTGACCGACGTTCAGCGGCCAGGTCGATCCGGTGGTGGCTTCGAACTCCTGGCGCAGTTGGTAGCCGTGCATGGGACGTTGCTGGAGCAAGCTCAGGAGCCCGAATTTGATCGACACATACGCAGTATGCATACTGGGTATGCATACTGCAACCACCAAAGATCAATCGGGCACGTGGCGGAGCCAGAGTGCGCCGAGCGGCGGTACGCGGAGCGTGGCGGACGCGGGCTGGCCGTGCCAGCTCTGTTCGACCGCCTCGACGCCACCGAAGTTGCCGACGTCGGAGCCGAAGTACGCGCCGGCGTCGGTGTTGACCACTTCCTCCCAACGCCCGGTGCGCGGCAGGCCGAGCCGGTAACTCTCGTGCGGGACGGCCGAGAAGTTGGCTATGCAGGCCAGGGCCGACCCGTCGGCTCCGTAACGCAGGAACGAGTAGGTGTTGCCGCTCGCATCGTTCGCGTCGATCCACGCGAAGCCCTCCGGAGTGTCGTCCTGCGTCCACAGCGCGGGCGACTCGCGGTACACGCGGTTCAGGTCGGTGATCAGCCGGGCGACCCCGCGGTGGTCCGGTCCGTCCAACAGCCACCAGTCCAGCGAACGCGATTCGGCCCACTCGTGTCCCTGGGCGAACTCCTGCCCCATGAACAGCAACTGCTTGCCCGGGTGCGCCCACATGAATGCATACAGCGCGCGCAGGCCAGCCATCTGCTGCCAACGGTCGCCGGGGATCTTGTTCAGCATCGATCCCTTGCCGTGCACGACCTCGTCGTGCGAGATCGGCAGCACGAAGTGCTCGGAGTAGGCGTACATCATCGAGAACGTCATGTCGTTGTGGTGGTACTGGCGGTGGATCGGCGAACGCGAGATGTAGGACAGCGTGTCGTGCATCCAGCCCATGTTCCATTTGAAGCCGAAGCCGAGCCCGCCGAGATGGGTCGGACGAGTGACGCCCGGCCAGGACGTCGACTCCTCGGCGATCGTGACGACGCCGGGCACCCGCTTGTAGACGGTCGCGTTCATCTCCTGCAGGAACGAGACCGCCTCGAGGTTCTCGCGACCGCCGTGCACGTTCGGCACCCATTCGCCCTCGCCACGCGAGTAGTCGAGGTAGAGCATCGAAGCGACCGCGTCGACACGCAGTCCGTCGATGTGGAACTCCTCGAGCCAGTACAGCGCGTTCGCGACGAGGAAGTTCCGCACCTCGCGACGGCCGAAGTCGAACACGAACGTGCCCCAGTCCGGCTGCTCCCCGCGGCGCGGATCGCCGTGCTCATAGAGCGGGGTGCCGTCGAAACGGCCCAGCGCCCATGCGTCCTTCGGGAAGTGCGCTGGCACCCAGTCGACGAGCACGCCGATGCCGGCCTGGTGCAGTTGGTCGACGAGGTAGCGGAACTCGTCAGGGTTGCCGAACCGTGCCGACGGCGCGTAGTAGGACGACACCTGGTAGCCCCACGAACCGCCGAAGGGATGCTCGGCGACCGGGAGGAACTCGACGTGGGTGAAGCCGGTGTCGCGGACGTAGTCGACGAGGTCCACCGCCAACTCGCGATAGGACAGGCCGACCTTCCACGAGCCGAGGTGCACCTCGTAGATCGACATCGGCGATGAGATCAACTGCGTCTGCGCCCGCCGTTCGAGCCACTCCTCGTCCCCCCAAGAGTGCCGGTCGGTGTGCACGATCGATGCCGTCGCCGGCGGGACCTCGGTCGCGAACGCCATCGGGTCGGCCTTATCGCGCCACTGGCTGTCGGCGCCGAGGATCTGGAACTTGTACCGCGCGCCGTCGCCCACCTCGGGAACGAACAGCTCCCAGACCCCGGACGAGCCGAGCGAACGCATCGGCAACGAGGTGCCCATCCAGAAGTTGAAGTCACCCTCGATGCGGACGCCGCGCGCATTGGGCGCCCAGACCGCGAAGGATGTGCCGGTCACCTGGCCGCCGGGCGTGTCGTAGGTGTGGACGTGTGCGCCGAGAACCTCCCAGAGGTTCTCGTGCCGTCCCTCGCCGATCAGGTGCAGGTCGATGTCGCCGAGCGTGGGCAACCAGCGGTAGGGATCGTCGACGGTGTACTCGTCGTCGTCATAACTGACCCTGAGCCGGTAGTCGGCGGGTTCGCCGTCGATGATGGCTTCGTAGATGCCTCCGTCGTGGACGAGTCCCATCGGCGCGGTGCGCTTGCCGGTGACGAGTTCGACCGACGTGGCGTCGGGGCGGAGCGTGCGCACGATGGTGCGGCCGTCGCCGGTGGGGTGCGCCCCAAGGATGCTGTGCGGGTCGTGGTGCGCCCCGCCGACCAGCAATTCGAGTTCTTCGGCATTGATGCTGCTGACTGTCATGATGTCTCCTCCGCAGTCGCCAGGCGGCTCAGCGATGCCAGTGGGATCGCCAGCCAGGCCGGACGGTTGCGTGCTTCGTAGACGGCTTCGTACACGGCCTTGTCGGCCTCGAACGCGCGCAGCGGTACTGCGTGCGCGCGCGGGTCGTGGCCCGCTCCCTCCGCGTACCCGTCGAGGAACGCCTCGCGGTTGCGCTGCGTCCACTCGGATGCGCGATAGGCGAGCTGCGGCGAGTACCCCGCCTCGACGACCCGGTGATGTCCGGCGTACTCGAACGATCGGAGCATTCCCGCGATGTCGCGCAGCGGCGAGTCGGGAAGGCGCCGCGTCTCGAGGTCGGCCATCGGCTCGCCCTCGAAGTCGATGACCACCCAACGATGCGAGGTCCGCAGCACCTGACCCAGATGAAGATCGCCGTGGATGCGTTGCAGCGAAACCTCGGACGCGGCGCCGGCAAAGGCGTCGTAGATCGCGCGCAGGCCGTCGGCCACCGGCTCGAGATCCGAGACGATGGCGAGTGCCTCGTCGAGACGGGCGTGCATGGCGGTCGCGCGCTCGGCGAGTTGGCCGGGTTGGCTGACCCCGAACGCGTCGGCAAGATCGGCGTGGACTTCGGCGATCGCGACGCCGAGCCGCTCCGCCTCGCCGGCGAAGTCACCGCCGGCTTCGTCGGCGTGCAGATCCGCCTCGGCCATCAGATCGCGAACACTCGCCTTGGCGAGTTCCCAGCCGTCGGTCGCCGTGGTCATGAACTCTTGCAGCATCGCGATCGCGTACGTCTCTTCCTCGCGGTCGAGGTGTGCCGAACCGAGCAGCCGCGGAACGTGTCGCGCGCCGTGCTCACCCAGAGCCCTTCCGATCTCGATGTCCGGATTCACGCCGGGCTGAAGTCGGCGGAACACCTTCAGGATGGCGATGTCGCCGTACATGAGTGACGTGTTCGACTGCTCGCCGGTGAGCACGAGGCTGCTCTGGTCCACCGGCAGCAGATCGGGATCGTCGTACTGGTCGAAGTGCAACGCGCCTTCGGTGCGCCGATCGCGGATCGACTCGAGCCAGGTCGACGTCACGTCCTTGTCGTGCAGCGCGTCGTAGATCCAGGTAGGTCCGTCGGCCGTCTCGACCGTGCCGAGCAGCACGTGTTCGAGGTAGTCGACCGGCTCGACATGCTGCACCAGCGGCAGCTGGTACAGCTCGGTGCCTTCGTCGCCGTACGTGACACGCGCGAGCCACAACTCCACGGCATCGGACAGCGGTGCCAGGTACTCGACCCCGACCGAACCGGTACGCCCCTTTCCGGCATACCAGCGCTGGGTCGGCAACCAGCCGGCCACCAGACGTTGTAATTGGTCGGAAGCAATCAATGGTCTTCCTCCGCGGTCAGCTCGTCCTCGGGAACGAGTACGTCGACCGGTTGTTCCGGTGTTCCTTCTGACGGTGTTTCGACGGACTGCAGCTCGGTTTCGCGCTGCGCAGCCGGCTCCGCATCCGGATGAGGGACACGCGGGATGCGCAACCAGTAGAAGCCGTGCCCGGCGACCGTGAGCAGGTAGGGCAGCTCGCCGATGCGCGGGAAATGCGCCCCGCCGAGGAGTTCGACCGGTTCGGCACCCTCCCACTCGCGCAGGTCGAGTTCGACCGGCTGCGCGAAGCGCGACAGGTTGTTGACGCAGAGCACGATGTCGTCACCGAAGGCCCGGACGAAGCTGAGCACGCACGGGTTGGTACCGCCGATGTCTGTGAACGTGCCCATGCCGAACGCCGGATTCTGCTTGCGCAGATGGACCATCCGCCGCGTCCAGTGCAGCAACGACGAACTGTTGCGGGTCTGTGACTCGACGTTGGTCACCTGATAGCCGTAGATCGAGTCCAGGTTCACCGGCAGATACAGCCGGCCGGGGTCGCACGTCGAGAAGCCGGCATTGCGATCAGGCGTCCACTGCATCGGAGTACGCACGCCGTCGCGGTCACCGAGCCAGATGTTGTCGCCCATACCGATCTCGTCGCCGTAGTAGAGGACCGGCGAGCCGGGCAGTGCCAGCAGCAGCGCGGTGAACAGCTCGATCTGGTTGATGTCGTTCTCGAGCAGCGGGGCGAGGCGACGGCGGATGCCGATGTTGGCCTTCATCCGCGGATCCTTCGCGTACTCGCTCCACATGTAGTCACGCTCGTCGTCGGTGACCATCTCGAGCGTCAGCTCGTCGTGATTGCGCAGGAAGATGCCCCACTGGCAGCGGTCCGGGATCGGCGGTGTCTGCGCCATGATCTCCGAGATCGGGTACCGCGACTCGCGGCGTACTGCCATGAAGATGCGTGGCATGACCGGGAAGTGGAAGGCCATGTGGCACTCGTCGCCGCCGCTGGCCGGGTCGCCGAAGTATTCGACTACGTCGGCCGGCCACTGGTTCGCCTCGCACAGCAGCACACGGTCGGGATAGTCGCGATCGATCTCCTTGCGCACCCGCCTGAGGAACTCATGCGTCTCGGGCAGGTTCTCGCCGTTGGTGCCGTCCCGCACGAACAGGTAAGGGACGGCGTCGAGCCGGAACCCGTCGATGCCGAGATCGAGCCAGAATCGCAGCGCGTCGAGGATGGCCTGTTGTACGCCGGGGGAGTCGAAGTTCAGGTCCGGTTGGTGGCTGAAGAAGCGATGCCAGAAGTACTGCTTGCGGATCGGGTCGAAGGTCCAGTTGGAGGGCTCGGTGTCGACGAAGATGATCCGCGCATCGGGGTACCGCTTGTCGTCGTCGTTCCACACGTAGAAGTCGCCGTACGGCCCGTCCGGGTCGGAACGGCTGGCCTGGAACCACGGATGCTGGTCGGACGTGTGGTTCATGACGAAGTCGACGATCACGCGGATGCCGCGTTCGTGCGCCGCGTCCAGGAAGGACTTGAAATCGTCGATGGTGCCGAACTCGGGGAGTACGCCGGTGAAATCGCTGACGTCGTACCCGCCGTCGCGCAGCGGCGACGAATAGAACGGCGGCAACCACAAACAGTCCACGCCCAGCCATTGCAGATAGTCCAGCTTGTCGCGCAGGCCGATGAGATCGCCCGTGCCGTCGCCGTTGGAATCGTTGAAGCCGCGGACGAGGACCTCATAGAACACCGCCCGCTTGAACCAGTCCGGGTCGCGGCGTTCCGGCAGCTGTTCTGCTTGCACGATCGGGTCGGTCACGACTTCCTTCCTATCAGGATCGGCGGTTGCTCACGTGACCGTCACTAACGGCGCACTCAGGCCGTGTGCTCAGTGCGGGACGACTGCGAACACGTGCGCCGGCCGCGAATGGGGGTCGAGACGCACGTAGTTGAACTGGCCCCAGTCGTAGCCGGCGCCGTCGAGCAGATCGTGCACATGGAAGCCGGTGTCCCAGTCGAGACCGAGAGCGGGGAGGTCGAGCGCGATAGTCGCCTCGCGCGACTCGTGCGGGTTCGTGGTGCACACCACCAGGACCGTGTCGCCGCTTGCGTCGTCGCGTTTCGAGAACGCCAGCACATCCGGGTTGTCGGTGTGGTGGAAGCGGAGATTGCGCAGTTGCTGCAGCGCCGGGTGTTGTTTCCTGATCTCGTTGAGCTTGGTGAGCAGCGGCGCCAGCGACCGACCGTCGGCCTGTGCGGCTGCGAACTCGCGGGGCCTCAGCTGGTATTTCTCGGAGTCGAGGTACTCCTCGCTGCCCGGGCGCACGTTGAGATGCTCGTAGAGCTCGAAGCCGGAGTAGACGCCGTAGGCGGGCGCCATCGTCGCGGCGAGGACCGCTCGGATCGCGAACGCTCCCGGGCCGCCGTACACCAGGTACTCGCTGAGGATGTCGGGCGTGTTCGTGAAGAAGTTCGGCCGCATGTAGTGCGCAGCGGCGACCAACTGCCGTCCGTAGGTCTCGAGTTCGTCCTTCGTGTTGCGCCAGGTGAAGTAGGTGTAGCTCTGGTGGAAGCCGAGCTTGCCGAGTTCGGCCATCATCGCCGGGCGCGTGAACGCCTCGGCGAGGAACAGCACGTCCGGGTCGGACTTGCGGACCTCGCCCAGCAGCCATTGCCAGAAGTTGAGCGGCTTGGTGTGCGGGTTGTCGACGCGGAAGATCCGTACTCCGGCGTCCATCCAGTGTCGGACGATCCGCAGGCATTCCGCGTACAGACCCTTGGGATTGTTGTCGAAGTTGAGCGGATAGATGTCCTGGTACTTCTTGGGCGGGTTCTCGGCGTAGGCGATGCTGCCGTCCGGACGGGTGGTGAACCACTCCGGGTGCTCGGTCACCCACGGGTGGTCGGGCGCGCACTGCAGCGCGAGGTCGAGCGCGACCTCCATGCCGAGTTCCTTCGCACGTTTGACGAAGGCGGTGAAGTCGGCGAGGGTGCCGAGCTCGGGGTGGATCGCGTCGTGACCTCCGTCGCGTGACCCGATCGCCCACGGTGAGCCGACGTCCCAGCTCGCCGCGACGAGCGTGTTGTTCGGTCCCTTCCGGTTCACCTCGCCGATCGGGTGGATCGGTGGCACGTAGACGACGTCGAAGCCCATCGATGCGACGTAGTCGAGGTGTTCGACGGAGTCCTTGAACGTGCCGTGGCGCGCCGGCCGTGCCGGCGCGGTCGGATCGCCTGCCAGCTCGGCGCCGATCGAGCGCGGGAAGAACTCGTACCACGATCCGTACAGCGCGCGAGTGCGGTCGATCCACAGCTGGTAGCGCGGTGAGGACGCGACCATGTCGCGAACCGGAAACTCGTGCGCGAGCTGCTGCAGGAAGTCGTCGAGGGCCGGCGCGACGCGGTGCGCGACATCGAGACTGGTGTCACGCAGCGACTTCGCCGCCGCAGTCGCACGAGGACGTTCTGTCTTGGGCAGGTTCTTCGCGAGCCGGTCGAAGATGCGGGCGCCGTCCTCGAGATCGTTCGCGAGGTCTTCGGCGCCCTGGCCGGCGTCGATCTTGGTGGTGACCGCGTGCTGCCAGGTCGACATCGGGTCGCTCCACGCTTCGACCGCGAACGTCCACATGCCCGGCCGGTCGAGGGTGGCATCCGCGTGCCATCGGTCCGTGCCCGGCGCGCCCTTGGCCATGCGCAGGAACGGGCCCTTCTTCCCGGCCGGGTCCCGCAGCACGACGTTGGCCGCGACCGCGTCGTGTCCTTCCCGGAAAACGACGGCGGACAGGGGTATCGGTTCGCCTACCGCGCCGTGTGCCGGGTGCTCCGGGACAGTCGTCGAGCCGACCACCGGGCTGATGTCCGTGATTGCGAATCGTCCGACCACGAATCTCAACCTACCCAGGATCGACGTGAACGTAAGCCCTTACAGAAATGATCATGAATGCGCTCCGGAAGGTAGGCCGGTCGCGCGCGGAAGCGATTTCAGGACTGCTAGCTTCAAGGCCGTGAAAGCATTACGGCGGCTGACAGTGCGCGCCGCGCTACCCGCGGAACTCGAGCCGCTCTTGCAGCTGGTCGAGAACCTGCGCTGGTCGTGGCATCCTGAGTCCCGCGACCTGTTCGAATCCGTTGATCCCGAGCTGTGGCGGGCCTGCAACCACGATCCGGGCCGCATGCTCGGGGAGGTCAGCGCCGAGCGGATCGCGAAGCTCGCCAAGGACCGCAAGTTCCTCCGCGCGCTCGCCGACGTGCACGACGACCTGACCGAATACCTCAATCAGCCGCGCTGGTACCAGACCCAGCAGGACGCCGGCGGCGAACTGCCGGCCTCGATCGGCTACTTCAGCCCGGAGTTCGGCATCACCGAGGTGCTGCCGCAGTACTCCGGCGGCCTGGGGATCCTCGCCGGTGACCATCTGAAGGCCGCCAGCGACCTCGGCGTGCCGATCATCGGCGTCGGTCTGCTCTACGGGGCCGGCTATTTCCGCCAGTCGCTCTCGCCGGACGGCTGGCAGCTCGAGCACTACCCGTCCCTCGATCCCGGCGGCCTGCCGATCAAGGCCCTCAAGGATGCCGACGACCAGCCGGTGCGGGTCTCGATCGCGCTGCCCGAGTCGCGCACGCTGCACGCGCAGGTGTGGGTGGTCGCCGTCGGTCGGGTGCCGCTGCTGCTGCTCGACAGCGACATCGAGGAGAACGACAACGCCGCGCGTCAGGTCACCGACCGCCTCTACGGCGGCGGCCGCGAGCACCGCCTCGAGCAGGAGTTGCTGCTGGGTGTCGGTGGCGTGCGCGCGATCCGGGCCTACTGCGCTGTGTCGGGGGCACCCGCGCCGGAGGTGTTCCACACCAACGAGGGGCATGCCGGCTTCCTCGGTGTCGAGCGCATCCGTGAACTGATCGACGGCAAGGGTCTGTCGTTCGATGAGGCGCTGCAGGCGGTGCGCGCCGGGACCGTCTTCACCACCCACACGCCGGTGCCCGCAGGCATCGACCGGTTCGAACGGGATGTCGTCGCGCGGCATCTGGTCTCGATGCCCGGTGTGCCGATCGAGCGGGTGCTCGAACTCGGCGCCGAGGACGATCCGGCGATGTTCAACATGGCGCACATGGGGCTGCGGCTGGGCCAGCGCGCGAACGGCGTCTCGCTGCTGCACGGCAAGGTCAGCCGTGAGATGTTCGCGCCGCTGTGGCCGGGCTTCGACGAGGACGAGGTGCCGATCAGTTCGGTCACCAACGGCGTCCACGCGCAGACGTGGATGTCGCGCGACATGCTCGACATCGCCGAGCGGCAGATCGGCGCCGCGACGATCCTCGAGGGTGGCAGCTGGGACGCGATCGAGAAGGTCAGCGACCGCGAACTCTGGGACGTCCGGAACGACCTTCGTGAGCGGCTCGTCCACGAGATCCGGCGGCGCGTCCGCGCGTCCGCGCTCGAGCGCGGGTTCATCGAGGCTGAACTCGGCTGGACGAACACCGCTTTCGATCCGGACGTGCTGACGATCGGTTTCGCCCGGCGCGTGCCCTCGTACAAGCGGCTGACGCTGATGCTCCGCGATCCGGACAAGCTGCGCTCGCTGCTGCTCGACCCGGAACGGCCCGTGCAGATCGTCATCGCCGGCAAGAGCCACCCGGCCGACGACGGCGGCAAGCAGCTCATCGCACAGATGGTGAAGTTCGCCGACGACCCGGCCGTGCGGCACCGCATTGCGTTCCTGCCGAACTACGACATCGCGATGGCGCGCTACTTGTACTGGGGCGTCGACGTCTGGCTCAACAACCCGCTGCGCCCGCTCGAGGCGTGCGGCACGTCCGGCATGAAGGCGGCGCTGAACGGCGCGCTCAACCTCTCCATCCGGGACGGCTGGTGGGACGAGTGGTACGACGGCGAGAACGGCTGGGCGATCCCGTCCGCGGACGGGATCTCGGACCCCGACCGGCGCGACGATCTCGAGGCGCACGCGATGTACGAGCTGATCGAGAAGAGCGTGGCGACGCGGTTCTACGACCGTGAGCGGTCGATCCCGACCCGCTGGGTACAGATGGTGCGGCACACGCTGACCTCGCTGGGGCCGAAGGTGCTGGCCACGCGGATGGTGCACGACTACGTGCGCAACCTCTATGCGCCGGCAGCCGAGTCGTCGAACCGGGTGAGCGCGGACGACTTCGCGCCGGCACGTGAACTGGCGCTGTGGCGGAGCAAGGTGCTCGATGCATGGCCCGGCGTGCGCGTGCTGTACGTCGACTCGCAGATGGCCGGTGACGCCACTCTCGGCTCGCACCTGACGTTGCGGGCGGAGGTCGCGCTCAACGGCCTGTCGCCGGACGACGTGTGTGTCGAGGCCGTCTACGGCTCGGTCGACGTCGACGACCGGCTCACCGACTCGACGGCGGCCGCGCTCAAGGTGGCCGACCCGATCGACGGGACGGCGTGGTTCGAGGGCTCGGTGCCGCTGGAGCGGACCGGTCCGTTCGGCTACACCGTGCGCGTGCTGCCGCACGCCGATCTGCTGGCGTCGCCCGCCGAACTCGGCGTCGTCGCCACCGCCTGACGCTCCTGCTGACCCGTCGGCCGTTACCCTTGATCGCATGTCGCGGACGGTGCGGGACTGCCTGGACGAGGGACGACCCACGTTCTCGTTCGAGTTCATGCCGCCTAAGACGCCGCAGGATCATCGGCTGCTCTGGCAGACGATTCGCGAACTCGAACCGCTGCACCCGTCGTTCGTGTCGGTCACCTACGGTGCCGGCGGCTCGACCCGGGCGCTGACGGTCGACATCACCGAGAACATCGCTACCGACACCACGCTGTTGCCGGTCGCGCATCTGACCGCCGTCAATCACTCGGTCGCCGAGCTGCGCAGCATCGTCGGCGGCCTCGCGGCGGCCGGTGTGCGCAACATGCTCGCGCTGCGAGGCGACCCGCCGGGGGATCCGAACGGCGAGTGGGTCCAGCACCCGGAGGGCGTCTCGTACGCCGCGGAACTGGTCGAGTTGATGCGCGCGCACGGCGACTTCTGTGTCGGCGTCGCGGCGTTCCCGCATCAGCATCCGCGCTCGCCGTCGGTCGAGGTCGACACGGAGCATTTCGTCGCAAAATGCCGCGCCGGCGCGGATTACGCGATCACCCAGATGTTCTTCGAGGCCGACGTCTACCTGCGCATGCGCGATCGTCTCTCCGCGGCGGGGTGTGACGTGCCGATCATCGCCGGGCTCATGCCGGTCACCAACATGGGCATCATCAAGCGTTCCGAACAGTTCTCGGGTGCGCCCTTCCCGGCCCGCCTCGCCGCCCGGTTCGACGCCGTCGCACACGACCCGAAGGCGGTGCGGTCGATGGGCATCTACGAGACGTCGAAGCTGGCAGAACGGATGCTGGACGAAGGCGTGCCGGGCATCCATTTCTACACGCTCAACCGGTCGAAGGCGACGCGCGAGGTATGGGCGAATCTGGCGCTGGGCGTTCGGGTCTGAACGACCCCCCGGCAGCCGCCGCCTGGTCGCGGCTGCATCACGGCATCGACCCGTCCGGGCCGATGTTGCGCACGTATCTCGCGGTGGTCACGGCGGCGGTGCGCCGCCTGCGGTTCGTGCGGCCGCTGGTGTTCACCGTGGTGGGCGCGGTGCTCGCCGTCGACGCCGTGCTTCTCGCCGCCCGGGATCCGTGGGTAGCGTTCGGGCTCGTGCTCGCCTCGACCGCCTGCGACGCGCTCGACGGCGCGGTCGCGATCGCTTCGGGCCGGGTGTCGCGTGCGGGTGCACGCGCGGACAAGCTGGCCGATCGGGTCGCTGACACCGCGTTCGCTCTGGTGTTGTGGCGTTGCGGAGCGCCGTGGGGGATCGCCGTCGCCGCGGGGGCGCTGTCGCTGCTGCATGAGGCGCTCCGTGAGGTGCGCGGCGGTGCTCTGCGTGCACGCATCACCGTCGCCGAACGGCCGACCCGCGTCATCTGCGCGGCGTTGGGCACGGCCTGTGCCGCGATCTCGTCGGCGACCTGGCCGGTCAGCGTGTGCGGCGCGGTGTGGTGCGCACTCGCGGTTGTCGGCCTCGCTCAACTGGCCCGCTCATGACCACGCCGTTCGCCCCGCTCGATACGCCGACGCTGGTCGTGCTGATCGGCGCCGCGGGGTCCGGCAAGTCGACCTGGGCCGCCGAGCACTTCCGCCGCAGCGAGATCGTCTCGTCCGACCAGCTGCGCGCGATCGTCGGCAGCGGTGAACACGATCTCGATGCCACCACCGACGCGTTCGCGGCACTCGACCTGATCGTCGCGGCGCGCCTCAAGCGCGGGCTGACGTCCGTGCTCGACACGCTCGGCACGGACACGGCGCGCCGGCGCCACTGGCTTGCCTCCGCGCGAGCATCCGGCGTCCGTGCAGTCGTGGTGCATTTCGACACTCCTGCCGAGGAGTGCCGACGGCGCAACCGGCGCCGCGACGTACCGGTACCCGCGCCGGCACTGACGGCGCAGTTGCGTCGCGTGGCCGCCGCGGTCGAGGACCTTGCCGGCGAGCAGTGGGACGGCATCGTTCGGGTCGGCACCGATGTCGCGCCGCGGACGCAGTCTGCGCCGGCACCGGCTGAAGAGTTGGATCGCCAATTGCGGTTCGTGCTGCAGGTGTCGCGTTTCCCGTGGGACGACGACGATCCGGCCGACTGGTTGCGCGCGGTCGCCACGAGCGCGGCCGGTGCCGGCTTCGACGGGATCGCCCTCATGGACCACCTGATCCAGATCCCGCAGGTGGGCCGAGCTTGGGAGCCGATACCCGAGCCCTGGGTGACGTTGGGTCTGCTCGCCGCACTGCCCACCGCGCTGCGTCTCGGCACGCTGGTCAGCCCGCTGTCGATGCATTCGGCCGGGCGACTCGCGAAGAGCGCCGCCACACTTGATGCGCTCACCGGCGGCCGCGCCTTCTGCGGCGTCGGGGCAGGCTGGTGGGCGCGCGAGCACGCGGCTTTCGGCCTGCCCTTCGCACCGATCGCGCAACGCCTCGACGATCTCGAAGCCGCGTTGCCGGTGATGCGAGCACTCTGGGCGCCAGGAACCAAAGCCGCCGCCGGTCTGCCGGAGACGACGAGCTATCCACGGCCGGTCGGCGATCTGCCGATCATCGTGGGTGGCCGCAGCCGACGAGTGCTCGACATCGCACGTCGCCTCGGTGACGCCTGCAACGTGCCGTCCCGGCCCGAACTCGTGACGGCAGCGGCTGCGGCGATGGACGGCAAGCGCGTCACGGTCCTCGATGTGCCCGTGATCGGCCGCGACCGCGAGCACGCAGCGCAACTGGTCGAACGACTGCGCGGCCGCACCTCAGCCGTCGCCTATGCGCGCCAACACTCCGCCGGCACGGCGGACGAACACGTGACGCGGTACCGCCGGCTGGCCGAGGCGGGCGTCGACACCGTTTTCGTCGCGCTGCCAGACCTGGCCGGTGCGGACGAGGTCGAACGCCTCGCCCCGGTGACGGCCGCGTTCAGCTGACCGGCCGGCCCTTCCAGAACAACCGGCCGCGCCGATGCAGCACGTGGGAGCGGATAGTGAGATAGCCGAACACGAGCACCGACACCGGATGCGCGGCCGCGTCGGCGACGCGTCCACCGGTCCGTCGGGCACTGACGATCCGCCCGGCCACGCCGGCGGCGTAGCCCAGCGCGCCCAGGCGAGAACCGCGCAGCGCGGCGAGCGGTGGCAGCAGGTAGGCGAGAGCGAGGCCGGCCAGCACCGCGGCGGTGCCCGCCGGTGACCCGAACGCGGCCCACAAGGATTTGCTGTAGCCGTCACGCAGTTCCGGCCAGCCCTCGTACATCCGGCAACTCGCGAGTCGCGAGCCGTCCACGACTCCGCCGTGCCCGCCGCTGCGCTTGATCGCCCGGAGCAGGGCCAGGTCGTCGAGTACGGCGTCGGGGGAGTGTCCGCCGGCGCGCTCATACGCATCGCGACGCACCACGAGGAACTGCCCGTTCGCCGCGGCGAGCGACGGCCGGGCCGAACGCTCGGCCACGCGCAGCGGCAGGAACGTGAGGATCGACCACTGCAGCAGCGGCTGGACGAGCCGCTCGGCGATCGAATCGACCTCTTGTCGAGGGTGCGGCGAGATGAGGTCCCAACCGGTGCCCTCGAGCAGCGCCACGGCCGCGTCCACGGCACCGGGACGGAGCCGGACGTCGGCGTCGACGAAGACGAACACGTCACCGGTCGCCGCGGCGGCAAGCTGTCGGCACGCGTGCGGCTTGCCCAGGACACCCGGCGGCGGCGCGCTGCCACGGATGACGCGCGCGCCGAGTTCAGCGGCACGAACTGCGGTGTCGTCGCTCGATCCATCGTCCAGCACGAGGACCTCGTGGCACGGACCGATCGACTCGAGGCAACCGCCGATCTTGCGCGCCTCGTCGCGGGCGGGGATCAGCACCGAGGCCCGTACCGTCGCGGCCGTTTCTGCTTCCGGGCGACGGAGCAGGCGGGCGTTGACCGCGGCATGGACCGTCCCTGCCACCGCCATCGCGGTGCCGACCGTGACCGCTTTCAGGATCGCCTCGCGAGCACGCGCAGCACAGGTATCGCGACCGTTCCCATCGCGGCGCAACCCCACAGCGCGGCCGCAGCCAGCCCGAGGAACGCGAGCAGCGCCAGGGTCGACGACGCCCACGTCCACACGTAGAACATCAGCGGCCACCGGTCGCCGATAGACGTTGCGTTCAGAAGTCGCTGCAAGACCGCCGACACCAGCAGTGCAACCGCGAACCAGCCGACGTAGTCGGTGAGGGGCACGGTCGGCACGCCCGGGAGGTGCGGTGCCGGATGCAGCCAATGCCAGTGCCCGGCCGCGACCATCTGCGGATCGAGGAACACGTCCCACGCGGTCAACGCCCACGCGCCGAGCAGGACCCGGGCCGGATAACTGTGCGTGAGATGTCGGGCCGCCACCGCCGACGGCCACGCCAGCATCGGCCATGCGCACGCGATCACGAGCGGAACGCCGAACAGCGTCGGTCCGAGCGACCCGTCGTAGCGGTAGCGACCGAACGGGAATCCGGTGTGCACGCCCAGCACCTCGACGGCGAAGCCACCGATGACCGTGCTGAGGGCGAGCACCACGAGAGCAGGTCTGCCGCGTGTTGTGGCAGCCGAGCACAGTGCGGCCGCGGCCACGACGACGACGATCACGACCGTCAGTGCGTCGCGCGTTGTGCCGGCGACCAGCGGATAGCCGATCTGCGCCGCTACCGCGACGGCGAGCAGCGCCGGAACCACCGACACGGCGACCCGGGCCGGAGCCGCGACGGTCATCAGCCGCCGTCGATGCGAAGCGGCAGCTTCGCGCCGAGCACGGCGAACGGACGCACGTCGCCGGGAAACAGATAGTGCCGCCGCAGGTCGATGAAGCCGAGGTGGCGGTACAGCCGAAAGGCCCGGGTGTCGATGTCGGGCGTCGACAACAGCATCGCCCGGTGCGGAAGCGCGGTGGCGAGTTCGGTGAGCAGCCGCCGGCCCGTCCCAGTGCCCTGGAACTCGGGTAGCACGTGCAGTTCGGACAGTTCGAACGCGCTGCCGAGCCATTCAGTGGCCTGCTCGCGGGTCAGCGCCTTGCGGACGAGGTCGTGCCACCACTGCCCGGACGTCGTGGTGTACCCGTAGCCGAAGCCGACCAGCCGGTCGTCGAGCAGGGCGGCGCGGCAGGAGAAGCCGTCATGGGCCGTGTGCCGGCGCGCGGTGATCGCCCGTTGGGTGCCTGCGTGCGCCGGATAGTTCATGGCTTGGACGTAGATGTCCATGGCCTCGTCGACCCTGCGGGTGAACTGCGTCGGCGTCCAGGCGACCACCCGCGGGACCGCGGTGGCGGACTGTTCGGTCGACTGCACGCCTCCGATGGTGCCGTATCGCCCCGCCCACTGGCTAAGAGAGGTCCGGCGCGCGATCATGAGCCATGGCCGCTGTGACCGCGCTTCCGAGGGTGGGGCAGACGTTCTTCGACGTCCGCGACGACGGGCGCTCGATGCGGGTCAGCTGGCATCCGCAGGACGATTTCTTCGTGCTGAGCATGTGGCGCGACGGCACCTGCGTCGCGACCTTCCGGCTCGACGGTGCGGACGCGACCGACCTCGTTGTCGCCTTCGGCGCCACCGACTGGGCGCGATGAGCGACAAGCGCGGGCGGTGAAGGTTGAGTAATGCTCGATGACGCCTTGCTGCGCTGGGCAACTTCGGTAGCCGGGGCGGAGCCGGACGAGGTCCGGGGCATGCGGCAGGGTGGCGCACCCTGGTTGCTGCGGTTCGGGGATCGCGAATTCGTGCTCCGTCCCGCTCCCGACGACGAGACGTTGCAGATCGAGCGCAAGGGGCTCGTCCTGGCTGCGTCGCACGGAATTCCGGTGCCGCAGACGATCGCCGTCTCGCACCGTCCGCCGGCGATGCTGTCCGAGCGCGCACGCGGTTCGAGTGCGATCTCGCGCGAGCCCCGGCCGGGCCGCCTTGCCGCGATGGGCGCGCTGGCCGCGCGACTGCACGCGTTCGGCGTGCCGTTCGGCATCGGCTTGCCCGAGCGCGTGCGTCCCATTGCCAGCATCGACTTCGACGCGCTGCGAGCTACCCGTCCGGAACGCCCGTTGCTGACCCGTGCCGTGCAGGCGTCGCGCTCCTACCGACCGCACGAGGCCAACGGCTTCGTCCACGGAGATCTGTGGCAGGGCAACGTGCTGTGGGACGGCGACGAGCTCGCGGCGGTCATCGATTGGGATTGCGCCGGGTTCGGCGCCGCCGGCGTCGACCTGGGTTCTGCCCGTTGCGATGCGGCGGCGTGCTTCGGGCTCGAAAGCGCGGCCGATGTGCTCGCCGGTTGGCGAGCTGTCGCCGGTCAAGATCCGGAAGACGTAGCGTATTGGGATGTCGTCGCGGCACTCAGCACGCCGCCCGACATGGACTGGTTCGCGGCGGCGATCGGCGATCAGGGGCGGAACGACCTCACCCAGGACCTGCTCATCGAACGGCGCGACGAGTTCCTCGAAGCAGCTCTCGCAACGCTCTAGCCCGATCTAGATCAGGAGTCAGCCCCGGTGGTCGAAGCGGAGAGCGGTGCGCCGTTCGTGTACCACGTCGGTGCGCACAAGACCGGCACATCGCTGTTGCAGCACTACCTCTCCAGCAACCGGCCGATGCTGCGTGAGCGACGGATCCTCTACATCGGGCGCGCGGTCGCAGACCAGATCGCGCGAGCGCGCGAGGATCCCGAGGTCGCCGACGAGGCGAAGGCACACCTCCGCAAGTTCCGGCGGCGCAGCGAGGCCTACGACGTGTTTCTTGCTTCGTACGAGAACGCACTGGGCCCTCCGTTCAGCAGGGCACGCAAAGACCGAGGGCTGTACCCGCGATCCGCGGCCCGGATGGCGGCACTGGTCAAGACGCTGCGCATGTTCCGTCCGAAGATCCTGCTGACGGTCCGGCCGCCGGCGGAGTTCCTCGAGTCCTATTACCTGCAGTCGGTTCATCAGGGCGGTTATCTCGAGTTCGGCGACTGGCTGGATCAGCACGTCGATCTGGAGCTGCTGTCCTGGCGCCCGATCATCGACAACCTCATCTCGGCGTTCGGTGCGGACGCCGTCGAGGTCGTCGACTTCCGAATGATCAGGACGAGCGGTGCGGACGGATATTTGCGCGAGCTGCTGAACCGAATGATGCCGGGCACGGCGCTGGAGACCGGCGCGCCCGCGGTCAGCAACGCCAGCATCTCGGACAAGGGGTTGCGCCTCGCGCTGGCCGGCAACCCTTACCTGCGCGACAAGGACGAGCAGATCGCGATGCGGCGGTTCTTGCAGACACGGTTCTCGAACCTGGCCTACCCACGTCCGGTGCTGCTCTCGGACGATCAGAAACGCTGGCTGCATGATCGCTACTCGCAGGATTACGACGACCTCTTCGCGGGCGGCGCTGACCGCGTGAGTGCCGAATGACCCGTCCTCATCTGGTGTTGCAGCTCGGCGCGTCGCACGACTCGATCGACATGCTGCGCGAGGCGCTGACCGGACTGCGGCCGCAGTTGCGCGCGCACGGCGTCTCGTTCGCTGCGCTCGGCCGTGACGATCCGGCGCACACGCTCCCAGGGTTGCTGGACGAGGAGCGGACGCACGCCCACGCTGCGCGCCACCAGGTGTGCCCGACCCTCATCTCGTGCCTGCTGTCGGGACCCGAGGCCTCGCCGGCCGGCGACCCGAGCGTCTCCGGCCCGTACCCCGACGCGGTGACGGTGACGCGTCGTGTCATCGAGGCGACCGGGTCGTCACAGGTGCTCGTACTGCTGCACATCCAGCGTCAGGACCGGCTGATGGAGCGTGCCTACCTCGATGCGGTTCTGGCCGGCGGGTCGCACGAATTCGCTGATCAGTTCCCGCAGCGGCAAGACACGTCGCTCGATTTCGGCCCGCTCGTCAAGCAGCTTCGCGAGGTACCGGCGGTGCTCGAGGTTCGGGTACGGCCGGTCGAACTCGCGCTCGCCGACCCGCTCGGGTTCGTCGACGATGTGCTCGAGGCCATCGGCCTGAGCGGCGAGCTGGATCTCTCGGCCGTGCCGGCGGCCGTGCCTGCGACGCGACGACTGAGTGCGCGCGGGGCGCGTATCGCCGCGGCCATGAATGCTCATCTGGACGACGACGCCGAACGCGCCGATGTGCACGAGTTCCTGCTCGAGCACTTCGGGGTGACCGCTGCGAGAGCTGCGAACGTGCGGGGCATCCTCAGCGACGACGAACGTGCGCGCATCGTCCAGACCTATGCGCAGGTCAACCATGCCCTGTTCGCCGAACACCTGCGCGACCTGCCGGCCGACAGCTACGGCGACGAAGAGCCGATGGTGGCACCGGCATCGGGGAGCGGCTATGCCACCTCTGCCGATCGACCAGCGGTGAGACGCAGCAACTCCTCGTAGGTCGTCGGGAAGACGGCGTGCGGGATCCCGCCGGCCGCCCAAACCTGCGGATAGTCGGCAAGTGCGATGTCGACCAGAGTGCGAAGTCGCTGCGGGTGAGCCACCGGTGCGACTCCGCCGATCGCCTGACCGGTCGCGGTCAGCACGAACTGCGGCGTCGCCCGGTTGAGCGACCCGACGCCCAGGAGCGCGGCCACCTTTGCCGTGTCGACCCGATGCGCGCCGCTGGTGAGGATGAGCACCGGCTCGTCGTCGCCGGTCGCGAAGACCAGCGAGTTCGCAATAGCGCTCACCTCGACACCGAGTTGCGATGCGGCCGCGGCCGCGGTCGGCGCCGCATCGGGCAATAACCGGACCCGGCCCGCACATGCGGCGCTCTCGAGCACGGCGTCGACCGCGACGCAGTTGGGATGCATAAGCGGCAGGCTACTGGCTGCGTCAGTCGTGAATTCCGCACTCGGTCTTGGACGTGCCGGCCCACCGGCCCGCGCGCAGATCTTCGCCCGGCTTGATGCGTCGCGTGCACGGTCCACAGCCGATCGAGCCGTAGCCGTCGTGCATCAAGGGATTGACCAACACGCCGTTCTCGGCGATGTAGGTGTCGACATCGTCCTGCGTCCAGGCGGCGATCGGATTGATCTTCACCATCGATCGGCGGGCGTCCCATTCGACCATTCGGATGTCCGCGCGCCCGGTGGATTCGTCGCGACGCAGCCCCGACGCCCAGCCGCGGTAGTCCTTCAACGCCTGCCGGAGCGGCGTGACCTTTCGCAGCGCGCAGCACTGATCAGGGTTGCGCTCGTAAAGGCGGACGCCGAAGCTGACGTCCTGCTGCTCGACGCTCTGCCGCGGCGTGATCGTGCGCAGCGTGACCGGCATCGTCGCCTCGACGGCGTCGCGCGTGCCGATGGTCTCGGCGAAGTGGTAGCCGGTGTCGAGGAACACCACGTCCACGCCGGGACGCACCTGCGCCGCAAGATGCGGGACGAGCGCGTCAGCCATCGACGACGTCACGCACCACGTCGGTCCGAGCAGATCGTCGGCCCACCGCAGGATCTCGAGCGCAGAGGCGCCCTCGAGTTCTTCGCCGGCACGCTCGGCCGCCCGACGCAGTGCGTCAGTGTCCGGCAGCACGGCGGCAGAAGTCATGCCGATGTCACTCGCGCGGGTGCCACTCGGTCTGTCACTGGAGCCATTCCTCCTCGGCACGCTGCACGTACAGGGCGAACGACTCGCCCTCGGTGCGACGGGCGAGGTATCCGCGAAGTACGCGCTCGGCGTAGTCAGTTGCTTCGTCTGCTGTGACCTTCAAACCGCGGAACTTGCGCCCGAATTCCGCGTTCTCGCCCATCACGCCACCCAGATGCACCTGGAACGCGTCCTGATCCCCGTCGGGACCCTTCTGCACCATGCCCTTGAAGCCGATGTCAGCGACTTGGAAACGCGCGCACGAGTTGGGGCAGCCGTTCACGTTGATCGTGATCGGCGTGTCGAAATCGGGCAACCGCTTGTCGAGTTCCTGACGGATCTGCTCGGCGCGGTTCTTCGTCTCGATGAGCGCGAGCTTGCAGAACTCGATGCCGGTGCAGGCGATGGTGCCGCGCAGGAACGCCGACGGCCGGACGCTCAGCCCGAGGAGGTCGAGTTCCTCGGTGAGCGCCTCGGTGTTCTCCTTCGGCACGTCGAGGACGACGATGCCCTGCTGTGCGGTGAGTGCGGTGCGCGCGCCGCCGAATCGCTCGGCCAGCTCGGCCACATCGCGCAAGACGGTGCCAGTCGTCCGTCCAGACCTCGTCGTCGCGCCGACCGAGAACAATCCGTTGTTCTGTGGGCGGATACCGGTGTGGTCGCGGTGCGGCGGCGATGCCGGCGGCGGCGATCCGTCCGGCAGTGCACGGTGCAGGTATTCGTCCTGCAGCACCTGCCGGAACTTCTCCGGACCCCAATCGGCCATGAGGAACTTCAGCCGGGCGTGGTTGCGTGACCGGCGGTAGCCGTAGTCGCGGAAGATCGAGGTGACGCCCGCCCACACCTCGCTCACCTCGTCCGGCCGGACGAACACGCCCAGGCGCTCGGCGAAGCGCGGGTTGGTCGACAATCCGCCGCCGACCCATACGTCGAAGCCGGGCACGCCGTCGGAGCCGACCACGCCGACGAAGGACACGTCGTTGATCTCGTGATTGGTGCAGTGCTGTGCGCAGCCGGAGACCGAGGTCTTGAACTTTCGCGGCAGGTTCGAGAACGCCGGATCGCCGAGGTACTTGTCGACGATCTCGCGCAGGGCCGGTCCGGCGTCGAGAATCGAATCCTCGGCGACTCCTTCGAGCGGGCACCCGAGCATGACCCGCGGTGTGTCGCCGCACGCCTCGGTGGTCGACAGGCCGACCGCATCGAGCCGGTTCCAGATGGTCGGAACGTCCTCGACCCGGATCCAGTGCAGCTGGACGTTCTGCCGATCGGTGATGTCGGCGAGGTCGCGGCCGTATTCGGTGGCGATCTCACCGATGACGCGCATCTGCTCGCTCGTGAGCCCGCCGCCGTCGACGCGGATCCGCATCATGAAGAACTCGTCCTCGAGCTCTTCGGGTTCCAGCGTCGCCGTCTTGCCACCGGGGATGCCGGGGCGGCGCTGGGTGTAGAGGCCGTACCAACGGAAGCGGCCGCGCAGGTCGGCGGCATCGATACCCGCGAATCCGGTGTGCTGGTAGATGTCGATGATCCGCTGCTTGACGAGCAGACCGTCGTCGTCGCGCTTACTGCGCTCGTTCTGGTTCAGTGGTTCGCGGTAACCCAGCGCCCACTGGCCCTGTCCTTTACGCGCGGGCATGCGCGTGTCCCTTCGATTGCGGTGGCAGTCGGATCCGGCGCTGCGGCGGCATTGCCGCAGAAGGGCATCAACAGGCCGCGCCGGCCACCCGTGCAAGGTCGATGTGGCGGCGCTGGGTGAGCAAATAAGCCACCAGCCGCATCCTGCAATGGTCGCACACCGGTGGTGGCCGGATTAAGTCGATGTGGCGCACGCGGTATGTCTATTCCGGCGCTAGGAAACGACAATTGAGGCGTGACCGGCTTCCCGCTCCTCCTCGACGTCACCGGGCGTGACGTCCTCGTCGTCGGGGGCGGGCGCGTCGCGTCCCGGCGAGTCGGCGCGCTTGTCGGGGCGGACGCCGCAGTGCGGGTCGTGGCACCCGAGGTTGCCGCCGAGATCGTGGCGACCGGTGCGAGCGTCACGCAACGCGAGTTCCGGACCGAGGACGTGGACGGCGCCTGGCTGGTGTTCGCATGCACTGCGGACCCGGCCGTCAACGCGGCGGTCGCGGGCGCCGCGGCGGCGCGCCAGGTCTTCTGCGTCCGGGCGGACGACGCCGGTGGCGGCACGGCACGCACCCCTGCCGTGTTGCGCCGCGACGACATCACCGTGGCGGTGAACGGCGGCGACGACCCGCTGCGTGCCGTCGCGCTGCGCGATGCGATCTCGCAGGCGCTCGACGCGGGGGAGTTGCCCATGCGTCCGGTGCGGCCCGCTGCTTTCGGCTCGGTCGCCCTCGTCGGCGGCGGACCCGGCGATCCGGAGTTGATCACGGTCCGCGGCCGCCGGCTGGTCGCCACTGCCGATGTCGTGGTCGTCGACCGGCTCGCCCCGCGCGCCCTGCTCGCGGATCTGTCGGACGCGGTCGAGGTGATCGACTGCGGCAAGTCGGCGCATCGGCACAACCTCAGCCAGGACCAGATCAACGCCGTCATCATCGAGCGCGCGCTGGCGGGCAAGCGCGTGGTCCGGCTCAAGGGCGGCGATCCGTTCGTGTTCGGACGCGGCGGCGAGGAATGGCTGGCCTGCGTGGCCGCCGGCGTGCCGGTGACCGTTGTCCCCGGCATCAGCTCGGCGCTCGCGGCCCCTGCGGTCGCAGGCATCCCGCTGACCCATCGTGGGGTGGCAGCCGACTTCACCGTGGTGTCCGGACACCTCGACCCCGGCCGTCCGGCCGAGAGCGGGGTGGACTGGCCGGGCCTCGCGGCAGGTGGTGGCACCCTCGTGCTGCTGATGGGAATGGACCGGCTCGACCTGATCACCGCCGAACTGATCAGGCACGGACGTGCGGTCGACACGCCGTCCGCCGTGATCCACCGGGCGACCTTGGCCGATGAGCGGGTCGTCCGTGCGCCGCTCGGCGAACTGGCCGAGGCGACCCGTGCCGCCGACGTCGGTGCGCCCGCCGTGGTCGTCGTGGGCGAGGTCGTGGACATTCTGCAGCGCTGAGTCAAGCGCGGAGTTCGGATCGTCCGACGGAAATGTCAGAGTCCGGGGCCATGCTGGGGGTCGAGCGGGCAGGGTGCTTGCCTCGTTCGAACGGTTGAGCTAATATGTCGAACATCAGTTCGACACGAAGGGACGGATCGCGATGGCCGCATACGGATCGGCAGCCGTGCTGATCGGCCAGGCACGCCTCGTGCTCGGCGAGGCGGCAGCCGCGACCGACCTCGGTGAGCGGTTCCGGCTGGCGCATCTGGCGGCGCTGCGTATCGCCGCGGCGGTGCTGGCCGAGCGGGGCCGTCCCGCGTCGGCCCGGCGCCGGTTGATGAGCGTGTGGGTCCTGATCGACTCGGTCGCGCCCGAGTACGCCGACTGGGCGCGCTACTTCGCCGCCGGTGCGCCCGTGCGTGCGGCCATCGAAGCGGGTTCGCGCACGGCGGTGTCGTCGCGCGAGGCCGACGACCAACTCCGCGCCGCGGCCGAGTTCCTCGACCTCGTCGAACCCGAACTGGGACTGCTTGCCGCCAGCTGATTCGCCGAACGCGGATCTCGATCTGGCCCGCTCGTCGCCCCGGGGGGTCTCCTTGATCAACAGGCCCGAAACGCCCCTGGAGGGCCGTTCGGCCCTGTTGATCAAGCTCGGGACGTGCCGACGATGGTTGCCGCCGCGTTCACCCGTCGGTGTAGGGGTGAGGCATGCCGTGCGGGCGGGGCGGCTCGGAGGGGCTCGGCGACGCTGAACGCTCTGCCGCTCGACACGCCGTGCCGGCAGCTGCACAGCGTTCATTGTCGAGCGCGCGCTGCTGGCTGCGTCCCGCACTTGGCCTCTGTGCAGGGTGCTCGTCGGCGTGTCGCCCTGCACGGGGGCCAACCGGCTTGCGGGCGATGGTTGCCGCCGCGTTTGCGAATCGGATGTCGGTGTCCGCGATTAGGCTGGTCGGGTGCAGGGGGCGAGCCGCGGCGGCGCTGAGACGGCGGTCGCCGGCCGTGTCGGGCTGGTCGATGCGCTTCTCGCCGACGCGCTGCGCGAGTTCGACTCGCCCGCTGTGCTCGACTGTGGCGGCGGCAGTGGCCGCTATGCAGTGCCGTTGGCGGCCGACGGCGCGACGGTCACTGTCGTCGACGTCAGCATCGACGCGCTCGCGACGTTGCGGCTGCGCGCGGCCGAGGCCGGTGTCGCCGACCGCGTCGTCGCGGTGCAGGGCGACGTCGACACACTCGGCGAGGCGATCGGCGAGCACACCTTCGACCTCGTCCTGGCACACGGCATCCTCGAGGTCGTCGAATCGCTGCCGCAGAGCTTTGCCGCGATCGCCGGTGCGGTCCGTCCGGGCGGGCTGCTGAGCGTGCTCGTGAGCAATCCGGTCGCGGCCGTGCTGGCGCGGGCCCTGGCCGGCGATCTCGCCGGCGCCGAACGCGAACTGACATTGCTCGACGCCGGCCCGCCGGGACCTGACGCCGTGCAGCGGCTGTGTGCCGAACGCGGCCTGGTCGTCGAGCAGATCCACGGCGTCGGCGTGTTCCGTGATCTCGTGCCCGGTGCAGCACTCGACGCTCCCGGTGCGCGCGAGGCGCTCGCGCGTGTCGAGGAGTCCTGCGCGCAACGGCGCCCGTTCGCCGAGATCGCCGGGCGCGTCCATCTGCTCGCACGCCGCCCGTCGGGTTGAGCGATGGGCCGTAGCGCAGACATCCCACGCGTGTCCGGGCAGACCGACGGCGACGACACCGGCTGCACGATCCTGCACGTCGACATGGATGCGTTCTTCGCCAGCGTCGAGATCCGCAACGATCCGTCGCTGCGCGGCAAACCCGTCGTCGTCGGCGGTGGCACGCGCGGTGTGGTCGCCGCTGCGTCCTACGAGGCGCGCAAGTACGGCGTGCACAGCGCGATGCCGATGACCCAGGCGCTGCGCCTGTGCCCGCGCGCCGTCGTCGTCCGGCCGGACCGCGCTGCCTACAGCGCGGCGTCGGCACAGGTCATGCAGATCCTTCGCGACGTCACGCCGCTGGTTCAGCCGCTCTCACTCGACGAGGCATTCCTCGACGTGTCGCAGGCTGTGCGTGGCCAGGGCCGTCCGGCGGTGATCGCCGCGTCGATCCGCGAGCGGGTGGAGCACGATCTTGCCCTGACCTGCAGCGTCGGCGTGGCGCCTACGAAGTTCGTCGCCAAGGTCGCCTCGGCGCGGTGCAAGCCGGACGGTCTGCTCGTCGTGCCGGTCGACGATGTGCTCGCGTTCCTGCACCCGATGCCGGTCACCGTGTTGTGGGGCGTCGGGGCCCGCACCGGCGAACAACTGCGTCGGCTCGGCATCCGCACCATCGGCGACGTCGCCGCGACCCCGATCGACGCGCTGCGCAGAGCTGTCGGTGACGCCATGGCCGAGCATGTGAGCGCCCTCGCGGCCGGCGTCGACCCGCGACCGGTCACCCCCGGCGACGTCGAGAAGTCGATCAGCTCGGACCACACCGTCGAGCGCGATCTCACCGAACCTGCCGAGGTGCACCGCGAACTGCTGCGGCTCTCGGCTGACGTCGGACGGCGCGTACGCGAGCGTGGCTTCCGTGCCCACACCGTCGGCATCAAGATCCGCTTCGCCGACTTCACCACGGTCACCCGGGTGCGCACGCTGCCGGGTTGGACCGACGAGACACGCACCATCTACGACACCGCGGTCGCGTTGTTCGACGCGCTCGGCCTGGACCGCCACCGGATCAGGTTGGTCGGTGTGAAGGCCGAGAACCTCCGCGAGGCGGACGAGGTGGCCGAGCAGCTCAGCTTCGACGATCTGCTGCCCGTCTCAAACGGAGGTCGTGCACCCGATGGCGTGATCGACGCCGCTCGTGAGCGATTCGGGTCCGCGGCGATCGGTTACGCCACGCTGCTCCGCCCGCCGGGAAGCCCGTACGAACCCGAACATCTACCCGTACCGGACGAAGATCGCTGAACCGATCTCGTCTCGGCAGCGTATGAACTAACGTGCCGTAACCTAAACACAACTTTCGATCCGGCGAATCGCCTCGTATGCTCGATACAGACAGGACGCGCAGCTGGGGAGAATGATTCCGAGCCGGGCTCCGGTCAGGCCAAGTACCACGATGCATCAGGACATGCCGCGGCCGACCGGTCGTGGCGGTGAAGGAGGGCCCCGTGCCGCTCTCCGAGCATGAGCAGAGACTGCTCGACGAGATCGAGCAGGCGCTCTACGCCGAAGATCCCAAGTTCGCCTCGTCCGTGCGCTCTGCCCGCCGCCATCGTCGATTCCGCAGCTCCGTTCTGCTGGGTGTGTTGGGCGTCGTCGTCGGCCTCGGTCTCGTGCTCGTCGGACTGCTCACCACCGTCGTCGCGCTCAGCGTCGTCGGCTTCGTCGTCCTGGTGGCCGCGTTCGGATACGGCGTCCAGTCGCTGCGCCACCGCCGCAGTGGCGCCTCGTCCGGAGACACCGGCGCGGCACCGCAGCGCGCACCGCGTCCCGGCACGTTGCGTTCGCGCATGGAAGACCGCATGCGCCGGCGCTTCGACGAGAACTGACCGAATCCGCCGCCCCGCTCCCACCCCGTTGAGTGGGGCGTTCTCCTCCTGAGTGGCGCGATATTTCGCGCCACTCATGCCGTTAACGCGCCACTCGACAGACGACGGACGCCCACTCGACGGACCTCAGTGGCGGCGGCGGAATCCCGAGCCCGGCAGCCAACCGCCGATGACGGGCATCCGCGACCAGTCCAGCGAGGCCGGCCAGAACGTGGCGCGGAAGCGCTCGGCACTCGTGCGCCGCGACCGCAGGCCCGATTCGATGGTGGCCAGGTCCCGGACGAGGTCCGGTCCGGACCCGCTGCCCTGCGGGGCATAGCGCGCCGTCTCGACGGCACGGGTGAGCGTGGTCAGCGAGGAATCGGCCAGGCGTGACGTGCCGCCTAGCCAGGTCGCCACCTGACGGGGCGTGCGCGCCGGCGACCAGACGTAGCCCAGATCGGTCGCCGTGTCGGACAGCTCGGTCCAGAGCGCGTCGGTGTCGCCGTGTCGCGCCCGGTGCAGTCGGTGTCGTCGTCGGCGCCAGCGGACGAACGCCGGCACCAGCAGGACGACCACGATGAACGCGATCACGGCCAGCACGACGAGCGCGAAGACCGGGATGCCGTGGTCGGCGGGCGCCGCGGCGCGGCCGCCGGCGTCCGGGTGCGGCTGCACCGCAACCGGGATGGACGAGCGAGTGAAGCTGGGCTCCTGCGGACCGGTCTGCCCGCCCTTGCCGGCGCCGACCTTGTGCGGCGCCCAGATCAGGTCGCTCGCGCCGTGGCCGGAGATGCCCGCGAGTGGCGTCGGGTCGAAGGGCACCCAGCCGATGCCGTCGAAGTAGGCCTCGACCCAGGCGTGCGCGTCGAGGTTGGTGACCGTGAACGACCCGGACGCGTCGGGCACGTCGTGCGCGTAGCCGAGCACCACGCGCGCCGGCACGTGCGCGAGGCGCAGCATGACCGCCATCGATGCGGCGTACTGCTGGCAGTAGCCGACGCGGCTCTTCAGGAAGTCGGTCAACGCATCGCCCGAGTCGCCCTTCGGCGCGTCCAGGCTGTAGGTGAATCCGTTGCCCGGAGCTGCGAAGAAATCGCTGATCGCACGCGCCCGCTGGTACGGCGTCGTCGCGCTGTGCACGATCTTGGCGGTGAGCGAGGTGACGTAGTCCGAGATGGGCGGCAGCTTCAACCACGGATCGAGTGCCGGCTGCGTGGCCGTCGCACCCTTGAGCTGGCTCTGTGTGGGCTCCGGCTGCGCGACCGACTCCTGGATCACCTGGCCGCTGCCGATGTCCGCGCCGACGAGCAGTTGGTTCTGCTTGCTCCACTTGGTGTTGCTCGACAAGCCGGACATCGAACTCGGCGTCGCGAACACCGGCGGATTCGAATGTAACGAGTGCACCGTGATCTGCGCACTGAACGTCATGTTGGTCGGTGCGAACGGCGTGCCGGGCGAACTGTCGAACTGCGTGGCGTCGACGCCGGCTTCGCTGCCGTCCGGTCCCGGCCGCCAGCCGGTGCCATTGAAGATCGGCAGGACGTTGGTGCGCAGGTAGAACGGCTGATGGCCCTTGGTTTCGAATCTGGGGTCGGACGAACTCACCCGCACTGACATCAGGTTGACCGTGGTGTTGCGGTTCAACTGTCCGAACAGCGCGGCGAACGGGTCGATGCCGCTCGTCCCGCTGCCGTCGTGGATCGAGTCCGCGCCGAATCCGGCGCTGTTGTCTCCCGAGCTGTGATGGAACAGGTTCGCCACGAAGTTGCGCGAGTTTGCCGGGATGAACATCGGCAGCACGACCGCGGCGCCGATCGCGATCACCGCGATGCGCTGCGCCGACATCGCACCGGCCGCCTGCCGTCTGCTGCGGGAGGACCGCGGAATGTAGTGACCCCACCGTTGCAGGTCGTCGCTCGAGTCGAGTGCCAGCAGGATGAGGAACGCGATCGCGGACACGACGAACCACAGCCACGACACCGGCCGGCGCGGTACGGCACCGGCGATCGTGAACGAGACGAGCAAGGGCACGCCGGCCAGCGCGCCGCGGCGTCCCACCACCGCGACGAGGTCGACGAGCGCGGCGATCAAGCCGAGCAGCGCACACAGCGCGAGCCGGATCGCCACCGTCGTGTGCACCGGCGCGACACCGTGCGAAGTGGTGCGGTGCAGGCTCGTCATGAGGTGGCCGACGTCGTGCCACGTACCGGCCAGCGGAATGAACCCGAGCACCGCGTGCGAGCGCACGAAGTTCAGGGTCAGCCAAGGGACGAGGAGGACGACACCGATCCAGATCTGGCCAGCCGAAGCCGGACGGGTGCGCCGCAGCAGCGCGGCCGGGCCGACCACGACGAGCATTGCCAGCCAGACATCGATCATCCAGCCGCGATCGACGAACAGTTCGTTCAGCGGGAAGACGCCGAGGCCGGTGGCGAACACCGCGAGCAAGGTGCGCCGCAGGTCGTTGCGACGCTCGGACGGGCGAGTCACCTTCTCCGGCGCCACGGTCGTCATCGCCGCACCGCCAGCGGGATGATGCCCGAACCGCGGCCGGTGAGCATCCGTTGCAGCGAGTCGGCAACGGTGTCGCCGCACTGCACGATGAGCGTCTGCCAGCCGGCTGAACGGAGCACGCGCGCCGCGTTGCGCACCTGCTCACTCGACAGGGCCTCCTTGCTGCCCGGTCCCAGGGCCCAGGTGCCGGTGTCGAGCAACAACGCCAGCGCCGCGGTCGACGCGCCGCGCGGGTGGACGCCGGCGAGCTGGTGCAGGCTGCGCGCGTCGAGCTCGCCGAGGATCGCGATCAGCGTCGATTCCCGCGCGATCGGAGCGAGCAGCCCGTCGAGGGCGTCGAAGTTCAGCGCCGACGACGGCCGGATCGTGGCCAGGTGCTCGGCGACCATCGAGGTCTCCAACATGGGTAGCCGCGACGGCGCACCGGGATCCGAGATGAGGCTGATCTCGCGGTTGTTCACGATCGCGTACGTGGCCATCGTCGCGGCCGCGCTGATCGCCCACTCGAGGCTGTTGGTGACGCGCTCGTCCTCGATCGTCGACGTGCCGGATGGCATCTCGGTGTGCGCGCACCGTCGGAGGTCGAGCAGCACGGTGAGGTGTCCCTGCCACGGCCGCTCTTCCTGCCGCACCATCAGAGCGCCGGTGCGCGCCGACGACCGCCAGTGGATCTTGCGGAAGGCGTCGCCGGTGCGGTATTCGCGGGTGGACGCCGGCGAGCTGGTGCAGGCTGCGCGCGTCGAGCTC
>DASXJN010000060.1:0-19762 GCA_036497365.1 Jatrophihabitantaceae bacterium | reverse complement strand
GATCACGTGGGCGAGCAACCATTACGACCAGACCCTGTTCAAGGGTGTCTACGACTCGCTGAAGTCCCTCGACGGCAGCACGCTGCAGGTCGAATTCACCGGTAACGCGTTCGCGGGCATCGGACAGGAAGCCGGCTCTGGCGCGTCGGTGTTCATCGGCTTCCTCGCGGCTCTCATCATCCTGGCGTTGGTCTTCCGGACCGTTGCGGCGACGGTACTTCCGCTGGCCTGCGCGGCGGTGGCCCTGGTGAGCGGCCTCGGCGTCATCTTCATGCTCACGCACGCCATCAACGTCTCGAACATCACGCCGTATCTGGCCGAGCTCATGGTCATCGGTGTGGGCGTCGATTATGCGTTGTTCATCGTCACCCGGCATCGACGCAACCTGCGCCGCGGGATACCGATGAACGAGTCGATCGCCACCGCGATCAACACCTCCGGTCGCGCGGTGCTGTTCGCCGGCACCACGGTGTGCATCGCGATCCTCGGCCTGATCGCCCTCGGCGTGAGCTTCTTCAACGGAATGGCCGTCGCGACCGCACTGGCCGTCGGTTTCACCATGGCCGCCTCACTGACTCTGCTACCGGCGATGCTGAGCCTGTTCGGTCTGAAGGTGCTGCCGCGCAAGCAGCGTGCCGCGGTGCGAGCCGAGCAGTTCATCGACAACCGCCCGGTCGGTTTCTGGGCGCGCTGGTCGGCGTTCGTCGCGCGTCGCCGTGTGCTGGTGGCGATCGGCGCCGCCGCGGTGATGATTGCGCTGGCGATCCCGTTCTTCTCACTGCAGCTGGGCAACAGTGACCAGGGCAGCGACCCGAAGGGCTCGACCACACGGACCGGCTACGACTTGATCGCCCAGGAGTTCGGCGTGGGCTACAACTCCACGCTCGAGGCGGTGGTAAGCGGGCCGGGCGCGTCAGACCAGGGGTACCTCGGCAAGCTCTCGCAGACGCTGGCCGGCGTACCCGGCGTGGACAAGACAAGCGTGGCGACCGTCCCGCTGACCAAGACCGTCGCGTTCGTGTCCTTCAAGTCGACGACTTCGCCGCAGTCCGAGGACACCTACCAATTGGTGCGCAACCTGCGATCGACGGTGCTGCCGCCGCTGTACAACGGCACGTCGAACTCGATCTACATGTACGGCGACACGGCCATCAACGTCGACTTCGCCAAGGTGCTCACCCGCAAGATGCCGCTGTTCATCGCGGTTGTCGTCGGGCTTTCGTTCATCCTGCTGCTCATCGCGTTCCGCAGCCTCGTCGTCCCGCTGACGGCGGCGTTGATGAACCTGTTCGCCGCGGCGGGCTCGTTCGGCCTGGTCGTCGCGATCTTCCAGTACGGCTGGGGTTCGGACGCGCTCGGCGCCGGTCCTGGCGCGCCGATCGATGCCTGGGTTCCGGTGATGTTGTTCGCGATCCTGTTCGGGTTGTCGATGGACTATCAGGTGTTCCTCGTCAGCCGGATGCACGAGGAGTGGGTGCACAGCCGCGACAACAAGCGCGCGGTCTCGATCGGCCAGGCCGAGACCGGCGGCATCATCACCGCGGCCGCGATCATCATGATGGCCGTGTTCCTGGGCTTCCTGCTCACGCCCGGTCGGCCGATCAAGATCTTCGGGTTCGGACTGGCCTCCGCGGTGTTCTTGGACGCGTTCATCCTGCGCACGATGCTCGTGCCGGCGCTGATGCACCTGTTCGGCAGGTCGAACTGGTTCCTTCCGAGGTGGCTGGACCGGATCCTGCCGCGCCTGTCGGTCGAACCGCCGGACGAGCAGCTGCCGACGGTTCCGGGCGAGCTTGCCGAGGCGCAACCGGCAGGTTCCAAGGTCTAGCGGGGTTCGCCGCGCAGGCTCAGAGCAGGCGGGTTTCGAGCGCGGTCTCGACGGCGGTGCCGTCGGGGCCGCGCTCGACGAAGTACGCGCCCTTGCCGTCCCGTTCGGTGAGCGCCTCGACGAACTCGGTGTCGCGGTACAGCAGACCGACGCCGTCGTCGGTCGCGTAACCGGCCGGGAGGGTGCCGTCGGCGACCAGTTGCTGGAACAGCGGACGGCGTTGCTCCTCGCTGTCGTAGTGCACCCCGTTCGAGTACGGGACGAGGCCGAGGCCGTTCGTGACCGGCCGAAGCTGCGGGCCGAACGAGTCGGTGGTGCCGCCGAGATGCCAGCACAGGGATCCGGCGCTCACCCCGGTGAGCACGACGCCGGCGCGCCAGGCCGCGTGCATCGCGTCGTCGACGCCGTGCAGTCGCCACATGGCAAGCAGACCGGCGACGCTGCCGCCGTAAACCCAGATGACGTCCTGGTCGAGCAGATGCGCGGTGATGTCCTCGACGTTCGGCATCGTGAACAGGCTGAGATGGCTGGGCGTGAGGCCACGCTCGATCGCGGCGTTGTAGAACGTCGTGATCACGTGCGGGTTGTCACCGCAGGCCGTCGCCAGGAAGCACACCTTCGGGCGGCGGCCGGACACGCCCGACAGGTCGAGGGCGTGGTCGGTGAGCCCGCCCACCGACCACGGCGCGCGCACACCGGGTTTGAGCCCGCCGGATGTCGCAAGAATGGTGGGTGCGTCTGCCGGCATCAGCGCAACTGCTTGCGCAGGTAGTCGAGGTCGCCGCCCTGCCCCTCGGGACCGCCCGGGGTCTCGACGATGACGTCGCAGCCCGCGTCACGGCACACCGACGCGATCAGGTCCGAGTCGAACGTGCCCGAGTCGAAGTTCGCGTGCCGGTCTGCACCGGAGTCGAAGGTGTCACGCGAGTTGTTCGCGTGCACGAGGTCGATCCGGCCGGTGATCGCAAGTACGCGATCGACGATGTCGGGCAGCGGCTCGCCGCCGGCCCACGCATGGCAGGTGTCGAGCACGAAGCCCGGACCGAATTCGCCCACGGCGTCCCACAGCATCGCGAGCCGGTCGAACCGGCGGGCCATCGCGTTGTCGCCCCCTGCGGTGTTCTCGATCAGGATCGGGAGCGGGAAGCCGCCGTCCTCCTGTGCTCGTTCGAAGGTCTTGCGCCAGTTGTCGACACCGACGGCCGGATCGTCCTTGGCCGTGACGTGCCCACCGTGGACGATCAGTCCCTTGGCGCCGATACCTGCGGCGGCCTCGGCGTGCTGGCTGAGGATCTTGCGGCTCGGGATGCGGATCTTGTTGTTCGTGCTCGCGACATTCACCAGGTACGGCGCGTGGATGTAAACGGTGAGGTCGGTGCCGCGGATCGCGTCGGCGTGCTCGTGCTCGACCGGTTTCTTCCAGCCCTGCGGATCGGAGAGGAAGAACTGGACCGCCTCGGCACCGGTGGCCTCGGCGGCAGTCAGCGGATCGGACGAGTCGACGTGCGCACCGAACAGAGCCATGCGCCCACCCTAGGACGGGTCGCTGACACCGGTCCTGTGGATAACCGGTCCGGCACGGTGTGCCTGACCTAGCGTCGGGTCATGAGGAGCGAGTGGCGCCTGCCGGGCTACCGGATCGAGCAGTCGCTCGGCGCCGGCTCGTCCGGGGACGTGTGGCGGGCCAGGGTCGTCTCGACCGGCGTCCCGGTCGCGCTCAAGCGCATCTGGCTCTCCGATGCGGCGCAACGCAAGTCGGCGCTGTCCGAGGCGGCGATGCTGTCGACCCTTGATCATCCGCACCTGATGAAGCTGCACGAGGTCCGCCATCTGGACGACGAAGCGATCGTGCTCGTCCTCGACCTGGCCGCGGGTGGGTCGCTGGCCGCACTGCTCGCGCGCCGCGGTCGGCTGACTGTCGGCGAGACGATCGCTGCCATTGCCCCGATCGGGGCGGCGCTGGCATACGCGCACCAGAGCGGGATCGTGCACGGCGACGTGTCGAGCGCAAACATCCTGTTCACCGACATCGGGTTGCCGTTGCTCGCCGACCTCGGGGTGGCCCGGTTGCGCGGTGACTCGACCTCGGTGCGCACCACGCCGGCCTACGTCGATCCGGTGGTCGCCGCCGGCTCGCTGCCGATGCCTGCGAGTGACGTGTTCATGCTCGGCGCGGTCGCGCTGCATGCGCTGACGGGCACGCCTGCGTGGTGCGGCACCGATCCGGCGCAGGTCTTCGATGCTGCCGCGCTGGACGAGCGGCCGGACTTCGCCGGACGCCTTTCGAGCGCGGGTATCCCCGAACCGGTCGCCGAAGTCGTGCGGCGGGCACTGCGCATCGATCCCGCGCAGCGCGGCACCGCCGCGGACTTCGCGCTCGAGCTGCGCACGGCGGCTCGACCGGTCGCCGTCGAGCTGGCCGCCGGTCGGGTGCGGCCGGCCCCGCTCGTGCGTGAGTCGTGGCCGCTGCAGTCCGTCCCCGCCGGCGAGGGCACACCGCCGGGCGCAGCGTCCGAGGTGCCGTTCGTCGGCGAGCCACCGCTCACCTACGGCGTCCGAGCCCCGTCGCCGTTCGCGTCGCCGCCGGGCCGGCATCTCGCCCGATCTCGGCCGCGGATCGCGCGCGGCCTGGTCGTGGGCCTGATCGTCCTGGCACTGGCGAGCCTGGCCCTGTTCTTGTTCTGGCCGTCGGGACGCCCGTCCGCGGCGAACGACGTGCCGGTCGCGGCGACACCTGCGTCACTCCCGTCGGCTCCCGAGTCGATCGCGCCGTCGCCGCCGGCTACGCCGAGCCAGATCCGGGCGATCCTCGCGCGTCTCGACGCGGCGCGCGGGCTGGCCTATGCACGGCGTGATCCGCGGCTGCTCGTCCGGGTGTACGCGTCGGCGCGGCTCGTGCAGCGCGACCGTTCGCGACTGCGGACCCTCGTTCCGTCCGGGTGCGCGTTGCGCGGGCTGCACAGCACGTTCGAGTCGGTGCGCGTCACCGGGCGGACGCCGAGCGTCGTCCACCTGCAGGCTCAGGTCGCGGTCGCCGCGGCGCGGCTCACCTGTGCCGGGATGTCGGCGTCCCCGGTGCGGGGCAGTTCGCCGGTGCCGTTGAGCATGACCCTCGTGCGGCGAAGCGGCCGGTGGCTGATCGCCGCCGACCAGCGCGGCCGTTCCTGACGCTTCAGGGGAAGAGGGTCAGCACCTCGTCGGCGAGTTCGGCGACGGTGCGGCCGTCGGTGTCGATGCACGCGTGCGCGAAGTCGCACCGATCGAGGGCGTCGGCTTCGTCCGCGGCCTCTCGCGCCATTTCTTCGAGCGTCTCGTCGGGCAGCCCGACGAAGCCGCCCGGAAGTGCCGGGCCGTGTCCACGGCCGCGCGCGAAGATCCGTTCCCGCAGCGTGGCGGAGTCTGCCCGCAGCCGAACGATCACTGAGTCGGTGTCGGGCAGACGTTCGAGATACAGCGGCGCCAGGTCGGCGTGCTCGGCGCCACCGCACACGACGAGTCGGGTAGCGCCGAAACCGCGGTAGACCTGCAGCATCGCGGCGAGGCCGGCGGCCTTGACCCGGTGGTTGTTCGGATCGTCCTGCGGTTGCGGGTAGCAGAGCCCGACCTGATCGAGGTCGACATAGCCGGTGAGGTCGCCGGTGCGGTAGAGCCGTGTGTAGACAGCCCACCCGACGCTCGACTTGCCGACGCCGGACGGACCGATCAGCCACAGCACCGGAATCGCCACCGCGCGAGGCTAACCCGGTCGGGCGCGGAGCACCCACTCGGTCAGGCGCGGAGCGCCCAGCGCAGCGCGGCGTCGAGGTCGGCGTGCTCGAACTCGAAGCCGGCCTTGGTAAGCGCGGCCGGCACCGCCCGCTGGCCGCCGAGAATCTCGCCGGCGAACTCACCGAGCGCGGCACGGATCGCGAAGCCGGGCGCGGGCAACACCGTGGGGCGGTGCAGGATCCGGCCCATCGTGGCGACGAAGTCGGCGTTGCGGGCCGGCACCGGTCCGGTCAGGTTCACCGGTCCGGAGACGTCGGAGGTCAGCGCGAACTCGATCGCCCGGACCTCGTCGCGCAGCGAGATCCACGGCATGTACTGCTTGCCGCTGCCGAGCCGACCGGCCACGCCCAGTTGGACGAGAGGCTTGAGCCGTTCGAGCAGCCCGCCGCCGGGAGCCAGCACCAGACCTGTGCGGGTGTGGACGACGCGTACACCGGCCGCGCGGGCGGGATCGGCGGCGGCCTCCCACCGCTCGCACACCCGCGAAAGGAACGACGAGCCGGGCGGGGAGTCCTCCTCCACCAGCCGGTCGCCGGTATCGCCGTAGTACCCGACAGCGGACGCGGCGAGGAATACGCGCGGGCCGCCGTGCTCGGCCAGCGAATGCGCGATCGTCTCGACGGTGTCGACGCGGCTGTCGACGATCGTGCGCTTGTACGACTCGGTCCACCGGCGGTCGCCGACGCCCACGCCGGACAGGCACACCACCGCATCGGCGTCGGCGAGGAAGCCGGCGTCGATCCGGCCGTTCGCCGGATCCCACCGGGCCTCGCCGGCGCCGGACGGGTCGCGTCGGACGAGCGCCTTGACCTGATGGTCGTGCTCTTGCAGCTGCGCCTTGAGCGCTGAGCCGATCAGCCCGGACGCGCCGGCGAGGACGACGTGCACTATGCCTCTCTGCCTTCTAAGCCAGGCCCAGCGTCCGTTCGAACGCACCCGCTTCGAGACGGTCCTTGACCGTCACCAGGAACCGCGCGGCGTCGGCGCCGTCGACGATCCGATGGTCGTAGGACAGCGCGAGGTACACCATCGAACGGATCGCGATCGTCTCGCCGAGATCGGCGTCGGTCACCACGATCGGACGCTTCACGACCGCGCCGGTGCCGAGGATCGCCACCTGCGGCTGGTTGATGATCGGCGTGTCGAACAGTGCACCGCGGCTGCCGGTGTTGGTCAGCGTGAACGTGCCGCCACCGAGTTCGTCCGGGCTCACCTTGTTGTCGCGGGTGCGCGCGGCGAGGTCGGCGATCTTGCGGGCCAGCCCGCCGAGGTTGAGGTCACCCGCGTTGTGGATCACCGGCACCAGCAGGCCGCGGTCGGTGTCGACCGCGACGCCCAGGTGCTCGGCGTCGTGATAGGTGATCTCCTTCTTGTCCACGTCGACCGAGGCATTGACGATCGGGTGCGCCTTGAGCGCCTCGATGGCCGCAACCGCGAAGAACGGCAGGAACGACAACTTGACGCCCTCGCGCGCCTCGAAGTCGTTCTTGGCCTGCGCCCGTAGCCGGGCGATCTTGGTGACGTCGACCTCGACGACGGTCGTGAGCTGGGCAGAGATCTGCAGTGACTCGACCATGCGCGCCGCGATCACCTGCCGCATGCGCGACATCGGCTCGACCCGGCCACGCTTGCCGGCACTGGACGAGGCGGCCGCAGGCGCGGATGGAGCCGGTGCGGTCGCCGCCGGCTTCGGTGCGGCCGCCGGGGCGGGTGCGGCCGCCGGCTCGGCAGGCTGCTGACGGCCGCGCTCCGCGGCGGCCAGCACGTCGGACTTGCGGATCCGGCCACCGACCCCGGTGCCCTGGATCGAGTTCAGGTCGACGCCGTGCTCGCTGGCCAGCTTGCGGACCAGTGGCGTGACGTACGTGCCGGCGACCTCGTCGTCCTCCTCGTCCTCGCTCGCGTGCGCGGCAGGGGCGGCGGCCGGCGCAGGTGCCGGCGACGGGCCGGGCGCCGGTGCCTCGGACTTCGACTCCGGCGCTGCGGCCTCGGCGGTCTTCTCCGGCTCGGACTGTGGCTCCGGCTCGGGCTCCGGCTCCGGTTCCGGCTCTGGCTCTGGCTCTGGCTCGGGTTCTGGCTCGGGCTCTGGCTCGGGCTCGGCTTCCGGCTCGGGTTCTGCCTCAGCCTGGCTCGACGAGTCGTCCGAGCCGCCGCCGTCTTCGCCGGCCTCGCCGATCACTGCGAGCTCGGCACCGACCTCGACGGTCTCGTCCTCCTGCACCTTGATCGACAACAGCGTGCCGGACGCCGGCGACGGGACCTCGGTGTCGACCTTGTCCGTGGAGACCTCGAGCAACGGCTCGTCGGCGTCCACGTGCTCGCCCTCGCTCTTGAGCCAGCGGGTCACGGTGCCCTCGGTGACGCTCTCACCGAGACGCGGCATGGTCACAGACGTCGCCATCGACGCAGCTCCTTCGGTCTTTGCAGACGGTGTAGGCGGAAGAGATCAATCAGTCGTGCACGTGCAGCGGTTTGCCGGCGAGCAGCATGTGCGCCTCACCGATCGCCTCCGACTGGGTCGGGTGCGGATGGATCAGCTGGGCGACCTCGCTGGCCAGGGCCTCCCAGTTGTAGATCAGCTGCGCCTCGGCGATCAGCTCGCCGACGCGGTCGCCGACGATATGCACGCCGAGCACGGTGCCGTCCTGCAGTGCGACCAGCTTCACCGCACCCTTGGTGTTGAGGATCGCCGACCGGCCGTTGCCGGACAGGTCGTAGTTGACGATCTTGAGCGCGTCCTGGCCGTGCTTCTCTGCCGCGGCGGCCTCGGTCAGGCCGACCGACGCGACCTCCGGCGAGGAGTAGGTGATGCGCGGGACGCCGTGGTAGTCGATCGGGACGACCGGCAGCCCGGCGATGTGCTCGGCGACGAGGATGCCCTCGGCGAAGCCCACGTGCGCGAGCTGCAGGTGCGGCTCGCCGCCGATCGAGATCAGGTCACCGACCGCGTACACGCCGTCGGCCGAGGTGCGCAGGAACTCGTCGGTGATGACGAACCCGCGCTCGATGGTCACGCCTTGGTCCTCGTAGCCGAGATCGGCCGACACCGGCCCACGCCCGACCGCGACGAGCAGCAGCTCGGCCTCGAGCGTTTCGCCGCCCTCGAGGTGCACCCGCACGCCGTCGTCGGTGGATTCGACCTTCTCGAACCGCGTGCCCACCTTGAACTTGATGTTGCGGCGGCGGAACGCCCGCTCGAGCAGCTTGGAGCTGTTCTCGTCCTCGAGCGGGACGAGGTGCGGCAGCGCCTCGACGATGGTGACCTCGGCGCCGAAGGACGTCCACGCGGAGGCGAACTCACAGCCGATCACGCCACCCCCGAGCACGATCGCCGTCGCCGGCACGTGGTCGAGCTGCAGGGCATGCTCGGACGCGATCACGCGCCGGCCGTCCAGGTCGAGGCCGGGCAGCGTGCGCGAGTACGAGCCGGTGGCCAGGACGAGGTTCGTGCCGGTGTAGGTGTTTTCGCCGACCTGCACCGTCTTCGGCCCGACCAGGCGGCCCTCGCCCTCGACGATCTCGATGCCCCGGCTCTTGATGAGCCCGGTCAGCCCTTTCCAGTTCTTGGTGACCACGCCGTCCTTGTACTTGTGGACGCCGGCCATATCGACGCCCTCGAACGTCGCGTTCACCCCGAAGGCCGCGCTCTCGCGGGCACCGTCGGCGATCTCGCCGGCGTGCAGCAGCGCCTTGGTCGGGATGCAGCCCCGGTGCAGGCACGTGCCTCCCACGCGGTCCTTCTCGATGAGAACGACGGATTTGCCGAGCTCTGCCGCGCGCAGCGCCGCGGCGTACCCGCCGCTGCCGCCGCCGAGGATCACGAGATCGGACTGGTTGTCGGCCACTACTGTCTCCCGGAAGTTCGGATGTCTGTCCATCTTGGCACTAGCAAAACCAGCGGTGCTCAGGCCCTGTTCCAGCGCGGGCAGCGGTGCGACAGGCGATCCACGGGTGCTGCTGTCATGATCTGCGGGGAGGGGAGGCGCCGATGAGCTGGTTGCCGCGCAGGAAGCAGCGCCCGGGGACGTTGCGCACGGCCGATTCGGCCGACGTGCAGCACCTGTCCGAGTTCGCCAAGACGCGTGCGGGCGTCGAGGCGTTCCTCGAGCCGCGCACCGCCGTCACCGAGACGACCCTCGTCCTGGTGGCCGGCACCGGCGAGTGGACCCGCCGGCGCGTCGACGGCGTCAACGGCGCGAACTCCTTCGCCAAGAAGCACGCGATCCCGCTCTACGACGTCGGCGTGGTCGGGTACCCGCAACGGATGCGCGAGTGGAACGCCCGCCGCAAGGCCGAGGGCACCGGCTGAGCGACGATCAGCCCAGCAGCCCTTCGGCGGTCGCGACGATCGTCCGCACTGCTGCGCCGGTGCCGCCCTTGGGCGTGTAGCCCCACGGCTGACCCAGGTTGAACGCCGGGCCGGCGATGTCGAGGTGCACCCACGGCAGCCCCTCCGGCACGAAGTCGCCGAGGAACGCGCCGCCGACGAGCATGCCGCCCCAGCGCTCGCCGGTCAGGCTGGTCAGGTCGGCCACGGACGAGTCGAGGGCCGGGCGCAGCTCGCCGGGGATCGGCATCGGCCAGACCGCCTCGCCGACCGAGTTGCCCGCAGCAGCCACCTGGTCACGCCAGGCGTCGTCGCCCATCGCGCCGATGACCCGGGTGCCGAGCGCGACGAGCTGGGCACCGGTGAGCGTGGACGCCTCGATCAGGTAGTCCGGAGCGTCCTCGGCGGCCCGCACGATCGCGTCGGCCAGGATCAACCGTCCCTCGGCGTCGGTGTCGGCAACCTCGACGGTCCGTCCGCCGCGCATCGTGATCACGTCGCTGGGGCGGTACGCGGCACCGGACGGCATGTTCTCGGCCATCGGGACGGTGGCGGTGACCTCGACCGGCAGGCGTAGGGCCGCGCAGGCCAGCGTGGCGCCGATGACGGCTGCCGCTCCGCCCATGTCGGACTTCATCGAGCCCATGTTCGACGTCTTGATGTTCAGGCCGCCGGAGTCGAAGGTGATGCCCTTGCCGACGAGTGCGAGCTTCGCGACCGGCCGTGCCGGCCGGTGGGTGAGCCGCACCAGCCGCGGTGGGCGCGACGAGCCCGAGCCCACCGCGAGGATCGCGCCGAACTTGCCGCGCTTGAGCGCTCGCTCGTCCAGCACCTCGACCGACAGTCCGGCCTTGGTCGCGCGTTCCTCGACGCGATCCGCGAACGTGGCCGGGTACAGATCGTTCGGCGGAGTGTTGACCAGGTCGCGGACGAACGCGATCGCGTCGGTCAGCGCCGCGGCGCGCTTGAGGTCGGCCTTGGCCTGCTTGTCCTCCGCAGCGGCGACCGTGACGGTGCGCAGCTTGGCGGCTTCGGGCTGCGACTTGTAGCTGGTGAACGAGTAGGCGCCGAGTGCTGCTCCTTCGGCCAGCGCACCGACCGGCCCGTCGATCGCGATGTGCACGGTGCGCTTGCCGGTGAGCCCGCGCAGTGCTGCGCCGACACCGCGACGCAGTGCTTCGGCATCGCCGTCGGGTCCGAGTCCGGTCGCGACGACGAGCGGGAACTTCGCCAGGCCGAGCGTGGGGATCTTGATGATTTCGTCGACGCCACCGGTCGCGCCGGCGGCACCGAGTGCGCCGGCAAGCGTGCCGCCGAGTGCGTCATCGACCGGCTTGGCGCCCGGCGCCAACCTCGGTCCGTCCGGAGTCTTCAACACGCCGACGACGACAGCGTCGGCGGACAGAGCGGCGGACGGAGCGAGCAGCGACACCTTCGGCATGGCAGAGATCGTATGCGGAGGCGGCGATACCGCCCGACGCGACGGCCCTAGGGTGGCGGTATGACCGAACTGCTTCGTTCGCCGCTCCACGACCGGCACGTCGCGCTCGGCGCGAAGCTCGCCGACTTCGGCGGTTGGGAGATGCCGATCGAGTACGCGGCGAGTGGCGGCGGTGTGTTGAAGGAGCATGCCGCGGTGCGCGAGGCCGTCGGCATCTTCGACGTCTCACATCTGGGCAAGGCGACCGTGCGGGGTGCCGGTGCGCGCGACTTCGCCAACGCGTGCCTGACCAACGATCTCGGTCGGATCGCGCCGGGCAAGGCGCAGTACACGCTGTGCTGCGATCCGTCCGGCGGCGTCGTGGACGATCTGATCGCCTACCTGGTCGGCGACGACGAGGTGTTCCTCGTCCCGAACGCGGCCAACACCACCGAGGTCGTCCGGCGGCTCGTGGCCGCCGCGCCGGACGGCATCGAGGTGACCAACCAGCATCAGGACTTCGGTGTGCTCGCGGTGCAGGGTCCGCGCTCACCCGACGTGCTCGGTGCGCTCGGCCTGCCCGCCGAACTGGACTACATGGCCTACCTCGACGCGAGCTTCGCGGGCGAGCCGGTTCGGGTCTGCCGAACCGGCTACACCGGCGAACACGGCTACGAACTCGTTCCGTCCTGGACCGCGGCGCCGGCCTTGTGGGACGCACTCACCGACCAGGCCACGTCGTTCGGAGGCCGCCCGGCCGGGCTCGGCGCCCGTGACACGCTGCGCACCGAGGCCGGCTACCCGCTGCACGGACAGGATCTCTCGCTCGAGATCAGCCCGGTGCAGGCTCGCTCGACGTGGGCGGTCGGGTGGAAGAAGGACGAGTTCTGGGGCCGCGACGCGCTTACGGCTGAGAAGCAGGACGGTCCACGCCGCGTGCTGTGGGGTCTTGAGTCCCTCGACCGGGGCATTCCGCGCCCGCACATGCCGGTGCGGTCGGGCGGTGCCGACGTCGGTGAGGTGACCAGCGGGACGTTCTCGCCGACGCTGCGCAAGGGCATCGGCCTGGCCCTGCTCGACATCGAATCAGGCGTCGTCGAGGGCGACGAGGTCGAACTCGACGTGCGCGGCCGGGCCTCGGCGATGCGGGTGGTGCGGCCGCCGTTCGTCGAACTGCACGTGCGCTGAACGGAGGGGCTACGCCTTCTCCTCGGCTTCGGCGACCGGGTCGACGGGATCGCCGCCAGGATCGTTGCGTTGTGCCACCGGGAAGTCGCCCGGGCCTTCCGGAACGGCCGGGGTGTCGCGCAGCGCGTGCACGGTCGAGTTGAGGAACGCGACGAACGGCACCGCAAGGAGGGCTCCGACGATGCCGGCGAGGAGCGTCCCGGTGATCACCGAGAGCGCGATCGCCAGCGGATGCACCTCCACGCTGCGGCTCATGATCACCGGCTGCAGCAGGTGCGCTTCGAGCTGGACCAGCACGATGATCGCCGCCGCGACGACGATCGCCGCGGTGACGCCGTGTTCGAGCAGCGCCACCGCGGTGCACAGCGCGCCGGTGACGGTGAGGCCGACGAGCGGCACGAATGATCCGAGGAAGATCAACACGCCGAGCGCCGCCGCGAGCGGAACGCGCAGGACGAACAGCACGATCATCACCGAGATGCCGTGGAACAGCGCGATGATCACCTGCCCGCGCATGTAGCCGCCGAAGGTCCGCCATCCGGCACGCCCGGCGAGGTCGACACGCTCATGCGCGGCGCGCGGGAACAGCCGCAGCGTCCAATGCCAGATCTCGTCGCCGTCGCGCAGCAGGAAGAACGTCGACAGCAGGATCAGCAGCAGCGCGCCGAGTGCCTCGGCCACCGTGCGGACGGTTTCGATCGCTCCGCTGATCAAGGCGCCCTGGTGCTGCTTGACCGTATTGGTGATGTTGTTGGCGAGCTTGTCGATGTCGGACGACTTGAGGTGCAGCGGGCCGTGTTGCAGCCAGTCCCGAGACTTCTCGACGAAGTTCGAGATCTGGTCGCCCAGTTCGGTCGAGTGCGTGGTGATCTGCCACGTGACGAACCAACCGATACCGACGAACGCGGCGACACCGATGAGCAGGGCCAGCGCAGCCGAGACCGACCGTGGTCCCGGCAGCCGGCGCAGCGCCCGCTCGATCGGGTGCAGGACCGCGGTCAGGAACAGCGCGAGGATGAACGAGAACGCGACCAGTTCGACCCGCTTGAACACGATCGCGAGCACGTACAGGCCCGCGGCGATGACGAGCACCCGCCAGGTCCACGCCGCGGCGACGCGGACTCCCCAGGTGACCGCCTCGTTGGCATCCCGTGCGGAGTTCGACAGGACCGGCGTGGTCGGCTCGGGTGGCTCCTCGTCGTGTTCGGCCACGTCACGAGCCTATCCGGACGAGAGCGCGATTCCGGCGCGCAGCACCGGAAGGGCGAGCAGCCCGGCCAGGCCGTCGCCGAGACCGGTGCCGAGGCCGAGGATGGGTTCCTGGCCGAGCCGGCTCAGCGCGATCTCGTGCAATGGATCCGGCCCCTGGTCGGCCGCCGACCACCAGCGCACTGCTCGAGGTGCAGCTTCGTAGGCGAGCAGCGCCCCGGCGCAGGCGACCGCGCCGTCCAGGACGATCGGTGTGCGACGAGCCGCAGCCCGCAGCACGAGCGCCGCGATGAGCGCGAGCCGTGGCGAGTCCAGTTCGGCAAGCAGGTCGTCCGGCTCGTCGTGGTGCGGCATGCACCGGCGGCGCGCATCGCGGACCTCGACGGCGAATTGCATCCAGGCCTCGGGATCGGTTGCCGCCGCGCCGCGGGCGAGCACCTTCACCGGTTCGGTGCCGGTCAGCACCGCGACCGCGATCGCAGCGTCGGCGCGCATCTGCGGCGCAGCGACGATCAATACTTCGGTGCCCCGGTCGGCCGCGCCGTCGGCGAGCGCGACGCCGGCCTCGAACCCGCCGTCGGTCGGCGTGCCCGTCACCTCGGCACCGACCGCCTCGGCCGTGTCGAGGACGAGCTCGGACGCTTCGGTGCCGACAACGACGAGCCGGGCCTTGTCGAATTCGGCACCAGGCGGGCGGACACCGGCGATCCACTCGGCGAGCGTGGCAAGTCGGCCGAGTTCCGGTCGGCTGACGAGCTCTTCGCGCACGGCCGTACTCGCCTCGCTGTCCGGCCATTCGACATCGGTCCCCAGCCCGGCGAGAGTCATGCGTTAAACCTACGAGGCGAACTCCGGCGTGGCGTCGAATGCCGCCCGCCGGGCCGCGCGTCGCAGCGCCAGCAGCACCGGCCGACCGACGAGCAGGAGCGCTGCCGCGGTAGCGATGCCGCGCGGGATGTCGAAGCCGAGGCTGGTACTGGTGCTGAACGCCAGCCAGCGACGCAGGTTCTCGACCAGCGGCGCGCCGGGGTCGAACGTCACCGCCGCGCTCACGCCGACGCCGTTCGTGCCGAACGGCCAGAACCACAGGTTGAGCACGAAGCCGTACGCGATTCCTGCCGCGAGACCGTAGGCGGCCAGCATCAGCACCTCGGCTCGTCCGCGTACCCGCGGCAGGCAGCCGGCCACCATGCCCACCCAGCCGGCCGCGAGCATCTGGAACGGCAGCCACGGACCGCCGCCGCCGGTCAACGCGGCCGAGGCGAACATGGCGACGTTGCCGAGGACGAAGCCGAACCCCGGTCCGAACACCCGCCCGGCAGGGACGAGCAGGAAGAACATCAGTTGCACGCCGGTGACCCCGCCGGTGATCGGCCGCAGCACCGCGCAGGTGCCGGCCAGCACGCCGAGCAACGCGACGGCCTTCGCGTCGATGCCGCCGTCGGCGATCTCGGCGGCGACCACGAGCAGCAGCAAGGGCAGCATCAGCAAGAAGATCCACGGCGCGTCATGCGTGTGCTGCGTGTCCGCGGACGAGAAGCCGAGCACGAGCGGCCACGTGAACGCGCCGATCCCGACGAGGCTGACCGCGATGATCGCCGCGAGCGCGCGCGGCCGCAGCACGAGTGCGCGACTCATGAGTCCTCCTTGGGCCGGCTCATGCCACGTCCAGCGAGGCGAGGACGTCGTCCACGGTGAGGTAGGGCAGCGGCGCGAGCACCTTGGCCACCTGCGGCGCGAAGATCGGTGACTGGGTGACCACGTCGCGGCTGGGTCCGTCCGCGACCACGTCGCCGTCGGCCAGCACCACCGTGCGGCTGCTGACCTCGGCGGCCAGTTCGACGTCGTGGGTGGCAAGGACGATGCCGTGCCCGTCCGCGGCAAGTTCGCGCAATGCGGCCACCAATCGGGCCTTGGCGGGATAGTCGAGCCCGCGGGTGGGTTCGTCGAGCAACAAGAGCGGGGGACTGGCGGTGAGCACCACGGCCAGCGCCAGCGCCAGCCGTTGCCCCTCGGACAGGTCGCGCGGGTGGAGGTCGAGATCGATGTCGCCGGCGATGCGGTGCAACGCCGCGAGGGCGGTGCCTGACGGGGCGCCGGACTCGTCGTCGGCGGTGCGGCACTCGGAGGCGACGGTGTCGGCATAGAGCAGGTCGCCCGGTTGTTGCGGGACGAGTCCCACGTGCCGGGTCAACGCGCGACCACGCAGCGTGCGCGGGTCGGCGGCGACGACCCGGGCCGTCCCGCCCGCGGGCGCAACCAGCCCGGTGAGAGCTCCGAGCAGAGTCGACTTGCCCGCGCCGTTTCGTCCCATCAGCGCAACCACCTCACCGGCCCGTACGCTGAGCGAAACCTCGCGCAACGCGACGAGCGGGCCGTACCGCACGGTCAGCCGTTCCACGGCAGCGACGACCTCGCCGAGCGACTGAGCACCGGCCAGGCGTGGTGTGGCGGGCAGCCGCTCGCGCAGCGCTCGCGCCGGTTGGCGTGCGTCGCGCACCGTGAGTGGCAGCGGCGACCAGCCGAGGCGGCGGCCGAGTGTGACGATCGGCGGTGTGATCGGCGCGCGGGCCATGATCGCGCGTGGCTCGTCGCGCTCGACCGGCGCACCGTTGCCGGGCAGCCACAGCACCGTGTCGGCGTGCTGCACGACTCGCTCGAGGCGGTGTTCGGCCATCAAGACGGTCAGGCCGAGATCGTGCACGAGGCGCTGCACCGCGGCGAGGACGTCCTCGGCGGCAGCGGGGTCGAGTGCCGAGGTCGGTTCGTCCAACACGAGCACGCGCGGGTGTGCGGTGAGCACCGCGCCGATCGCGACGCGTTGTGCCTGCCCGCCGGACAGCGTCGAGACGGAACGGTCGCGAAGGTCGGTCAACCCGAGGAGGTCGAGCGTGTCCTCGACGCGGCGGCGCATCACATCCTGCGGCAGGGCGAGGGATTCCATCGTGTAGGCGAGTTCGTCCTCGACCGTGTCGGCGACGAAGGTAGCGGCCGGGTTCTGCGCAACGACGCCGACGACATCGGCCAGTTCGCGCGGCGGATGGTTCCGCGTGTCCCGTCCGGCCACGCGCACGTGCCCGGACAGCCGGCCGCCGGTGAAGTGCGGTACGAGCCCGTTGACCGCACCGAGCAACGTCGACTTGCCGCTGCCGGTGCTCCCGACGACCAGGCACAACTCACCTTCGGGGACGTGCAGCGTGACATCGCGCAGGACCGGTTCGCGACTGCCGTCGTAGGTGATGGAGACGTTCTCGAAGTCGATCACGCAGCCACCTTCTGCAGTGCGGCGGCCGCAACCGGCTTGGTTTCCGCGCCGGGAACTTCCGGGGTGAGTACTGCCGGCAGCGCGGCGACGAGCGTGGCCAAGAACGGTGCGATGCGCAGCGTCGGCCACGCCAGCGGCACGCCGGTGGTGACCGGGTCGTGCACCGTCAGTGCGTACGTCACGGCGACCGTCGCAGCGCACGACGTCACCAGCCACTCCGGCCAGCGCCACTGATCGGGTCGATACCGCGTGCGATGCGTGCGACGTCCGGCGACGAAGCCGGCGGCCAGCGCGACGCCCACTCCGCAGCACAGCAGCGCAACACCGAGGGTCCGTCCGTCGGCCGCGATGATCTCGTACGTGCCGACGACCGAACCGCCCAGCCCGAGGAGTACGCCGGCCGCGCTGAGCCGTCGGGCGGCGACCGGCTGGTGTGCTCGCCGTCCGTAGCCGCGCGAATCCATCGATGCAGCAAGCATGATCGCGCGCTCGAGGCCCTCGGCGAGCACCGGCACGAGCAACCCGCGGAGGCCGCGCAGCCCGGTGACGGAGCGGCCGCGCAGGCGTTGCGCAGCCCGCACCCGCACCACCGACTCGGCAAGTTGCGGGACGAAGGTCAACGCGACCACCACCGCGACGCCGACCTCGTAGAGCGCGGCGGGCAGGATGCGCACCAGCCGGGCCGGATGCGCCAGTGCGTTCGCCGCACCGAAGCAGGCGAGCAGCACGGCGAGGCGCAGCCCGGTGACGAAGGAGTTCAACAGCGCCTCGCCGGTGATCGGGCCACCGAGGGAGATGCCGCCGAGCCAATGCGGCAGCGGTACGGACGGCAGCGTGATCAGCGTGTGCCCGGGGTAGCGGGTGCCGAGCAGTACCTGCAACGCCATCGTCACGACGACGGTCAGCAGGCCGAGCTTGAGCAGCAATCCGTAGGCGCGCGCCCACGGTGCCCTGCCGCGACGGGCGGCGACGACGACCGCGGCGACGACTGCGATCGTGATGAGCAGGAGCGGATCGCTCGTTCGCATCGACGCGAAGGCGAGGGCGAGCGCCCACAGCCACCACGCGCCCGGATGCAGCAGGCGTGGCGGCGGCAGCGATCGCGACATCGGCGGCTACTCCGGCCGGCGCCTGTGTCGCAGCCAGGCAACGCCGCCGAGCGCGGCGACGACCACGACGGCAAGCACGGTGCCCACCGCGGGGAAGCCGGAGGTCGACCGTCGATCCGCGGTGGGCTGCAGCGAGGGCGACGGCTGGGCAGCGGCCAAGGTGCCGCTCGGCGACGCCGGTGCGCTCGAGGCGCCGGCCGCGGCGTCGGTTGTCGGTCGCGGGGTGGCGCGCGCGTGCTTGGCAGCGACCGAGCGGCGGTTCGACGAGTGCGACCTCGCAGCGTGCCGCTTCGGTGCCGAGGCCGGCGCCGAAGACGACGGGGACGGGGACGTCCGGGCGGTGCTCGTGTGCGGCGCCCGGGACGGCCGACGTTGTGTCGGCGCGGACACGGCGTTGCTGCTGCGAGCCGGTCGGTGCGTCGGCGATGGCGTCGGGTGCGTGCTCGTGGGGGCCGGCTTCGGATCCTTGCCGCCGCACAACTTCTCGTAGCTGTACCGCGGCGGCTTCGGTGCATTGTTCTGACCGTCGACGTACGACCATCCCTCGACCGCACCGGACTTGGGGGTGTAGGACGCGCCACCGCTGCTGCTGTACTTCCAGCCGTTCGCGGTCGCGTGCCAGTACGACCAGTAGTGCGTGTCGTCCGGCGGGTTCTGCCCCACATCGTTGATGCTGACGACGAAGCCGGCATACGGCCCCGACGTGGGGATGTCGGTGTTCGGGAAACCACGCACGAGCACATCGAGTCCCGACCCGCCCTGCGTCACGCACGCGGTCACGGTCGAGGTGCTCGAGAGGCGGACGACGATCCCGACGTGGGTCGGACTCGTAGCCGTCGCCTCGGCCGGCAGTGCACTGATCGCCGCGGCCGCACCGAAGGATGCGACCGCGACGGCCAGGCGAATTGCGCGGATCATGACGGACTCACTTGACGGTGACCGACACCTTGCTCGCCAGGTCCGACCGGTGCCCGGTCAGCTTGACCGTGTGCTGTCCGCTCGAGAGCCCGCCCGGCATGGTGAAGCGAAAGACCAGCGTGCCGTCCTTGTTCGCCATGTGCCTGCCGACCTGCTCGGAACCGACAGTGACGAAGACGCGCTCCTTGGCGGCGAAGCCGGTGCCGGTGACCTTTTCGGCCGAGCCACGCTTGACCGTGGGGTGCGACAGCGTCGCCTTGTCGAGTGCGAGCACCGGGAGAGATTTGCTTGCGCCTTTCACGCTGAGCGTCGCGAGGCTCTGCAACGTCAGGCCGAGCACGCCGTCCGAAGTCCCCTTGATCGACGAAGCCGGATCGAACTTGCCGAAGTACTTGAGCGCGCCGCGCTCGGCGCCGGCGCCGACGGTCGGCCCGGTCGTCACCTGCTGACGCTTGAGCCATGCCAGTGACTTCGTCGTCGATCGACCGGCGATGTGCAGCCCGACGGTGGCGAGCGCGGTCGAGTCGATGTCCGGGCCTCCCTGCGCGGTCCATGAACCGTTTGCCGCGCGCTTCGCCGCGAGCCAGGACGCGGCGTGCTTGATCACATCCGCGTGGCCGCCGAGCGCCTGGAGCGCCATGAGCGCGTAGCCGGTCGCGTCGACGTCGGCGGTGCACGGGGCGGCGGCGGCCGTGCGAATGTCCGAGCTGAACCCGCCTTTGCCGCACTG